>NZ_JBVHXT010000020.1:0-63900 GCF_055569255.1 Streptomyces sp. NPDC029296
CCCCTCCCCCCTCCCCCCCCCCCCCCCCCCCCCCCCCCCCCCCCCCCCCCCCCCCCCCCCCCCCCCCCCCCCCCCCCCCCCCCCCCCCCCCCCCCGCCCCCTCCCCCCACGAGCCGCCGCCCCGGCGCCCCACCGCCCTCGGCCCCACCGCACCGCAGCACTCCCGAGGAGGCCGCCATGACCCCCGTCCTGCGCACCGAACGCCTGGACTTCCTCCCCTACCGGCCCGAGCACGAGGACGTCTTCGTCACCCTGCTGCGCGACGAGGAGGTGTGCCGCTGGATGGGGCAGGACCTCGTGCCCGAACCGCAGATCCGCGAGCTGTTCCGCGCCATCCTCTCCGACGTCTACCCGCAGCGCCGGTTCGACGTGTGGGGCCTGTGGCACCAGGGCCACTACGTCGGCCACGCCGAGGTCAAGCCGACCGGCAACGTCGACGGCCACGAACTCGTCACCGCCCTCGTCCCCCGCTACTGGGGGCGCGGCCTGGGCGGCGAGGTGGTCCGCGGCCTGCTTCGGCACGCCGCCGACAACCTCGGGCTCACCGAGGCGTACGGCATGGTGGGCGCCGGGAACACCGCCAGCCTGGCCATGTGCCGCCGCCTCGGCTTCCGCCACGTCCGGGACGTCGTCGGCGACGACGGCTCGGTCACCAAGCTGCTGGTCATCCCGACCGGGGGGACGGGCGGGACGGTGGGCGCCGGCGAGCCGGGGTAGGCGGAACGGAAGGTTTTTCCTTTGTCCTGATTTCTCGTTTCGTCGCCCCCGGCCCGGGCTCATAGAGTGGCGACGACCTGTTCCCGGAAACCGGGAGCAATACGGCAGCGAACTCGTTCGGCGAAGCCCAGGGAAAGGGGAATCCCGCAGTGGGGCTCATCGAGACCAGCGGCACGTTCACGGGGACCAGTGCGAACCTTCCGGGTCTCACGGGAGTGAACACCGGCAAGATCAGATGGGGGCAGCCCGCCTCCGGCGGCAATGTGAGCGGCTACGACTTCGAAGGCCATCCCATGGAGGCGATCCTCAACGGCCGCGAATTCCCGATTGGCCAGTTCACGCACTACAACTATCCGGTCTTCCTCGCGGACCAGTCACAGTTCTGGGTGTACCTCACCATCAGGGTGCACTTCGAGAACGGGAACTTCGACCGCGACATCAATGTGCGTTTCCGTCACAACGAGACACCCAACCAAGGCCCGAATCCGAACGACATCGTCCAATTGCAGGAATTCCACGTGCCCGAGAAGGTGTACGTCGACAACGTCGAGTACGACGTGGAGATCACCGGCTTCAGAAGGCTGAAGGACACCCAGACGACGACCGGCTTCAACGTCCCCGAGGGGGAGACGGACAGCGCCTGGATCTTCGCCCGGTTCCAGCGGAAGGCCGCGCAGGAGTCCTGACCCGACGGAAACGCCGGCGGCCGGACCCGCCACACGGGTGCGGGTCCGGCCACTTCCGCAGGTCGCTCTGGGCGGGAGGGCCGAAGCTGCCTAAGGTCGGTTGGCGTGTCGCACACCTTCGAAGAACTGGTCGCGAAACAGCGCGCGGCCGACGCCGCCCAGATTCAGGTCCAGGAACTGCGGGAGGCCTACGGTCCGCCGGCCGAGCGGCGGCTGACGGGCGTCCAGGCGGGCACCTACGAGACCGCCCTGCGGGCCTGGCGTGACCTCGCCCGCGATGTGCAGACGGCGGTGAGCGAGTACGCCCGGGACACGGGCCGGCCCCGCGCCGAGGTCGAGGCGGAGGTGGAACGCGCGGCGGCCAGCGGGGAGGACTGAGCGCCGTAGGGGCCCCGGGCCAGGCATCCGCGGCCCGGCTCCGGGTACCCGACGGTCATGAACACTGCCATGTACCAAGCGGCCACGGGCGCCCAGACCTTCGGATACGTCCTGATCCTGATCGCCGGAGTGGCCCTCGTCGCGGGCATCATCTGGGCCTTCCGGCTGGGCGCGAAGGTGCGCGAGCGCGAGCCCGCGCCGCCGCGCCCGGAGGAGCAGCCCCAGATGCCGCCGGGGGGTCCGGTGGGCGAGACCCTCGAGGTCCGGGAGCCCGACGAGATGCCCCGGGCCGCCGAGGGGAGTGACCGCCTCACCCCGCACCAGCTCGGCAACGTCGGCACCAAGCGCGCCGCCGACCAGAGTCGTCCGCGCTGGTCGCCGGGGTCCAGCGGGTCGTTCGGCGGCGGTGGCGGCGGCCGGACCTGACCCGGTGCGGAAGGGGCCCGCGGGCGCGGTGCGCGCCCGGGGCATCCGGGGAGACACGGAAGGAAGCGGGACGGCATGACCGCGCACGCGGAGACGAAACCGGCCATACCCTACGCGGAGACCGGCTGGGCCCAGGCCCGGCGGCGGGAGAGGGGGGTGCGCACCTGCCTGCCGGCGCTCCCGGACCCGGCCGCGCCGCGACGCCGGGGCCCGGACGCCGAGGACACCGTCGTGCGCGGCGAGGACTGAGGAGTCCGGTTGCCCGGCCCCGGGGATCAGACGCGGGTCTTGTCGAGCAGCTCCGCGATCTCGGCGGCCGTGCCGGTCTCGCCGAGGCGCGGGAAGATCCGCTCCACGCTGTTGGCGTGCGCCTCGCCGTCGGCGTCGGCCATGGCGTCGGTGGCGAGGGTGACGTGGTAGCCGTGCGCGTAGGCGTCGCGGGCGGTGGACTCCACGCCGATGCTGGTGGCGATCCCGGCCAGCACGATCTGCGTGATGCCCCGGCGGCGCAGCTGCACGTCCAGGTCGGTGCCGTGGAAGGCGCTCCAGTTGTGCTTGGTGACCCGGATGTCGCCGGGGTGGCCGGACAGCTCGTCCACGACGACGTCCCAGCCCTCGGGGAAGGCGAGTCCGCGGGGCCCGCGTTCGGCACGGCCGGGGACGGCGTCCGCCCCGTCGGCGGCGAAGGAGACCCGGACCAGGACCACGGGCAGGCCGTGGGAGCGGAAGGCGCCGGCGAGTTCCGCCGTGCGGGAGACCACCACCGGGCCCGGGTACGGCTGCGTGGGCATCGCCACGATGCCGTTCTGGAGGTCTATCGCGACGAGGGCGGTACGGGGGTCGAGCGTGCTGAGCGACATGGGCGGGTCGGGCCTTTCGGTGTTCCTGGTGTTTCGGTGGTTTCCGGTCCCCGGTGGTTTCCGGTCCCCGGGGCTTCCGGTTCCCGGGGTGAGCCGGCCGGGGGCGCCCCGGCGGTCGTGGCCGGCCGCGGCGTGAGGTCACCCGGCACGGACACGGCCGGGCGTGCGCCGGGCACGGGGGCGAGGACCACCGGGGCGGGAACGGCCGCGGCCGCGGCCGCGCGCGGCGGGGCAGGGGCCGGTGGCCCGGTGCGGGTGGCGGGGTCCGGGGGCTACGGCGCGGACAGCCGGTCCAGCAGCTCCAGCGCCGCGAGAACCGTGCGCCGCTCCTCCTCGGTGTAGCGGTCCTGGAAGGCGCGGGCCAGCCACTCCTCGCGGACCTGCCGGTTGCCCTCGACGCGGGCCCGGCCGGCGTCGGTCAGCGTGACCAGCTGGCGGCGGCCGTCGTCGGGGTCGGGGGCCCGGCGGATGAGCCCGTGCCGCTCCAGCGCGGTGAGCGTGGTGGCCATGGACTGCGGCCGCACCCCCTCGGCGGCGGCGAGCGCGCTGGCCGTGGCCGCGCCGTGCTTGCCGACCAGGGTGAGCGCCGACTCCTGCGAGGGGCTGAGGTCGGCGTCCTGCGCCACCTCCCGGATGCGGCGCCGCAGCCTGCTGAAGACCACGCGCAGATCACGCGCGGAGCGGGCGGCGGAGTCGGAGATGTCGGCCATGGACGCCAGACTACGACCGGCAGCCGAGACTGTCCAGCTCAAACTGTTCAGTTTTGCCTGTCTATTTGCGGGGGTACTCGCCCGGCCTCGGACAGGGCAGTACGTCGGTGAATCCAAGGAGCGCAGATGACCCCTGCGGACAGGTCCGGCCTGGAGGCGGCTCTCCACGCCGAGGTGGACGGCGAGGTCCGCTTCGACACGGGCAGCCGCGGAGCCTATTCCACGGACGCTTCCAACTACCGGCAGACCCCGATCGGCGTCGTCGTGCCCCGCACCGTGGAGGCGGCCGCCCGCGCCGTGTCGGTGTGCGCGCGTTTCGACACCCCCGTCCTCTCCCGGGGCGGCGGCACCGGACTCGCGGGCCAGACGACCAACACCGCCGTGGTGATCGACTGGACCAAGTACTGCACCGGGTTGCTCTCCGTCGACCCCGACCGGCGCACCTGCGTGGTGGAACCCGGCATCGTCCTGGACGAACTCAACCGCCGGCTGGCCCGGTACAAGCTCCAGTTCGGCCCCAAGCCGGCCACCCACAGCCACTGCGCGCTCGGCGGCATGATCGGCAACAACTCCTGCGGAGCCTCCGCCCAGGCCTACGGCAAGACCGTCGACAACGTCCGCCGCCTGGAGATCCTCACCTACGACGGGCAGCGCGCCTGGGTCGGCCCCACTCCGCCCGACGAGCGGGAGCGGATCATCACCGGCGGCGGCCGGCTCGCCGAGATCTACGCCGGCCTGGACCGCATCGCCACCGAGTACCTGGCCGACATCCGCCGCGGCTACCCGGACATCCCGCGCCGCGTCTCCGGCTACAACCTGGACTCCCTGCTGCCCGAGAACGGCTTCGACCTGGCCAAGGCGCTCGTCGGCAGCGAGGGCACCCTCGTCACCGTCCTGCGCGCCGAACTCGACCTCGTGCCCGTGCCGGCGTACCAGTCGCTGCTCGTCCTCGGCTACGACGACATCTGCGCCGCCGCCGACGACGTACCCCGCCTGCTGGAGCACGGCGACCCCACCCAGCTGGAGGCCCTGGACGACCGGATGGCCCAGCTGATGCGCGAGGAGGGCGCCTACCTGGAGTCGCTCGCCGTGCTGCCCGAGGGCGACAGCTGGCTGATGGTGCAGTACAGCGGCGACAGCCAGGAGGCCGTCGACGAACAGGCGCACGCCCTGCTGCACGCCCTCGGCCGCGACGAGAAGGACCGCGGCGTCGCCTTCTCCGACGACCCGGAGCGCGAGCAGAAGATGCTCAGGGCCCGCGAGGCCGGACTCGGCGTGACCGCCCGCCCGCCGGACGACCGGGAGACCTGGGAGGGCTGGGAGGACTCCGCCGTACCGCCCGAACGGCTCGGCGACTATCTGCGCGACCTGAAGGGCCTGTTCGCCGAGTTCGACTACGGCCGCCCGTCCCTGTACGGCCACTTCGGGCAGGGCTGCGTCCACACCCGCATCCCCTTCGGCCTGCGCACCGCCGAGGGCGTGGCGCGCTTCCGGCGGTTCCTGGAGCGCGCCGCCGACCTCGTCGCCTCCTACGGCGGCTCGCTGTCCGGCGAGCACGGGGACGGCCAGTCCCGGGGCGAACTGCTCACCCGGATGTTCGGGCCGCGGCTCGTGACCGCGTTCGGCGAGCTGAAGGCGCTCTTCGACCCCGGCGACCGGATGAACCCGGGCAAGATCGTCCACCCCCACCCGGTCGACGGGCAACTGCGGCTCGGCCCCACCTGGCGGCCCGCCACCCCCGCCACCCACTTCGGCTTCCCCGAGGACGAACACTCCTTCAACCGGGCGGTGATGCGCTGCGTCGGCATCGGCAACTGCCGCGGCCACTCCGGCGGCGTCATGTGCCCCTCCTACCGCGCCACCATGGAGGAGGAGCACTCCACCCGCGGCCGGGCCCGGCTGCTGTTCGAGATGCTCGGCGGGCACCCGGACTCCGTGGTCGAGGACGGCTGGCGCTCCACCGCCGTCCACGACGCCCTCGACCTCTGCCTGGCCTGCAAGGGCTGCAAGTCCGACTGCCCGACCGGCGTCGACATGGCCACCCTCAAGGCCGAGTTCCTCTCCCACCACTACGCGGGCCGCAAGCGCCCCATGGCCCACTACTCCATGGGCTGGCTCCCGCTGTGGGCCCGGCTCACCCGCACCGCCCCCCGGCTGGTGAACTCCGCGCTGCACGCCCCCGGACTGGCCGGCCTCGGCAAGCGGCTCGCCGGCATCGACGCGGCCCGCCGGGCACCGGTGTTCGCCGAGGAGTCCTTCCTCCAGTGGTGGCGGGCCCGCGACCGGCCGGAACCGGATCCCGCCGACCCGCGCACGGTCGTCCTGTGGCCGGACACCTTCAGCACCTACTTCCACCCCGCCATCGCCCGGTCCGCCGTCCGTGTCCTCGAGGACGCCGGCTTCCACGTCGCCGTCCCCACCGAACCGGCGTGCTGCGGACTGACCTGGATCTCCACCGGCCAACTCGCCACCGCCAAGAAGGTGCTGACCCGCACCCTCGCCGTGCTGCGGCCCTACCTGGAGGCCGGTACGCCGGTCATCGGCCTGGAACCCTCCTGCACGGCCGCCCTCCGCGCCGACGCCGTCGAGCTGATGCCCGACGACCAGGACGTCCAGCGGCTGGCCGGCCAGGTGCGCACCTTCGCCGAACACCTCGTCCACCACGCCCCCGGGGACTGGCAGCCGCCGCGACTGGCCCGGCGGGCCACCGTGCAGACCCACTGCCACCAGCACGCCGTGACGAAGTTCGACGCCGACCGCGAACTGATGCGCCGCGCCCGCCTCGACGCCGAGGTGCTCGACGAGGGCTGCTGCGGCCTGGCCGGCAACTTCGGCTTCGAACGCGGCCACCACGAGGTGTCCATGGCCGTCGGCGAACTGGGCGTCCTGCCCGCCGTGCGCGCCGCCGCGCCGGACAGCCTGGTCGTCGCCGACGGTTTCAGCTGCCGCACCCAGATCGAACAGGGCGGCACCGGCCGGCGTGCGCTGCACCTCGCCGAGGTCCTCGCGCTCGCCCTGGACGGCGACCTGCCCGGCGACCGCCCCGAACGCCTGGCCGACCGCCCCGGCGAACCGTCCCGCGGGGCGGGCTGGGCGACCACCGCCTGCGTGGCCGCCCTCGCCGCGGGCACCGCCGCCGCGGTGAGCGGGCTGCGCCGGTCCCGGAGGCGACCATGAGCGACCAGCCGGCCGTGGACGCGGTCGACACGGCCGTCTACACCGTGCCCACCGACGCCCCCGAGGCGGACGGCACCCTCGCCTGGGACAAGACGACCCTCGTCCTGGTCACCGCCCGCTCCGGCGCCACCACCGGGCTCGGCTACACCTACGCGCCCGCGGCCACCGCCCCCCTCGTCCGCGAACTGCTCGCCGGCACCGTCACCGGCCTGTCCGCGTACGACGTGCCGCGCGCCAACGAGCGGATGTGCCGGGCCGTGCGCAACGCCGGGCTGCCCGGCCTGGCCGCCCAGGCGATCGCCGCCGTCGACATCGCCCTGTGGGACCTCAAGGCACGTCTGCTCGGCCTCCCCCTCGTCCACCTGCTCGGCGCCGCCCGCACCGAGGTGCCCGTCTACGGCAGCGGCGGCTTCACCACCTACGACGCCGCCCGGCAGGAACGCCAGCTGCGCGGCTGGACCGAGAAACAGGGCATCCCCCGCGTCAAGATCAAGATCGGGGAGTCGTGGGGCGCCCGGCAGGACCGCGACCTCGAACGCGTCGCCCGCGCGCGGGCGGCCATCGGCGAGACGGCCGAGCTGTACGTGGACGCCAACGGCGGCTACACCGGCGGCCAGGCGGTACGGGTCGCGGCCGCGCTCGCCGACCAGGGCGTCACCTGGTTCGAGGAACCCGTCTCCTCCGACCACCTCACCGTCCTCGCCGGCATCCGGGACCGGATCCCCCTCGACGTCGCCGCCGGTGAATACGGCTACACCCTGGCGTACTTCGGACACATGCTGGCCGCCGGGGCCGTCGACTGCCTCCAGGCCGACGTCACCCGGTGCGGCGGCATCACCGTCTGGCTGCGCGCCGCCGCGCTCGCCCAGGCGCGCGGGCTCGACGTCTCCGGGCACTGCGCGCCGCACGCCCACGCGCACGCTGCCGCCGCCGTGCCCAATCTGCGCCACCTGGAGTGGTTCCACGACCATGTCCGCATCGAACGCCTCCTGTTCGACGGCGCCCTCGACCCGTGCGGCGGCAGCGTCACCCCGGGCGCCGGCGGGGAACCCGGACTCGGCCTCATGCTCGCCCGGGAGCGCGCGGCGCCGTACCGGGTGGAGTGAGACGGACCGCGCCGCGTCACCGAGCACCTTCGAAAAGGAGAAACCATGCCCCCCACCGTCGTCATCACCGGCGCCAGCGCCGGCATCGGCCGTGCCACCGCCCGCCTGTACGCCCGGCGCGGCGCCGACGTCGTCCTGGTCGCGCGCGGCGAGGGCGGCCTGGAGATGGCGGCCGACGAGGTCGCGGCGCTCGGCGGACGGCCCCTGACACACGTGGCCGACGCGTCCGACGCGGCGCAGCTGGAGGCCGCCGCCGAGGCCGCGGAGCGGGCGTTCGGGCCCATCGACATCTGGATCAACTGCGCGTTCTCCACGGTGTTCGCGCCGTTCGAGGAGATCACCGCCGAGGAGTTCGAGCGGGTCACCCAGGTCACCTACCTCGGCTTCGTCAACGGCACCCGCTCCGCCCTGAAGCGCATGCTGCCCCGCGACCGGGGCACGATCGTGCAGGTCGGCTCCGCGCTCGGCGAGCGGTCCATACCGCTGCAGTCGGCGTACTGCGGGGCCAAGCACGCCATCAACGGATTCACCTCCTCCCTGCGCACCGAACTGCTGCACCGCGGCAGCAACGTGCACGTCACCATCGCCCAGATGCCCGCCGTCAACACCCCCCAGTTCCAGTGGGTGCGCTCCCGGCTGGCCAAGCACCCCATGCCGGTCCCGCCGATCTACCAGCCCGAGGTGGCCGCCCGGGGCGTGCTGTACGCGGCCGACCACCCCCGCCGCAAGCAGTACTACGTCGGCGCCTCCACCGTCGCCACCCTCTGGGCCAACCGGCTCGCCCCGGCGCTGCTGGACCGCTACCTCGCCCGCACCGGCTTCGACTCCCAGCAGACCGACAGCGTCCCGCCGGCCCACCTGGACAACCTCTTCGAACCGGTCGACCGCACCCCCGCCGACGACCAGGGCGCGCACGGCGCCTTCGACGACACCTCGCACGCCCGCTCCTGGCAGGAGACCCTGCTCCGGCACCCCGCCGCCACCGCCCTCGGCGCCGGCGCCGCCGTGCTCGGCACCACCTTCGGCGTGCGCCGCCTCACCGGACGAGCGGTCTAGACTGGCGGCGTGCGCCTTCTGCTCATGTCCGACACCCACTTGCCCAAGCGGGCCAAGCGGCTCCCGGAGCAGCTGCTCGCCGAACTCCCGCACGCGGACGTCGTCCTGCACGCCGGAGACTGGGTCGACACCGCCACCCTGGACCTGCTGGAGAGCCGCAGCCGCCGGCTGATCGGCGTGTACGGCAACAACGACGGCCCCGAGCTGCGCGCCCGGCTGCCCGAGGTGGCCTACGCCGAACTGGGCGGCCTGCGCTTCGGCGTGGTCCACGAGACCGGCCTCGCCCAAGGGCGCGAGGCCCGCTGCGCGGCCCGCTTCCCCGACCTGGACGTCCTGGTCTTCGGGCACAGCCACATCCCCTGGGACACCACCGCCCCCGGCGGCCTGCGCCTGCTCAACCCCGGCTCCCCGACCGACCGCCGCAGCCAGCCGCACTGCACCTACCTGACGGCGACGGCGGCCGACGGGGCGCTCACGGACGTGACCCTGCACCGGCTGCCCCGGCGGTAGCGGTCACCTGTGCGACGATGCCGGAACGATCTCCAGCGCCGGCATACCCGACGTCGCACCCCGCGGACACGGCCATATGACGGCCGACGCGCTGCTCGCCGCCGGGCAGGGCCCCGCCATCCGGAAGCGGAACCTGTTCACCGTGGCCGGAACCTGACAGGCCCGCGACCGGATCGCCCGGATGCGCGAGCGGTGGCGGGCCGGGACCGGCGCGGTGCGGGCCCTCGCGAGGCCGGACGCCCCGGCCGTCGGGCTCGTCGTGCCGGGCGACGTCGACCTCGCGGGCGGCGGCGCCGAAGTCCCCCACGGGCTGCTGCCCCGCGGCGCCGGCCTCGCCGTCACGGTGGTCCGCCGACTGGCCCGGCGGGCCCTGGACGACCCGGGCCTGCACCGGATGCGGCTGCGCGCCACGGCCAGCCCCGCGTCCCGCCGCGTCGCGGAGCGCGCCGGTTTCCGCTACGAGGGCACCCGGCGCACGCCCTCCTGCACGCGGACGGCCGGCCCGACCAGACCAGCACCCGCACGCACGGGTGACGGGGGACCCCGAGCAGCGGGCGCCGCACGGCTCCCGGCGTTCCCCGCGCGGACGCATCACCCCGCTCGCCCGCCGAGCGGGACGCCGGTGCCGCCCCGGCACAGCGCCCGGCCGCCCGGGTGCACGCCCTGGAGCGGCGGCTGCCGGGGCTCACCCGGGGCGAGGGCGAACTGGAGACGGCCTTCGACCACTACGCCCCGGTGACCCACGGCATCGTCACCGAACGCCCGCGCACCGGCCACAACCCGCTGAACCGGAAGGAGTACCTGCCGAACGTCATGCGGCGGACGGGGGAGTGAGCCGGCCGCCGGCCGGCCGAGCCGACCGTCGGCCGACTCGCGCGGTGTGGCCTCCGGGAGTGAGTGGGGCACCCCCGGAGGCCACGTTCTGAGGACGCGTCAACTGCCGCTCGGCCCCGTCCAGTCGGCCGGCACACGGCCCAGCCGGACGCGCTGCGGGTGGTCGCCGACGGGGACCGAGGCCACCTTCCGCCCGGTGGCGAAGTCGATCGCCGTCACCTGGTCGGCGCCGCTCTCGGAGACGACACAGTCCTTGCCGTCCCCGCTGACCGTCGCCCAGTACGGCTTGGCGGCCGGCACCAGCGGCCCCTCCTGGAGCGAGACCCGGTCGACCACGGTCGCGTAGTCGTCCATGGTGCCCGCGACGCACAGCCTGGTGCCCTGGGGGTTCATCGAGATGCCGTGGTGGCGCGAGTCGTTGACCCAGGTGGTGCGGTCCTCGCTGGTCGCCGGGTTCTTCGGCAGCGTCTTCATCCGGGTGATCTCGTCGGTGGCGACGTCGTACTCGAAGAAGCCGTTGAAGAACGACACCTGGAAGTAGAGCTTGGACTCGTCGGGGGAGAACGCGGCCGGGCGGACCGCGTCGGAGAAGTCCTTCAGCCCGAACGCGTCCAGCCGCTGCCGCATGTCGATGACCTTGACCTGCCGGAATGTCGTCGCGTCCACGACCGTGATGCGCCGGTCGCCCTTGGTCCAGTCCCAGCCGGGCCCGTCCAGGTCGGTGTTGACGTCGCCGATGGACATGTTCCAGAGGTACTTGCCGTCCTTGGTGAAGACGTTCTCGTGCGGCTTGGCGCCGGTCTTGAACGACCCCAGCTGCCGGCCGGTGGCGATGTCGAGCACATGCACGGTGTCGGCGGTGGAGGCGGAGACCGCCACCCGGGTGCCGTCGGGGGAGACCGCCATGTGGTCGGCGCGGTAACCGGCCACCGGGAAGCGCCATTCGACGGCTCCGGTGGCCAGGTCGATGGAGACCACGTCCGCGAAGCTCGGCCGGGACACCACCACGGACCGGCCGTCCGGGGTGGAGTACATGTCGTCGGCGAACTGGTCGTGCCCCTCGCCGACGCTGTTGCGGATCGCCTGGAAGTAGATCCACTTGATCGGATCCGCGTTGATCTCCGCCATCCGCGCGGCCTTGTCCGGGACGACGCCGATCCGGCCGATCTTCGCGTAGTCGCCGGAGGAGCGGATGACATCGGCGGTGCCGTCCCAGTTGTTGCCGACGAACAGCACCTCGCGCAGGCCGTCGGGGGCGGCGGAACGCGCGGAGGCGGCGGTCGCCGGCCCGGCGACGGCCAGGGCGAGGGCGACGGCCATGGAGCACAGGTGCCTGGTTCTGGAGGCAGCCATGACGGCTCTCTTTCCTCGGGGGAGGTCGGGGGGAAGTCCGGGGATCTGAACACGGCCGCATTCACAGTGAACTTACTGAAAAGTAAGGAAGGGCCGGCCTTCTCGACAAGATGCGTGCACGACAAGATTGGAGGACCGGCGGGACGACGGAGGGGGACGCGTTGGGCGGCAGGCTCAGAGCGCCGACGGGACGCTACGGCGGCCGGTCCGCCGAGGAACGGCAGGCCGAGCGGCGGCGCCGCTTCCTCGACGCGGCGCTGCGGCTGTTCGGCGGCACCCCCGGCTACCGCGGCACCACCGTCGCCGCCCTCAGTCAGGCCGCCGGCCTGTCCACCCGCCAGTTCTACGAGGAGTTCCGCACCCTGGAGGACGTCCTGGCCGCGCTGCACCTCCAGGTCAACGGCTGGGCCGAACAGGCCGTCCTGGACGCGCTCGCCGACGCGGACGGCCTGCCCCTGGCCGACCGCGCCACCGCCCTCTTCCGGGCCTACGCCCGCGACATCACCTCCGACCCGCGCCGCATCCGCATCGCCTTCATGGAGATCATCGGCGTCAGCCCCCGCCTGGAGGAGCAGCGCCTGGCCCGCCGCGCCCGCTGGGTCGACCTCATCCGCGCCGAGGCGGACGCGGCCGTGGCCCGCGGGGAGGCGGCACCGCGCGACTACCGCCTCGCGGCCACGGCCTTCATCGGCGGCGTCAACGGGCTGCTGCACGACTGGACGGCCGGCTGGGTGGACGCCACGCTGGACGAGGTGGTGGACGAACTGGTCCGGCTGCTGCTGGGCATGCTCCGGCCGGAGGGCTGGCGGCCCGGACCCGGCTGAGAACGGCGCGGGCGCGGGCGGGCGGGCCGGCGCCCCGGACCCGGCGAGACGGCGACGCGCAGGCCGGCGGGGGTGCGGACCGGCTCGGCGCGCGTGATCGGGCCGGAGCTGGTCTGCTGGGGATGAAGGCCGTCGCCCCGTTTCCCGGAGAGCGCCATGAGTACCTACCGAGTCGCCCAGGTGACCGCGTCCGATGGCACCTTCGAACTCGCCGACCGGGAGATCCGGCCGCCGGGAGCGGGCCGCGTGCGGATCGCCGTGGAGGCGTGCGGGATCTGCCACAGCGACGCCCTCTTCGTCGGCGGCGCACTGCCGGGCGTCACCTTCCCCGAGGTTCCCGGGCACGAGATCGCCGGGCGGATCGAGGAACTGGGCGAGGGCGCCGGGGAGCGCGGCTGGAGCGTCGGCGACCGGGTGGCCGTCGGCTGGTTCGGCGGCAGCTGCGGTCACTGCCGGCCCTGCCGCCGGGGCGACTTCGTCGTGTGCACCGCCCTGAAGGTCCCCGGCTGGGCCTACGACGGCGGCTTCGGCGCGCGGACGACCGTACCCGTCGACGCCCTGGCCCGGATCCCCGACGTGCTCGCCGCGGCCGACGCCGGGCCCCTGGCCTGCGCGGGCGTGACCACGTACAACGGGCTGCGGCGCGGTCCGGCCGGGCCGGGCGACCTGGTCGCGGTGCTCGGCCTCGGGGGCCTCGGCCACCTCGGCGTGCAGTACGCGGTGGCGATGGGCTTCGAGACCGTGGCGATCGCCCGGGGCGCCGAGAAGGCCGACTTCGCCAGGCGGCTCGGCGCCCACCACTACGTCGACAGCACGGCACCGGCCCCGGTCGCCGAGGCACTGGGCTCCCTCGGCGGGGCGAAGGCCGTCCTGGCCACCGCCGGCAGCTCCGAGGCCATCACGGCGACCGTGGACGGGCTGGCCCCGCGCGGCGAACTGACCGTCATCGGCGCCACCCCCGAGCCGCTGGGCATCAGCCCGGTGCAGCTGATCATGAGCGGGCGGGTCGTCCGCGGACACCCCTCGGGCACCGCGCGGGACATCGAGGACGCCATGGCCTTCAGCGCCCTGCACGGCATCCGCCCGATGACCGAGACGGTGCCGCTGGAGCGGGCCGGGGAGGCCTACGAGAAGATGCTCTCCGGCGCCGCCCGCTTCCGCATGGTGCTGACCACCGGCTGACGCCCGGGGCCCGGTTCAGCCGCCGAGCCGGTCCAGGGCGGCCAGCACCGGGGCCGTGCCGTCCTCGTCCCGGATCCGGGCGCCCAGGGACTCGGCGCGGCGCCGGAACCCCGGGTCCCGGGTGGCCCGGGCCAGCGCCGAGGCCAGCGCGTCCACGCTCAGCCGGCGCAGCGGTACGACGGCCGGGGCGGCCCCCAGCGCCACCAGCCGGGCGGACCAGAACCCCGCGTCGAACTGCACCGGCACCGGAACCGCCGGCACCCCGGCGCGCAGCCCCGCCGCCGTGGTGCCCGCGCCCGCGTGATGGACCACGGCGGCCATCCTCGGGAACAGCAGCGAGTGCGGCACCTCGCCGACGGTCAGCATGTCGTCTCCGGTGGCCGCCAGCCCGCCCCAGCCGCGCTGGATCACCCCGCGCAGCCCGGCCCGCCGCAGCGCCGCCACCACCCGCCCACTCAGCCGCCCGGCGTCCGGCACGGTGGCGCTGCCCAGCCCGACGAACACCGGCGGCGGCCCGGCCTCGATGAACTTCCGCACCTCCTCGGGGAGTTCCCGGTCGGTGTCGTACGGCCACCAGTAGCCGCCCACCTCCAGGCCGGCCCGCCAGTCGGCGGGCCGGGGCACCACCACCGGGCTGAAGCCGTGGTGCACCGGCCAGTGCCGTCGCTCCCGGCACCGTCGCGCGGCACCGGTGCCCAGCGGCGGCAGGCCGAGCCGCGTGCGCAGGGCCGGCACGGTACCGGAGAAGACATGCTCCACGGCCAGACCCACCCCCTGTCCGGCGAGCCGGTTCACCGTCCCGCCCCAGGCGCCCCCGCCGAGCACCGGCGGGGCGAACTCCCGTGTGGCCGCGAGGGGTTGCAGATACACGCCCAGGCTGGGCAGCCGCAGCCCCTCGGCGAGCGTGTGCCCGAGCGGTGCCACCGAGGCGGACAGCAGCAGCACCTCGCTGTCCCGCGCCGCGTCGAGCAGGTCCTCGGTCATCCGTCCCACCAGACGCCGGGCCAGCTCCACCACCCGCAGCAACTTTCCGGGCCCGCCGGCGCTGCGGTGCAGGCCCCGGCCGCGCGGTGACTCCAGTTCCGCCCGCGGATCCACCGGCAGCGCGTGGAACCGCACCCCCGACCCCGCCACCAGCGGCTCGAAGCGGCCGTGGGTGACCAGCGTGACCTCGTGCCCGGCCAGCGCCAGCCGGTGCCCGAGCCCGGTGTAGGGGGCCGCGTCGCCCCGGGACCCCGCCGTCATGATCGCAACGCGCACGACGGCCAGTATGACCGCTCCCGCCGCTCCGGCACCCGTGCGCCCGCGTGATTGTCCGGTACGCGTTCCCGCACCGGCTTCGGGGCGACCGTCCGTCCGCGTCGGCGGGCGGCCGACGACGCCGTCCGCGTCACGGCCGCCGGCGGGGCGCGGGCCGGAACGTGACAGGCCACCGGACGCGGGCCCGGCGACCGGCACCCGGCCCCGGGCGGCCCGGGACCGGCTGCGGGGACGGCGGCGAGGGAACTCGGCGGGCGCCGCTGCCCGACGCGCGCCCCGGTACCGCCCCCGGCCCGGGGACCCTCGGTGCCCCGGCCGTCCGCCGGCCCCGGCTCCTCACCCGGGCCGTCACCGAGTACGGCGCCGGACGCGTGCCGCCGCCCCTACGCCCCGAGCTGCCGGGCGGCGGCCGTCACCGTCTGCTCCAGGAGCGTGGCGATCGTCATCGGGCCGACGCCGCCCGGCACCGGCGTGATCAGCGAGGCCCGCTCCACGGCCGAGTCGAAGTCGACGTCGCCCACGTTCCCCGGGTTGTAGCCCGCGTCGATCACGACCGCGCCCGGCTTGACGTCCTGCCCGCGGATCAGCCGCGGCCGGCCCACCGCGGCCACGACGATGTCGGCCTCGCGGACCGCCGCCGACAGGTCCCGGGTGCGCGAGTGGCAGTACGTCACGGTCGCGTCCCGCGCCAGCAGCAGCATGCCCACCGGCTTGCCGAGGATCGCGCTGCGGCCCACCACCACGGCCCGCTTCCCGGCCGGGTCGACGCCGTACTCGTCCAGCAGCCGCACGATGCCGCCCGGCGTGCAGGAGACGAAGCCCGGCAGCCCGAAGCTCATCGTGGCGAACGAGGCGAACGTGACACCGTCCACGTCCTTCTCCGGCGCGATCGCCTCGAACGCGGCCCGCTCGTCGACGTGGTCGCCCACCGGATGCTGGAGCAGGATGCCGTGCACGTCCGGGTCGGCCGACAACTCCCGGAGCGTGCCGACGAGTCCGTCCGTCGTGGTGGTGGCCGGCAGCGCGATGTGCCGGGAGGTGATGCCGGCCTCGCGGCAGCGGTTCTGCTTCATGCGGACGTAGGTCACGGACGCCGGGTCCTCGCCGACCAGCACGGTCGCGAGACACGGCGCGGTGCCGGTGCGCGCGGTGAGGCCGGCGGCCCGGTGCGCGGTCTCCCGCACGATGCGGCGGGCGAGCGCGGTGCCGTCCATCAGACGGGCGGCCTGGGTCTGGGTCATGCTGCACACTCCTGGGCTGGTCGACTCTTCTCGCCCAGGCGCGCGGCTGCCTCCACGGGCCGCTCCCCGGTGGTACTCCACCTCAGCGCCAGTCACGGCCCGCGTACAGCGTAACCGAGCGTGTGTACGCCCCTTGGACCACCCTTCCTCCGGTGCCGGGCCCGGTCGTCTAGTCGTCCCAGGCCTGGACGACGAGCTGGTCGGCGATCCTGCCGTCCCGCAGCGTGAGCATCGACTCGGCCAGGACCCGGGTGCCGTCCGCGTACTCGCAGGACTCGGTGTAGGCGGCGTGGTCACCCTGGATGACGCACCGCTCCAGCCGGTGCGTCATGTCGCGGTGGTAGACGTCGTCCAGCAGCTCGGCGATCTGCGTCCGGCCGCGCAGCACCGTGGGACGACTGGGCTGGTGGTCGCGGTCCACGATGCGGATCCGCGCGTCGTCCGCGTAGAGCGACAGAAGCGTGTTGCCGGTGTCGCCCTCGATGCCCCGGCGCAGTGTCTCGGTGTCGAAGGCGGAGCCTGTCGTGCCGGCCATGGTGACCTCCTTCGGGCGCCCGCGGCCCGGCATCGAGCGGGCCGCACGGGTCCCCCTCACGAGACTCCTCCGTCCCGGCGGCCCCGGCAAGCGCGGCCGGTACGCTCCACCTCACGGGTGAGCCGGCCCCGCGGCCCGTGTCCGGCCCGGGCCCCGGGCCGTTGCCGAGGGCATGATCTCCACACGACGTATCGCCGCCGTCGTCGGTCTGGCCGCCGGCCGCGCCGCGGCCCAGGCGGACGCGGCGAACACCGGCGTGCCCGTCATCGGAAAGCTCGGCGCCCTGTCCGCGCTGGACTCGCTCACGGCCGGTGGCATCCCGGCCCCGCACCGGGACCGGGTGGCGAAGGTCAGCGACCAGGTGCAGGAGCTGAAGCACCTGCGCGACTGAACCAGCTGCACCAGCTGGAGCAGGTCATCGCTCCCGCGGCGCCCGTGCTCGGGCCGGTGAACGCCGTCCCCGTCCGCCTCCGCCGACCTCCCGGCCCGCGTCGCGGCCGACGGCGGCCGGCGGGATCCGCGATCATGTGCGTGATCCGTCCCGCTACCGTTCGGTCGCGTCGTAGGGTCGTCGGCGAAGGCATTCGATGAAGGGACAGGCCATGGCGCAGGAAGTACGCGGCGTGATCGCACCGGGCAAGGACGAGCCCGTGCGGATCGAGACGATCGTGGTGCCGGACCCGGGGCCCGGTGAGGCCGTCGTACGCGTCCAGGCCTGCGGTGTCTGCCACACCGATCTGCACTACAAGCAGGGCGGCATCTCCGACGACTTCCCCTTCCTGCTCGGCCACGAGGCCGCCGGCGTCGTGGAGTCGGTCGGCGAGGGCGTCACCGACGTCGCCCCCGGGGACTTCGTCATCCTCAACTGGCGCGCGGTGTGCGGGCAGTGCCGGGCCTGCCTGCGCGGCCGGCCCTGGTACTGCTTCGACACCCACAACGCCCGGCAGAAGATGACCCTCGCCGCGACCGGCCAGGAACTGTCGCCGGCGCTCGGCATCGGCGCCTTCGCCGAGAAGACCCTCGTCGCGGCCGGCCAGTGCACCAAGGTCGACCCGGCCGTCTCCCCGGCGGTCGCGGGCCTGCTCGGCTGCGGGGTGATGGCCGGCATCGGCGCCGCCATCAACACCGGGAACGTCGGCCGCGGCGACTCGGTCGCCGTGATCGGCTGCGGCGGTGTCGGCGGCGCGGCCGTCACCGGGGCGAACCTGGCCGGCGCGGGCCGGATCATCGCCGTCGACATCGACGACCGCAAACTGGAGACGGCGCGCTCCCTGGGCGCCACCCACACCGTCAACTCCAAGGAGACCGACCCCGTCGAGGCGGTCCGCGAGCTGACCGGGGGCTTCGGCGCCGACGTCGTCATCGAGGCCGTCGGCCGGCCCGAGACCTACCGGCAGGCGTTCTACGCCCGCGACCTGGCCGGCACCGTCGTCCTCGTCGGCGTCCCCACCCCGGACATGAAGCTCGAACTGCCCCTGCTGGACGTCTTCGGCCGCGGCGGCGCCCTGAAGTCGAGCTGGTACGGCGACTGCCTGCCCAGCCGCGACTTCCCCATGCTGATCGACCTCCACCTGCAAGGCCGCCTGCCGCTCGACGCGTTCGTCACCGAGACCATCGAACTCGACCAGGTGGAGCAGGCGTTCGAGCGGATGCACCACGGCGACGTGCTGCGCTCGGTGGTGGTGCTGTGATGACCGCGCGTATCGAACGCCTCGTCACCAGCGGCCAGTTCACCCTGGACGGCGGCACCTGGGACGTGGAGAACAACGTGTGGCTCGTCGGTGACGACCGGGAGGTGATCGTCATCGACGCCGCCCACAACGCCGAGGCCATCGCCCACGCCGTCGGCGACCGGCGCCTGACCGCCATCGTGTGCACCCACGCCCACAACGACCACGTCAACGCGGCCCCGGCGCTCGCCGAGCTGACCGGCGCCACGATCTGGCTGCACCCCGACGACCTGCCGCTGTGGAAGCAGACCCACCCGCACCGCGAACCCGACCGGCACCTGCTCGACGGCCAGGTCATCGAGGCCGCCGGCGCCGACCTCACCGTCCTGCACACCCCCGGACACGCCCCGGGCGCCGTCTGCCTGTACGACCCCGGACTCGGCATCGTGTTCACCGGCGACACCCTCTTCCAGGGCGGCCCGGGCGCCACCGGACGCTCCTTCTCGCACTTCCCGACCATCATCGACTCCATCCGCGACCGCCTCCTCGCCCTGCCGCCCGGGACCGAGGTCCTCACCGGGCACGGCGACTCCACCACCATCGGCGCGGAGGCCCCCCACCTCCAGGAGTGGATCGAGCGCGGGCACTGACCGCGGGCCCGTCCCCGAACACCGACAGAGGGTGTCCGGTTTTCCCGTGAGGGTGGGTGACGCAACCGCAGTCACGGCACACGGGAGACAGACATGACAGGACCGCTGGACGGCAAGGTGGCGCTGGTCGCCGGGGCGACCCGGGGCGCGGGCCGGGGCATCGCCGTGGAACTCGGCGCGGCCGGCGCCACCGTGTACGTCACCGGCCGCAGCACCCGCGCCCGCCGCTCCGAGTACGACCGCCCCGAGACCATCGAGGACACCGCCGACCTCGTCACCGAGGCCGGCGGCCGGGGCATCGCCGTACCGGCCGACCACCTCGACCGGTCCGCCGTACGGCACCTGGTGGACCGGATCGCGGACGAACGGGGCCGCCTCGACGTCCTCGTCAACGACATCTGGGGCGGGGAGAAGCTGTTCGCGTGGGACACCCCCGTCTGGGAGCACGACCTCGACAACGGGCTGCGGCTGCTCCGCCTCGCGGTCGAGACCCACGCCGTCACGAGCCACTACGCGCTGCCGCTGCTGCTGCGCCGGCCCGGCGGCCTGGTCGTGGAGATCACCGACGGCAACGCCGAGTACAACCGCGACACCTATCGCGTGAACTTCTTCTACGACCTCGCCAAGGCGTCCGTGCTGCGCATGGCCTTCGCCCTCGGCCACGAACTCGGGCCGCGCGGCGCGACGGCGGTGGCGCTGACGCCCGGCTGGATGCGCTCGGAGATCATGCTCGACGCGTTCGGCGTGCGCGAGGAGAACTGGCGCGACGCGCTGGCACGCGAACCCCACTTCGCCATCTCCGAGACCCCGCGCTTCACCGGCCGGGCCGTCGCCGCGCTGGCCGCCGACCCGGACGTGGCCCGGTTCAACGGGCAGTCCCTCTCCAGCGGCGGCCTGGCGAAGGTGTACGGCTTCACCGATCTCGACGGCAGCCGCCCGGACGCCTGGCGCTACCTGACCGAGGTGCAGGACCCGGGCGAACCGGCGAACGTCACCGGCTACCGGTGACACCCGGCTGCGTCATCGGCCACCCCCGGCACCCCGCCGTCACCACGAAACCCGGGGCCGCACCCATGAATCCGCGCCCGCGGGGACGTACCGTCGGCCCATGAGCAATCCAACGCGCTTCGCAGGGCACGGAGTTCTCGTCACCGGGGCCGCCCGGGGGATCGGCGCCGCCGTCGCCCGGCGGCTCGCGGAGGAGGGCGGGCGGGTCCTGGTGACCGACCGGGACCCGGCCGAGGCCGAACGGACCGCGGCCGTCCTGCGTCAAGCGGGCCTGACCACCGAGGCGTTCGGCTGCGACGTGGCCGACCGCGCCGCGGTGGAGGCGGCCGTGTCCCGCGCCGTCGCCGCCTTCGGCTCCCTCGACGTGCTCGTCAACTGCGCCGCCCACTGCAGCCCGGACGTCCCGCTGTACGAGGAGGACCCCGACGAGGCCTGGGCGCGTGACCTGGACGTCACCCTCACCGGCACCCACCGCTGCTGCCGGGCCGCCCTGCCGCACCTCGCCGCCTCCGGACGCGGCGCGATCGTGAACATCGGCTCCGTCAACGGCCTGCAGGACTTCGGCAACCACGCCTACAGCGCCGCCAAGGCCGGCCTCGGCTCGCTCACCCGGACCCTCGCCGGGCACGCGGCGCCCCGGGGCGTCCGGGTCAACCTCGTGGCACCGGGCACGGTCCGCACCTCGGCATGGGAGGGACGCGAGGACGCCCTCGACGCCGTCCGCGCCGTGTACCCGCTGGGCCGGGTCGGCGAACCGGAGGACATCGCCGCCGCCGTCGCCTTCCTCGCCTCGCGCGACGCCGCCTGGATCACCGGGACCACGCTGGTGGTCGACGGCGGCCTCACCGCCGTCCACACCGGCTTCCGCACGGCCGTCCGAGGCACCTGACGGTACGTCAGGTGCAAGCCGTCCGCACCCGCCGCACCCGCTCGGCGGCACGCCGGTCACCGAAGTCGGCACGCGGCCCGGGCGTCCGGCCGCACCGCACGCGACGACCTCCGTATGCGGTGCGGCCCGGGCCCCTGGACCGCTCCGCTCCGCCGGGGGCCTTCACCGCGATCTCCCGTTGCCTGGTCCACTTCACCGCGAGTGGACCGGTAAAACTGGACCCGTGGACACTGGATTCGTCGCCGCGCTCGGCGACTGGCGCGACCGGCCCGGCCCCCTCGCCCGGACCCTGGCCGCCGCGGTGAGGGACGCCGTGATCGACGGCCGGCTCCCGGTCGGCACCCGGCTGCCGGCGGAACGCGAACTGGCCCGCGCCCTGCGGCTGAGCCGGGGCACGGTGGTCGCCGCGCTCGGCCTGCTGCGCGCCGACGGCTGGCTGCGCACCCGGCACGGCAGCGGCAGCGCCGTACGCCTGCCCGCCCTCCTCACCGAACGCACCGCGCCCTGGTCCCTCGACCGGGGCGGTGCCCCCGGCGCCGATCTCGACCTCACCCTCGCCCTGACCGCGGCGCCCCACGACGCCTACCGCGCCGCCCTCGCCCGCGCCGCCGACCTGACCGCGCCCCTGCTCGTGGACTCCGGCGCCGCCACCGCCGGCCTGCCCCGGCTGCGCGCCCTGCTGGCCGACCGCTACACCCGCGCCGGACTCCCCACCCGCCCCGAGCAGATCCTGGTCACCACCGGTGCCCAGGCCGCCCTCACCCTGCTCCTGGACCATCTGCACACCGACCGCGCCGCGCCCGTGCTGGTGGAGAACCCCGCCTCCCCCGGCGCCCTCGCCGTGCTGCGCGCCCGCCGCGCCCGGCTGCTGCCCGTCCCCGTCTCCACCGCGGACGGCTGGGACGTCGCCCGCCTCACCGCCGCCGTGCGCCGCCACCGCCCCCGACTCGCGTACCTGGTCCCCGACTTCCACAACCCGACCGGCGCCCACATGGACCCCGCCGTCCGCCGGACCGTCGCCGCGCTCGCCGGCCGACACGGCCTGACCGTGCTCGCCGACGAGACCCTGCGCGAGATGGACCTCAGAACTCCGCCCGGCGCCGAGCCGCACCTCGCCGGGGCGCGGGTGATCCAGATCGGCTCCGCGAGCAAGACCCTGTGGAGCGGCCTCAGGGTCGGCTGGATCCGGGCCACCGCGGACCTCGTGCGGCACCTGCTGCCGCGTCCGCTCCAGGCCCGGCTCGCCCCGCCGCCCCTGGAACAGCTCATCGCCGCCGAACTCCTCGGCGCACCGCTCCCGGCGTTGCTCGCCGACCGCCGGGCCAGGCTGCGCGCCCAGCGCGACCACCTCGCCGGGCTGCTCGCCGGCACCGGCTGGACGTACACCGTCCCGGCGGGCGGACTGAGCCTGTGGCTGTGCCTGGGCGGCGCCGGACCGCGCGCCGCCGACCTCGCGGCGAGGGCGGCCGCACGCGGCCTGGCCCTCGGCCCGGGCCCCCGTTTCGCCACCGACCGCGCCACGCTGGACCGCCACCTCCGGCTGCCGTTCACGGCCACACCGGAGACCCTGACCCGGGCGGTGGAGCTGCTCCGGGCGTGCGATACGGTCTGAACTTCACCGTTTCGTCACAACCTGACCGGAACCACAACCATGCCCTCCCCGGCCGGGTCTAGTAGTCCGACACCGCGGGAATCGCGCTGGGGAGAGCCCGGGAGGACCGGGCGAACCACCAGGGAACCGGAAGGAGAGAGGCCGCCATGGGGGGCATACGCAAACGAGGCGTCATAGCGCTGGGCGTGACGGGACTGGTGACGCCGCTCGCGCTCGCCTTCACCGCGGCACCGGCGCAGGCCGCGAGCTGCACCACGAGCGCCGGGCCGCACCAGAAGCAGGTGGAGAAGTTCCTGGGCCGGCCGGTCGACGGCAGGCAGTCCGCCGCCGACTGCACGGCGATCCGGACATTCCAGAACAAGCACGGCATCACTCCCAACATCGGCTACGCCGGTTCGGTCACCTGGGGCGTGATGGACCTGATGAACAAGCAGAAGGCCGTCGGGAAGAAGCCGAACAAGGACGGCAAGTGCCCGGTGAACAAGGGCCGGATCGCCTGTGTGAACCTCACGCTCCAGCTCAGCTGGATCCAGGACGGCAAGAAGCTGGTCTACGGCCCCGTGCCGGTGCGCACCGGCCGTGACCACTACGAGACGCGCACCGGCCTGAAGAAGATCTACTGGCGGGACATCGACCACGTCTCGAACCTCTACGACGTGCCGATGCCCTACAGCCAGTTCTTCGACGGCGGCCAGGCCTTCCACTCGGTGGGCCTGAGCATGTGGAACCCGCCGGGCTCGCACGGCTGCGTCAACATGACGAAGACGGACGCCAAGAAGTACTGGTCGCTGCTGAGGAACGGCGACGACGTCTTCGTCTACGGCCGCAAGCCGGGCACCTGAGCCCCGGTCCGATCCCGTCAGGACACGGGGGCGTCCCCGAAGTCCGGGATGTCCAGCCGCGCCCCGCCCTGCCGTGCCGACTCGTGCGCGACGATGCCCGGCAGGGTGTAGCGGGCGGCCACCCACGCGTTCACCGGGGGCAGGGTGCGCCGGGTCACGGCGGTGACGAAGTCGTCCACGAGGAAGTGGTGGCTGCCCTCGTGCCCGTTGGCCAGGCGGTCGAACTCACGGGGCAGCCGGGACCGGTCGTGCACCGGCGCCGAGCCCGAGGCCGCGGGGCCGGGCTTCGGCTCGAGCAGTTCGGTGATGTCCTCGACGCCGTCGCGGTCCTGCCACAGGGCCACCGTGGCGAGCTGTTCCATGCTGGCTTCCGTCCCGAAGAACCGGAACCGGGACTCGCGCAGGTGCGCGGGGTAGCCGACCCGCCGGAACTCGTTGGTGCGGAACGATCCGCCGCCCGCCACCTCGAACAGCGCGGTGGTGTGGGACATGTCGTCGTCGAACATGCCGGCCGAGCGGTCGAAGAGGCCGTCGTCGCGGTCGTCGCGGACGCCGATCGCCGACACGCTCACCGCGTGCGTCCGCCAGGCCCCGAGCACCCCGCCCACCGAGTGCGTCGGGTACAGCGGCGGCGGATGGCCGGCGGTCGCCCGCCGGTTCTCGCCGCCGCCGTGGCGGTAGGCGTCGTAGAAGCCCAGGTCCGTGTCGTGGACGTAGTCGCCCTCGGCGTAGAACAGCCGGCCGAAGGCGCCCTCGGCGATCCGGGCGCGGGCGTGCACGGTCGCCGGGTGGTAGTGGCTGGTCTCGCCCATCATGTACGTCAGCCCGGTGGCGCGGACCGTGGCGACGATCGCGGCGACCTCCTCGGCGGTGACCGCCATGGGGACGGCCGAGTACACGTGCTTGCCCGCGTTCAGTCCCTGCATGACCAGGGGGCCGTGGGTCCAGTGCCGGGTGAAGATCGCGACGGCGTCGACGAGCGGTGACTCCAGCATCGCCGTGTACGACGGGAACGTACCCGCGAGGCCCCGCGCGGTGACGAGGCGCTCGGCGCGCTCGGGCAGGGCGTCCGTGACATGGACGTCCCGTACCCCGGGATGGGCGTCGAAGAGCGCGGCGAACTGGCCGGAGAACTGTCCTGCGCCGACGATGCCGAGGGAGAAAGTCATATGGATCACTTTCGCGACGGGGGAATTTACGCGTCAAGAGCTCACCCGGTCACCCCTCGGACCGCGCGGGGCCGCCGTCCCGAACGCATTCCCGCTGGGGCTTGACACGGTGACGTGATGAGCAACACGGTCCGAAATGTCCGTATGGCGCGTACTTACTCACAACGCCTTCACCTCGGTCGGCATATGCTTCACAGCATGTCCACCACTGTTGCAACCGCCTCCGAGCGATCGGCCGCGGAGGTCAACGAGGAGATCCGGGCGCTGTGGCGCCGGTCGGGCGGGACACTGACCACCGAGCAGCGTGCGCAGTACCAGCGCCTCGTGATGGAGTGGGCCGCCGCGGCCCCGCGAGCGCGCCGGGCCGCCTGACCGACCCCGCGCGGCACCGTGCCGTACCGCCGAGGGCACCCGTGACGACACGGGTGCCCTTTTCGTCGTCGCCCCGCCGCCCGGTCAGCCCCAGCTCGCCGAGTAGTCCCGCCGGTACGCCCCGCGGTCCTGCTCGGCCCGCAGATACCGGGTCGCCGCCAGCGCGACCAGACCGCCCGCGATGACCAGCGGCCCCGGCCCGGCGTTCCGGGCGTCCAGCAGGCGGTCCGCGAGGGTACGACGGCCCGCCACCGGCGCGGCCGGGGCGCGGGAGCCGTCGCACCGCCCGCGGGGGGCTCGGAACCCGCCTGGGCGCCGCCCGCGCCCGCCGCCGGTGTGACCAGCCGGACCCCCGGCGCCGACAGCGCCTTGGTCACCGGCTGGAAGAACGTCGTCCCGCCCGTCGCGCAGTCGCCGTTGCCGCCCGGGGTGGCACCGAGCGCGACGCCGCCGGCGAACAGCGGGCCGCCGCTGTCGCCCGGTTCGGCGCACGATCGCGTCGGCATCGCGCGGGTTCTCGTCCGGACGGCCGGTACGGCCCTCGGGCGCACGGGTCGGCAGGGCCCGCGCGGGCGCGAGGGCCGGCGGGGCGTTGTCCACGGAGACGAGCCGGACTCCGGCGCGATCCGCTGCGCCACCTCGCGGGAGGCGATCTGGACGTCCCGCTCGATCTTCGCCGTCTGGACCCCGGACCCGGCGGGCGGGAGACTGCGGGCATGGACCCCACACGACTCGCCCGGCTCGGCGCCGGCCCCTATCTGCTGCTGACCACCTACCGCCGGAACGGCACCCCCGTCGCCACCCCGGTGTGGGTGGTCCGTGACGGAGACGCCCTCGGTGTGTGGACCGCCGCCGGCAGCGGGAAGGTCAAGCGGATCCGGCACCGCCCGGACGTCCTCGTCGGCCCCTGCGACCGGCGCGGCAACCCCACCGGCGACCAACTGCCCGCCACCGCCCGGATCGCCGACGCGGGCACCACCGCCCGCTACCGGTGCCTGATCGCCGGCAAGTACGGCGTCCTCGGCCGCCTCACCCTGCTCGGCAGCCGGCTGCGGCGCGGCCTGGACGGCACGGTCGGCATCCGGGTGACCCCCGGCCCGTGAGGGCCACCCGGGCGGCGGCGTCCTACGACGCGTCGAGCACCGTTCCCGTCGCCTCCAGACCGCCGGCCCGCGGCGTGCCGGTGTGCGGGTCGAGCTGCCGGAACCGCACCGACTCGGCGGACTCCCGGTCCCCGTCCGGGGCCGTGGGCACGGTGAGGTCCACGCTGGTGCGGCCCGCCGGGATGTCCGCCCACAGCGAGAGCCCGGCCACCTTCGACAGCGGCCGCTCGGGGTCGGGCTTCTCCCCGGTCTCCTCCCGCAGCCAGCGCGCCGGGACGTCCTTGGTGGACAGTTGCGGGACGGTGGCCGGCGCGACCCCGAACCAGACGCTCATGTCCACGTCCACCGGCTCCGACAGCGACACCCGCCACTTCAGCGGCTGCCCCTCGGTCACCTTCGCGGCGACGGGGGTGAGGGTCGTCGTGGGCGCCGGGTCGTCGTCGCGCACGGTGAGCCCGCCCCGGTAGGAGCCGACGACCGCACCGCGCACCGCCTTGACCAGCACGTCGTGGGACACATCGGTGCCGTACCGGGTGTTGCCCCGCACCTCGACCGGCACATCGGCTTCATGGCCGCCCGGACGCACCGTCACCAGCCGGTCCGTGGCCCGCCCGGTGGCCGGGTCGACGACGTACACCCGGACCTGGCCACTGCCGCCCGGGCCCGTCACCCGCACCGGGACCCGGTAGGTGCGCGTGCCCGCGTCCCCCTCGTCCACGGTCGTCCGGCCGACGTCCACGCGCGGCAGCGCCTGCGTGCGCACCGCGGGCGTCCCGGGCCGCCAGCCCCACGCGTCCATCAGCCAGGCCCGCCCGGACGCCGAACGCGATGTCAGCTCCAGGGACTTGACCGAACCCAGCTTCAGTCCGGCACGGCCGGCCGCCGACAGCGGCACCCGCACCTCGCGCGCCCAGTAGGAGGCGGTTCGCCCGCTGCCGGGCAGCCCGTCCAGCGTGACCCGGCCGAGTGTCGCCTTCTTGCCGGAGGCGTCGGTCAGGGTCACGTCCAGCCGGGTGTCCCGCGTGTTCGGCGGTACGAACACCCGCAGCGCCAGCGCCGTCGAACCCGACAGCGACACCGGCTTCCCCGGCGTCACCCGGGCCGGGGTGCCGGCGCGGGTCCAGCGCAGCGCGACCGCCTGCCGGCCGCTCTCCCGGTCGGTCTCCCACAGGGCGAAGTGCGGCGAGGCCCCCTTGGTGCCCGCGGCCAGGCAGCCGCGGGCCGGGCTCGGGTCCACCGCGGCGCACAGTGTGCCGCCGGTCACCGACACCCCGCCGTCCGGCAGGAACCCGCCGCGGCGGCCGGCGCCCACCGCATCGCTCAGCACCCGCGCCGGGTCCGCCGACGGCGCCCGCTTCCCGGAGCCGTCCAGCAGCGGCCGCACCCGGTCGTCGCCGGCGAGGAACAGCCGTGCGGCGGCGGCGATGTACGTGCTGCCGGCCCGGTGCTGCCGGTCGGCGGACAGCCGGGTCGCGGCCCCCTTGCCGCACACCGGGTCGGGGTGGCGCGGCTCGTCGAAGAAGTCGTCCTCGGCCGGTGCCGCGGCCTGGCCCGGCGTCCACTGCGTGTTGAAGAAGTTGTGGTTGGCGCCGATCATGTACACGGCACTGTGCAGCGCGGTGCCGTTGCCGACCGCGCGCGTGCCGTCGACGTACACCTCGCCCTGGAGGTCGGAGACATCGCCGTCGCAGCCCGGCAGGAGGGTCACCGACGGCACGTCCGGCACCGGGTTCTGGCCGAAGACGGTCGGACCGACGAGGACGGTGCCCCGGACGGTCCAGCGCACCGGCCCGTGATAGCCGTCCTGGGCGGCGGGCGGCGGCGTGAGGCTGTCCAGCACGGCCCGGTTGACGCCCTCGCCGCCCCGGGAGTGCCCGACCAGCAGCACCTTCGACAGATCGGCGCGGGGCGCCTCGCGGACCGCCTTCGGGGCGCTTCCGGGGTGCTCGGACCAGCCGGCCCAGCGGGCGAGGTGCTGCCGCACCAGCGAGGAGCGGGCCTGCGCGCCGCCGTCCTCGGCCGCGAAGTCCTGCCCGTTGATGCCGTTGGCGGCGATGGACACGGTCACATAGCCCTGGGAGGCGAGCAGTTCCTGGTCGCGCAGATAGCCGCGGTGGCTGGGTATCGGCTTGGTGCCGGCCGCGCAGGGCCAGTCCAGGCCGACCTCCTCGTGCCCCTGGTAGCAGGTGGCGTGCCGGCCGTGCAGGAACAGCGCGAGGGGCCGCTTGCCGGCGGCGCCGACCGGTGCGACGACCACCGCGCGCATCTCCACCGGCGCCGGGAGGCCCGGCAGCCGCACCGAGTCCAGCGCGTACTCGCCGGTCCGGGTGCGGTAACCGCCGGGCTTGCCCGGGTCCACGGCGTTCGCCGGGAGCGGGGCGGGCGGCCGCGCCTTCGGCGCGGCACCGCGCGCTTCCGGCGCGCCGCCGCGCGCCGCCGGTGCGTCCAGTCGCCGCCCGCCGGACCAGACCTCCGGCCCGCCCCGCGGGACGTCCCGCAGCCGCGTCAACCCCCGCTCGTCGAGAGGCAGTCGGAAGGTGCGGCCGTCCGCCTCCGGCCGGGGCACGCCCAACAAACGCCCCCCGGAACGGAATTCGACCCGGGCGTCACCCATCGGCACCGGGCGCCGAGACCGCCACTCCAGTCGCGGCGCCGACTCACCCCCGGCCAGCCGCCACCCCGGCGGCAGCGGCGCCGCGTCACGCGCGGCCGACGCCCCCCGGGAGTCCACCGGTTGGGGGCGGGCGACCGCCGCTCCCGGGGAGACCCCGGCCACCGCGAGCAACGCGGCGGCCATCACCCCTATGTGCCGGGCACGGACCACTGTTCCTCCTCGAAACACCGATCTCGGACGTCCCGGTGGTCCCGGGGCGTCCCTCGCCCCGGAGGAGGGAAGGCGAAGGCTGTGGGTTGCCTGTGCGCGGCCGGTGATGGATCACATCGCGGACCCGCGCCCGGGTGGTGGCCGACGGCAGCGCCGGGCGGCCGGCACCGGAGGAGGGGAAGGGCCGTCGGCCCCACCGGGCGCGGGCGCGGGCGGAATACGGGACGCCGGCCCGTCGCCGTGGAGCCGCTAGGGGACCCGTACGGCGGTCAGGTCCAGGCCCGGTACTCGTCCGTCAGCTGGAAGACCGGTTCCCCGCGCACCGGGTCCTTCGCGGTGGACAGCCGGACCCGGTCGCCGCTGTGGATGCCGACCGGCGGGCCCATGACCCGGCCGCGCACGACGAACCCCTCGGTCATCTCCACCAGCGACACATTGCGCGCCGCCGGGGTGTTGCGGTGCACCACGGTGGAGTGGCGGACCGTGCCGACCCCCTCGCTGCGCTCCGTGCGCAGTTCGCTGCCCTGGCACACCGGACACAGCAGCCGGTGGTACATCGCGGTGCCGCACCAGGTGCAGCGCTGGAAGAGGAGGGCGTCCCGGGAGTCGGCGGCGGGGTCGAGAACACCCGTCGCGGAACCGGCCGCCGACTGCGAGGTGCTTGCTGAGTGGTGGAACACGCTGGTCAACTCCCTGCGCTCGGCCGGAATCCCGCGCACCCGGGGGCGGACAGGGCACGCGTGCGCACGGTTGCCGTGCCGCCGTGCACGCCGACAGGGTATGGCACTGAGTGTCACTCGTAAAGGCACTCCGTATCACGGAATTGCCCCGGCCGTGCCCCGGAACCCCGCCGGAGGGCCGGGTCAGGGACGGTCGAGGACCGTCTCCAACTGCTGCACCACCCGCCACAGCGGGGCGTCCCGGCGGGACACCAGCACCACCACGTCCCCGTCCGGCCCCGCGTCCGCGCCGGGCCCGGCCGGACCGCTCCACACGGCCGGGGGGTCGGTCGGCCGCGCGTACGTCATCTGCACATAGGCCAGCGCGTGGTCCACCGCCGCGCCCGCGTCGCCGACGCCGTCCGACCGCAGCCAGGAGCGCAGGGCGTTGTTGTGCGCCGCGACGACGGCGGCCGCGATCACGTCGGCGCGCAGTGTCCCGTCGGGCCGCGCCGCGAACCGCCCGCGCAGGTACTCGGCGAGCGCCCGCTCGTAGCGCCACACCACCGACAGTTCGTAGGCGCGCAGGCCCGGCACCCGGCGGGTGAGGCGGTAGCGCTGCACGGAGAAGGCCGGGTTCTCGGCGTACATCCGCAGCACCAGCCGGGCCGCGTCGCACACCCGTCGCACCGGCTCGTGCTCCGGGCCGCTCGCCGCGAGGAAGGCGGTCATCTCGGCCAGGCAGCCCTCGTGGTCGGGGAAGACCACGTCCTCCTTGGAGGGGAAGTAGCGGAAGAACGAACGCCTGCCCACCCCGGCCAGGGCCACGATGTCGTCCACGGTGGTCTGTTCGTACCCGCGTTCCAGGAAGAGCCGGAAGGCCGCCGCCACCAGGGCGTCCCGGATCGGCGGCTTCGCGGCCGGCACCGCGCTGCTGGAGCTCATGGACGGGAACGTAGCACCCGGACGCGTCTTCTGGCACTCAGTGCAGTGCGAGGGACGGATGAGGGTACTGAGTGTCGCGCCGTCACCCGTCCAGGAGTCACCGACCTGGCGTACCAGGCCCGCGGGCGCCGCTACCGCGACGAGGACATCCTCCTGGCCTCCCGGCTGCGCGCCCACTTCGGCCTGGCCCTGTGCCCTCCGCGACTGGAACGCCCTCGGCTGCGGCATCCAGCGCGTCGACGCCTGCCGCGCGCCGGACGGCGGCCTGCCGCTGGTCGAACCGGAGGACCTGAACCCCTGCCTGTCCCTGGACGCGCTGCCGGAACGCGCCCGGGACCGCTTCGTCGCCGCGTTCACGGCGTCCCTGAGCCGCTTCGCGCGCGAAGCGGCCTAGCCCAGCGCGACCGTGACCGGCTGCCCGGCGCCCGCCGTGCCGGACAGGTCCCCGAACGTCAGCGTCAGCTCGGCCCCGGTGGCCGAGGAGACGAGGGCGGCCGGCGCGGACAGCACCGCGGTGACCGCCCGCCGCCAGGTCACCGTCAGGCTCGTGCGCACGCGCATCGGGTCGCTCACCACGAGCACCGCCGTACCGTCGCCCTTCTCGCCGATCACCACACAGCACGGATCGCTCGCGGTGAGCGCCCCGGCCGTTCCGCCGAACCAGAAGTTCACCCCGGTGAACCCGGCCGAGGGCACCGAGACGCCCTGCTGCCGGTGGGTGTTGGCGAGCACGCCCAGCCATCCGGCGTCCGCCGCCCGCGCCCGCGTGGCCTGCGCCGTCGCGCCCGGCAGCAGTACATAGGCGTACGAGGCGTCCGCCGGGTCGGTGCCGTGGTCGACGTACAGGGTGAGATAGGTGCGGGTCAGGACCGTCGTCGAGCCGCCCTTGTCGATCAGGCTCCAACTGCCGTCGCGGGCCTCGCGCAGCGCCCGCACACACGTCCTACCCGGGAACACGTACCCGCCGTGCCCGCCGAGGTGCGCCCACCCCGCCCCGGTGAGCGTCCGCGACCACGGAACGGCGGTGGACTGCGCCGTGCCGTCCACCGTGAACGGGGCGTCGCCCGCGGCACCGAGGCGCCGGTTGTCCACCGTCGTCTCCACGGCGGTGCCGTCGGCGCAGGTGATGCCCGCGCCCAGGCACACCACGGCATCGTCCAGGAAGAACCACGACTTCTTGGCGCGCAGCGAGGACTGAAGACCCTTCAGATACTGGCCGACCGCGGCCCGCTGCCCGTCCGTCGCCCCGCCCACCCGGCACACGTCCGGCTTCGCCGCGCCCCAGTCGCCGCCCGCCCCGTCCGCCAGCGCCTTGCGGGAGACGGTCGTACCCGGCAGCCGGTACGGGTCGACGGTGGGCCAGAACGCGTCGCCGTACTGGTCGTTGGCGAACGTGTCGCCCCACCAGTAGAGCATTCCGGAACCGGTGTGCCAGCCGCGCAGGTTCTCGCCGTCGCCCGTCTCGTAGTGGCTGATCCCGCGGTCGGCCATGCTCAGCGAGGCCGCCCAGCCGGGCCGCCGGTGGGTGGCCCGGGCCATGCACGGGAACAGCCGGTGCCCGGTCGGCTCGGGCACCGCCGGTACCGACGCGTCGTCCTGGACGTCCTTCAGCCGGGCCAGCTGCGGCACGCCCAGCGTGGGGTCGGCGAGCGGCGGACTGGTGCGGTCGCGGCACGTCCAGCCCTTCACCAGGCCCCGCCAGCGCGCGTTCTCGGCCGCGCTCGCGCCCCGTCCCAGCAGCACGACCGAGGCCAGGAGCGCGTGCCCGCGGGTGTGGTCGTCCTGCTGGAGGCGGGCGCCCGCCGCACGCCCCCGGCTGATCGCCCGGCCCACGACACCGTCCATCACCAGCCCGTTGTACAAGAACGGTGCCCAGGCCCGCTCCACCGCGTCGAACAGGTTGCGCCGGTCCGGGTCCGTCACCTCCCAGGCGGAGCCCGCCAGCAGCGCGAACAGCAGACCGAGCCCGCCGAGCAGCACCGCGCCGTAGGAGCCGGTGTACGGCACCGACCCGTGCTGGACGAAGGAGCCGTCGGCGTAGAGGCCGTCGCCGGAGGTGACGTACCGGAAGACGGGGGAGAGGGCGTCCCGGGCCAGCGCCACCTTGCCGGGGCTCCCCCCGACCACCCCGCGCAGCGCCAGCACCCGGCACAGGTCCACCCGGTTGGCGCCGGTGCTGGTCCCGGTGTAGCTCGCCACGGCCGAGTCGGGCACGAAGTGGTCCACGGCGCTGAGGAAGCCGGCCAGCCGTGCGGCGGGCAGCGCGTCGTACAGCAGCACGCACAGGTCCAGCAACGCCTGCGGGACGCCGATCCGCCAGGCGTACCAGTTGCCGTACGGGGCCCGGCCCGCGTGGTAGACGTCGTCGTGGAGATGGCCGAGCCCGGTCAGCAGCGCGTCGCGCAGGAACGGGTCGCCGGTCAGGCCGGTGCCCGGCTGGCAGTAGGCCTGCGCGAGCGTGCCCAGCCGCGCGTAACTGGTGTTCAGGTGGGAGGACAACTCGTCCGCCGCGGGGTCCGTGTCCGGCTCCCGGCCGGCGTACACCAGGTCGGGCCAGAGGGCGCCGGGTGCCGGGGCCATGGCGGCGAGGTACCGGCCGGCCGTGCCGCCCAGGTGGGCGAGCCGGGACCGGAAGGGTTCGGCGGCCGGGTCGAAGCCCTCGCCGAGGACCAGGGCGCGCCACCGCGCCCGCAGCGGCGCGAACTCGTCCGCCGGGGTGAGCGCCCGGGTGGTGCCGAGGCCCAGGGTGACGGCGGTGCCGCAGCCGGCGGCGACGAACGCCCGGCGTGTCCAAGGGCGTGACCAGGGAGACGTCATGAGGGGCCTTTTAGCACGAAGGCGATCGGCCCCGGGAACGACACGCGTCGCCCACTGGAGTCCCGCACCGGGTTCGGCGACGATTCAGGAACGGCAGGCGGGGCACACCGGAGCGGGAGCGTCAGCCCACCGGGCGGCGCGGAGCCGGACGGAAGCGGACGGGAGCGGAGCGCATGGCGGACGAGAGCGGCACGGGGCACGCGGACGGCACGGCGGACGGCGGCGGCCGGGCGGCGGGCGCGGAGGAGCTGGACGGTTTCTTCGACCGGCTGGACCCCGACATGTGCGTGGTGACCGCCGTGGCGGACGGGGAGCGGGCCGGCTGCCTGGTCGGTTTCGCCTCGCAGTGCTCCATCCGGCCGCCCCGGTTCGTCGTGTGGCTGTCCAAGGCCAACCGCACCTACCGGGTCGCCCGGGCCGCGCAGCACCTCGCCGTGCATCTGCTCACCCGTGACCGGCGGGACCTCGCGGAACTCTTCGGCGGCCGGACGGGCGACGACGACGTCGACAAGTTCGCGGGGCTCGACTGGCGGGAGGGGCCCGCCGGCGCCGCCGTCCTGGAGGGCGCGGCGGCCTGGTTCGTCGGCACCGTCGTGCACCGCGTCGACGGCGGCGACCACGTCGGCCACGTACTCGACCCGGTGGGATGGGGTGAGGGCCGGCCGGGGCCGCTGCTGCGGCTCTCCGACGCCACCGGCATCGAGGCGGGCCACCCGGCGGACTGAGCGGGCCGTGCCCGTCCCCGGTGCCGGCCGGGACCGCCGGGCACCGGCACCCGCGCCGCCGGACGCGCCCTACCCGTCCGTCTCCCGTGGGCTCGCCACCGCGTCCTGGATCTCCTCCTGCGGCATCCGGATGTCCAGCACGCACACGTCGTCCCGCCGTTCGTCCGGGAGCATCGCGGCGAGCAGCGCGTCCAGCGAGCCGGACTCGCCGCAGCCGTGCGCCCGCACCGCCTCCGCCAGCCGTGCGAAGCCCGCGTCGAGGCCCTCGCCGGGGCGCTCCACCAGGCCGTCGGTGTACAGCAGCAGCCGGTCCCCGGGCTCCAGCCCGAGTTCCCGCGACTCGTAGACGGGGGCGCCCGTCGCGCCGAGCAGTATGCCGCCGGGACGGTCGAGGAAGCGCACCTCGCCCCGGCGCACCAGCACCGGCGGCAGATGCCCGGCCTGCGCCCAGGTCAGCAGGCGCCGGCCGGTGTCGTAGCGGGCCAGGACCATGGTGGCGGTGGTCTGGCCGTCACGGGAGTGCAGCAACAGCTGGTTGAGCCGCGCCAGTGCCCCGGTGAGCGAGGAACCGGTGCTCACCATTCCCTTCGCGGTGAACCTGAGCTGGGCCATGGTGGCGACGGCGTCGATGCCGTGCCCCGCCACGTCGCCGACCACGAACAGCGCGTCGTAATCGGGCAGTTCGATGGCGCTGAACCAGTCGCCGCCGACGTGGATGCCGGCCTGCGCGGGCAGGTAGGCGACCTCGACGCGCAGCCCGGCCAGCCGCACCGGCTTGCTGGGCAACGGCAGCAGGGCGTGCTGGAGCCGGGCCGCCAGGGCGCGTTCGGCCTGGAGGATGCCGCGCTGGAGCAGCATCGCGCGCTCGCTCTCCACCAGCGCGAGTTCCGCGCTGCGCTGCGCGGTCAGGTCCTGGACGAAGCCGTGCACCTCGACCGGGACGCCGTCGGGCGCCGTGACCGCCTCCGCGACCAGGCGCAGATGCCGCACGCCCACGGCCGTCTCGCTCCGGAACGGCACGTCGAGCGGGATCCCGCGCGAGACGAGGTCGCCGATCGCCCGGGCGAGCGGGCACGTGTCCTCGGGTACGGCGAGGTCGGGCAGCCGTTCCAGCGGCACCGGGGGCTGGTCGGGCCGCCGGCCGAGCACGGTGTAGGTCTGCGCGGCCCAGGAGATCTCCCCGGTGACCAGGTCCCAGTTGGCCCAGCCGAGGTTGCCCAGCCGCTGCACGTCGGCCAGTCGCTGCTCCTGCCGGTCCACCGGGTCGTACCGCAGCCAGGTCACCACCAGGCCCTCGCCCAGCGGGGCCGCCCGCACCGTGTAGGTGGTGGTCCCGGGGGCCGCTCCGGCCGTGTCCCGGTAGGCGAACGGCTCGCTCTCGTACGGCTCCCCGGTCTCCAGCGCCCGCAGACAGCCCCGCCACAGCGGCGCGCCCGCCACCGACGGGTAGCTCCGCAGGAGGTGCCTGCCGACCATGTCCGGGCCGGTCGCGCCGAACACGTCGGCCGCCTCCGGGGTGGCGGCGGTGATCCGGTAGTCCATGACCTCCCCGGAGGCGGCACGCAGCGGGGCCAGCAGCACCGCGGGGCCCGGCAGCGCGTCGAACACCGCCTGCACGGTCCGCGGGACGTCCCCGGCCGGGGCGGTGCGCGGGCCGTCGAAGGCGCGCAGCCGGCCCGCGCAGAGCCGGGCCACGGCCCGCAGCAGCTCCCGCTCGCGCGGCGCGAACCGCGCGTCGCGCCGGCGCAGCACTCCGAGGGCGACGCGCGCGGTGCCGCCCTCGGGCACGGGCAGCCAGGCCCGGGTCGGCCAGCGTTCCGGCGGGGACCCGATGAGCGGGTAGCGGGCGCGGTCCTCGGCGAGGTGCTCCAGCCAGCACGGGCGCCCGGACCGCAGCGTCTCCAGGGCGGGCAGGCCGGTCACCGGCGGGACGTGCCGCCACTGGGCGGCGAGGGCGGGCTCGACGCCGGCGTGCCCGACGAGGGCGAGCCCGTCCCCGGGCAGCCGCTCGAACAGCAGCACCGCGTCGGCGGCCACCTCGGGCGCCAGCCGTTCCAGCAGGCAGCCGGCCAGTTCCTGGGGCGAGCCGACGTGGGCCAGGGCGCGGCCGAGCGCGCCCAGCGGTTCCGTGAGATCCCCGCCGCCGGCGGGCCCGCTCTCCTCTTCGGCCCCGGCCGCGGGCGCCGGCGCCGGGTGGGCGGGCCGTTCCCCGGACGGCGGCAGCGCGCCGAGGGTGAGCCAGCATTGTTCGACGAGCGTGCGGTTGCCGTCCTTGGCCCGCCGGAGCAGTTCCTCGTGGGCGGCGTCCGGCGCACAGCCGGTGACGGCCATCAGAGCGCCCTTGGCCCGCTCCAGGATCGCCGAGGTCGCGGCCTGGTCCCGCAGCCGGTCCAGCTCGGCGCGCAGCCGGGCCACGACCTCGGCCGGCGCCGCCGGCCCGGAAGAGGTGCCGCGGTCCCCCGGAAGCAGAGGCTCGCTCGTCACGCGACGAGCATCGCACACGTCGGCCCGCTGGATCACTCGTCTGCCGGGTCCGGGTTCCCGCGACTTTCATATGAGCGGCCCGGTGGGGGCGGGCGCGGATTCAGCGGCCGGTGCCGCGGGCGGCCAGCGCCGCGCTGACCGCGCGGACGCTGCGCGCGATGTGCTGGAGCTGGAGTACCTCGGCCGCGTACAGCTTGATCGTGTGTTCGATCACCGATTCGGGCAGTCCGAGCACCGGCAGCTCGGTCCGCGCGGTCTGCAGGGCGGTCCGGGCGACCCGGATCTCCTGCTGCACCTGGATCTGCGCGTGCCGGGCGAGCAGGACGGGGTGCCGGATGAGCGCCGGATAGCTGGCGTAGCGCGCGGGGATCAGCTCGCGCAGCCACTTGGCCGCCGAACGCTCCCAGTCGTAGCTGCCCGGCGTCTTGACCTGACAGGGCCAGTCGGGGCTGATACGCGTGCTGGTCAGGGACATGATCATCGCTTCCGGTGGGCGGCGTCGGGAGGGTGGTCGACGGGGGCGGGGCGGCCCCGGCCCAGGGGGTGACCGGGGCCACCACGGGCGCGTCGCGCGGACGACGCGCCCCGGCACACCCCGGGCGCCGACGTGGGAGGGGAACGGCGGCTCGGCGTGCGCCTCTCTCGGGGCCGTGGGGGGCGTGCGTGCGGTGAGTTCGCGGAGCAGTATTTATATATGCCGATCGCTTTGCAAGACGTATGAAAACATTCACGCGCCTTATGCGGTGAATCATCCCCGTCCCACGGGCGGATGACCGCAAGATCTTCACGACTGTCCCGGCGCGGACGGAAGGAACGGCCGTGCCGCGCGGACCGGGCCGCCGTTCAGTCCCGGAGGAAGAACTGGTGCTGCTCCGACAGCTGCTCGTACTTCTCCAGCCGGGCCTGGGTGCGCTCCGGATCGGCGTCCGTCATGGCCTGGAGCAGCGCCGCCGCCAGCACCCCCGGGGCGGCGTAGGAGTCGAACACCAGGCGGGAACCGGTGCCGGTGGCGAAGGTGACGTCGGCCTCGTCGGCCAGCGGCCCCAGCGCCAGATCGGTCACCAGGGCGACCTTCAGACCGGCGTCGCGCGCCACCCGGACGGCCTGGAGGGTCTCCTGGGAATGCCGGGGCATGGCGAAGGCCAGCACCCAGCCGCCGCCCGCCTCCCGGGCCTGCAACAGCGCGTCGTAGGCCACGCTGCCGCCGCGGGTCACCAGCCGTACGTCCGGGTGGATCCGGCGGGCGGCGTAGCCGAAGTACTCGGCGAGCGACACCGAGATGCGCAGCCCGAGCACGGTCAGCGGGGTGGAGCGGGACAGCGCGCGGCCGACCCGGATGACCCGCTCGGGGTCGGCGAAGTCGCGCCGCAGGTTCTCCAGGTTCTCGATCTCGGCGTCCACGGCGGCCTGCAGTTCGTTGGCCCGGTCCTCCTCGCCGGGCCCGCCCGCGAGGCCGCTCAGCGCGATCGACTGGAGCCGTTCGCGCAGCGCCGGGTAGCCGCTGAAGCCGACGGCGGCGGCGAAGCGGGTGACGGACGGCTGGCTGACCCCGGCCCGGTCGGCCAGCTCGGTGATCGACAGGAAGGCGGCCTCGGTGAGGTGCTCGATCAGGTACTGGGCGATCCGCCGCTGCCCGGGGGACAGACGCGGCCCGTCGAAGAGGTCCCGCAGCCGGGAGGTCGGGGCGGCTTCGGCCTCGGGCGCGGTCCTGCCGGACGTGATCGCTGACGCCTGTGCGCGTGCCTGCTGCGGCGAGGGCACCGGTCGGCCTCCTTTGTCTGCCACGATCACTCAACATAGCTCACCGACCGCCGTGACCAGGGGGTTGAGACGGCCCCCCCGCCGCCGGTACCGGGTGGTCGGACGGCCCCCGCCGCCCGCCCGCCCTCGCGCGCGTGCGTACCGGGTGCCCCCGTTCGCGCCGCCGTCCCGCGCGTGCGCGCCGGCTGCCGTCATCCGTCCCCTCGACGGCACCGGCCGCGCGATGACGGGGGCCCGGACCACCGCCGGGCCGGGGCATCGCTCCCGCCCCCGCGCGACGTCACCGCCGCACGAGTCGTACCGACAGCCCCTCCGCCGTGTACACGGGCACGGCCCGCAGCCGGTCGGAGTCCACCTCGATCCGGGCGAACCGTCCGGACAGCCGGGGCGCGGCGAGGACCGGCAGCGTGCGGCCCGCCGCCGGGGGCCGTTCGGTGTCCAGCCGCAGCGCCAGCACCGCACGGCCGCCGAGCACGGCCCGCCGCCCGACGGTCACCGGTGCCGTGCGGCCGGCCCGCGCCGTGACCTCCAGCGTCCCGGCGTCCTGCGTCCAGGCGCCGCGCACCCGCAGCCGTCCGGGCACCCGCAGCGTGCCGCCCGTCACCCGCACGTCCCCATGGCCGAGCGCGTCCCCGGAACCGGCCGTGAGCGTGCCCTCGGCCAGCACCGTCCCGCCCGTGTACCGGTTGGGGCCGGTCAGCGTGAGCGCGCCCGTGCCCCGCTTGGTCAGCCCGCCCGGCCCGCCGATGGCGTTGCGCCAGCTGTCGGCCGCCGCGAAACCGCCGGCCGCCGCGTCCAGGGTGACGGTGACCCCGGTGTCGAAGGCGCCGTAGCCGTCCGCCGCCGCGAACAGGTCCAGCCGCCCCCACTGCTCGAACCCGTCGAGCAGCGCGTACCCCGAGGGCAGCGCCGTGGTGCGCAGCACCTCGCGGCGCTGGCCGGCGGTGAGGTACGGCAGCCGGGTCTCCAGCAGCACCTCCGCGCCCTTGGGCACGACCGGGGGCAGCGCGCGGCCCTCGCGGGGCAGGACGTACGTCAGCCGGTGGCGCACCGCGTGCCGGTTCGCGGCCCGGTCGGCGTACGGGTCGTCGTCCGGGTGCGCGTAGGCGTACAGGGTGTCGGCGGTGGTGCCGGTCCGCTCGGTGAAGTAGGCGAGTGCCTGGGCCCGCGCGGCGGCCTTCAGCCCGGCGTGGGCCGGGTCGGCGAGCGTCGCCGCGGCGAGCGCGGTGGCCATGATCCGGCCCCCGATGACGTCGACCGGGTGGTGCATACCCGCCACGATCCGGGTGTGGCTCAGCTCGAACGCCCGCGTCACCAGCTCCTGGAACCGCTCCGGCACCGCGTACGCGTACGCCAGCGCCGCCAGGTGGAAGGCGTTGGTGTGGCCGCTGGGGAAGCCGCCGTCGTCGGCGGGGGAGGTGCCGCGCTGGCGCAGCAGCTGCGGGGCCACGGTCACGGGGGAGTCGTACACCGGGAAGCCGAACTCGTCCGTCCGGCCGGTGTCCACGGCCTCGCTGTCCTCGGTCAGCCGCCACGGCCGCGGGTACTGGTAGGCGTACTTGGCGGGGTTGCCGGAGGCGTACGGGCCGCGCAGGGTGTCGACCAGTTCGGCCACCTTGCCGAGCGCCGAGTCGTGTGCGCCCGCCCCGAGGGCCGAGCCCGCCGGGGCGCCGGCCGGCACCGCGTCGCTCACCGTGGTCGCCGGGGTGCCGTCGGGCGCGCCGGTGATCGAGGTGACCGCCCGCGCGCCGGCCCGGTACGGGCCGGCCAGGGGGCCGAGGCCGGCGATCAGGGCGTAGCTCTGGTGCTGACGGTCGTGGACGAAGGCCTCCCTGGCCTGCGCCTCGGTGCGCGTGGCCGTGATCCGCGCGCAGTAGCGCAGGTCGGCGCGGAGGATGCCGGGGCGCAGCGGTGTGCCCGAGTCCCACGCGGCGCCGGTCTTCCACACCCCGGCGAAGCCGCCGAGGACGCGGACCACGGCGTTGGACCCGGGCGTCAGGTGGTCGGCGGTGTTGCTGCGGTAGTCGTCCACGAACGCGGCCGGCGCGGTCGCCGCCTTGGCGTCGGCGGACGGCAGCCAGGCGGCGGCCGGTGCGGCGAGCACCCCCGCCGACGCGGCCAGCGAGGCGGTGAGGAACCGGCGCCGGTTCGGTGCGGGGAAGCGGGGCCCGGCGGGTGACGGCATGCGTGTGCCTCTCGGGAGGGTCGCCGGGAACGGCCGTGCCGGTGTGCGCGGTTGTGCGATCCCGTCGCGAAGTGCGGGGTGAACGGGTGCATGTCTAAGGCCGGTTGGTGACCCCGTGGGAAGGCTCCGGCGGCCGGGGCGTGTGCGACGGGTGAACGCGCGGCCCTCTCCTCGCCCTTTCGCAGGTCTCCGGGAACGAGCCGGTGGCGGCGAAGTCCACGGAAACGAACGGGGCGGCCGACGGCGTCAGCCGCCGGACGGCAGCGCGCCGGGCGGCACCACCAGGTCCGCCCGGTCCCGGGTCGCCGCGACCAGGTCGGCGTTGCGCTGGTCCGTGCCCCGCACCCAGGCGACGGCCGCCGCGCGCTCCTTGCCGAACTCCTCGTGCCGGGCGACCAGCCGGCGGATCCGCTCCTCCTCGTCGATCTCGCAGAACCACACCTCGTCCAGGCACGGCCGCACCCGCGCCCACGAACCCTCCGTCAGCAGCAGGTAGTTGCCCTCGGTCACGATCAGCCGGGCCTCGGGCGGCACCGGGATCGCGCCCGCCAGCGGCTGCTCCAGCACCCGCTCGAACCCCGGCGCGTACACCACCTCGCCGCGCTCCTCGCGCAGCCGCCGCAGCAGCGCCGCGTAACCGCCCGCGTCGAAGGTGTCCGGGGCGCCCTTGCGGTCCCGGCGGCCCAGCCGGTGCAGTTCGGCGTCGGCGAGGTGGAACCCGTCCATCGGCACCCGCGCGGCCCACGGTGCGCCGTCGCGGTTCAGGGCCCAAACCAGCCGCTCGGCGAGGGTCGTCTTGCCCGCCCCGGGGCTGCCCGCGATGCCCAGCAGGGCACGCCGGCCGCCTTGGGGCAGGGCCCGGGCCCGGGCGACGAGGTCGTCGAAGGTGCGCGGTACACGGTCGCTGGTCACAGACACACCGGACAGTGTGTCACCACCCGTCCGGGCCGGATGTGGTGTGCGCCACCCACTGGAGCGCCCCGGACGGGGAACAGTCCTCGGTATGACTCAGCTCGGTCTGCCCGACACCATCCAGGCCTGCCTCTTCGACCTCGACGGGGTCGTCACCCAGACGGCCGTCGTGCACGCGGCGGCCTGGAAGGAGACGTTCGACGCGTTCCTGCGGGACTACGACGGCGAGCGGGGACGGCCGTTCGACGCCCACGCCGACTACGACGAGTACGTGGACGGCCGCCCCCGCGCCGACGGCGTCCGCGCCTTCCTCGCCTCCCGCGACATCCACCTGCCCGAGGGCGAGCCCGACGACCCGCCGGACGCTCCCACCGTGCACGGCCTCGGCAACCGCAAGAACGCGCTGCTGCTGGAGAAGATCCGCACCGGCGGGGTCGAGGCGTACGAGGGCACCGTGCGCTATCTGGAGGCCGTCCGCGCCGCGGGCCTGCGCACCGCGATCGTCTCCTCCAGCGCCAACTGCCGGGACGTGCTGCGCTCGGTGGGCGCCGAGCACTTCTTCGACGTGCGGATCGACGGCGTGGTGGCGACCGAGCGGAACCTGCCGGGCAAGCCGAACCCCGACACCTTCCTCGCCGCCGCCCGGGACCTGGGCGTCGAGGCGTCCCGCGCGGCCGTGTTCGAGGACGCGCTGGCCGGCATGGACGCGGGCCGCGCCGGTGGCTTCGGCTGTGTCGTCGGCGTGGACCGGGTGGGCCAGACCGACGCGCTGTACGCGCACGGCGCCGACATCGTCGTCAAGGACCTCGCCGAGCTGGGAGGCGCAAGGTGATCACCGACCGGTCGTACGCCGTCGAGCCCTGGACCGTCCGGGAGACCACCCTCGACCTCGGCGTGCTCGCCCAGAGCGAGTCGGTGTTCGCGCTGTCCAACGGGCACGTCGGCTGGCGCGGCAACCTCGACGAGGGCGAACCGCACGGCCTGCCCGGCAGCTACCTCAACGGCGTCCACGAGGTGCACCCGCTGCCGTACGCGGAGGCCGGCTACGGCTATCCGGAGTCCGGGCAGACCGTCATCAACGTCACCAACGGCAAGGTCATCCGGCTGCTGGTGGACGACGAGCCGTTCGACCTGCGCTACGGCCGGCTCGTCGCCCACGAACGCGTCCTGGACCTGCGCCGGGGCGTGCTGGAGCGGACCTGCGAGTGGACCTCCCCGGCCGGCTCCACGGTCCGGGTGCGCTCCACCCGGCTGGTGTCGCTGACCCAGCGCGCGGTGGCCGCCGTCGCCTACGAGGTGGAGGCCGTCGGCGACCGCAGCCGGGTGGTGATCCAGTCGGAGCTGGTCGCCAACGAGAGCCTGCCCGAACCCGACGGCGACCCCCGTGCCGCCCGCGCCCTGAAGTCTCCGCTGGAACAGGAGGACCACTTCGCCTCCGGCGGCCGGTTGCGGCTGGTGCACCGCACCCGGCGCAGCGGCCTCAGGGTCGCCGTGGCCGCCGACCACGTCGTCACCGGTCCCGAACGCACCACCACCCGCAGCGAGAGCGGCATCGACGTGGCCCGGCTCACCGTCACCTCGGTGCTGGAGCCCGGACAGACCCTGCGGGTGGAGAAGCTGGTCGCGCACGGCTGGTCCGGCGCCCGGTCGCTGCCCGCGATGGCGGACCAGGTCGACGCCGCGCTCGCCGCCGCCGCGCACGACGGCTGGGAAGGGCTGCTGGCCGAGCAGCGGGCCCGCCTGGACGACTTCTGGGCCCGCGCCGACGTCGAGGTGGAGGGCGACGAGGAGATCCAGCAGGCCGTCCGGTTCGCGCTGTTCCACGTCCTGCAGGCCGGGGCCCGCGCCGAGGGGCGCGCGATACCGGCGAAGGGACTGACCGGCTCCGGTTACGACGGGCACGCCTTCTGGGACACCGAGATGTTCGTGCTGCCCGTGCTCACCCACACCGCGCCCCGGCCCGTCGCCGAGGCGCTGCGCTGGCGGTACAACACCCTGGACGAGGCCCGCGAACGCGCGGCCCAACTGGGGCTCGCCGGGGCCGCGTTCCCCTGGCGGACCATCGCCGGCCCGGAGGGCTCGGCCTACTGGCCGGCCGGCACCGCCGCCTTCCACGTCAACGCCGGCATAGCCGACGCCGTCGTCCGGTACGTCGCCGCCACCGAGGACACCGACTTCGAACGGGAGACGGGCCTGGAGCTGCTGGTGGAGACCGCCCGGCTGTGGCGCTCGCTCGGCCACCACGACTCCCACGGGGTGTTCCACCTCGACGGCGTCACCGGCCCCGACGAGTACAGCGCGGTCGCCGACGACAACACCTACACCAACCTGATGGCCCGGCAGAACCTGCGCGCCGCCGCCGACGCGGCCGAACGCCACCCGGACCGGGCCCGCGCGCTCGGCGTGGACGAGGAGGAGAGCGCGGCCTGGCGGGACGCCGCCGACGCCCTGCACATCCCCTACAACGACGAACTCGGCGTCCACGAACAGCACGCCGGGTTCACCCGCTACCAGCGCTGGGACTTCGACGCCACCCGTCCCGACCAGTACCCGCTGCTGCTGCACTTCCCCTACTTCGACCTCTACCGCAAACAGGTCGTCAAACAGGCCGACCTGGTGCTGGCGATGTACACCTGCGACGACTTCTTCGAGCAGGAGTACGGCGAGGAGCAGATCGCCCGGAACTTCGCCTACTACGAGCCGCTGACCGTCCGCGACTCCTCCCTGTCCGCCTGCTGCCAGGCCGTCGTCGCCGCCCGGACCGGGCACCTGGACCTCGCCTACGCCTACGCCACCGAGGCGGCGCTGATGGACCTCCAGGACCTGGAGCACAACACCCGTGACGGGCTGCACATCGCCTCGCTCGCCGGCACCTGGATGGCGCTGGTCGCCGGGTTCGGCGGCATGCGACGCGACGGCGACGGGCTGCGGTTCGCCCCCCGCCTGCCCGAACGGCTGCGCCGCCTCGCCTTCCACGTCGGGTTCCGGGGGCGCCGGCTGCGCGTGGAGATCGGCGCGGACAAGGTGACGTACGCGCTGCTGGACGGCGAGCCGCTGAAGATCCGCCACCACGGCGAGGCGCTGACGGTCACCACCGACGAGCCGGCCGTCCGCCCCGTACCACCGGTGGTGCGCCGGGTCACGCCCGCCCAGCCCCGGCACCGGGCGCCGAACGCGGGTGCGCAGCGGTGACCCGGGAGACCGCCGCAGGGGTACCCCGGTCGCCGGGAGCGGGTCGTACCCGGCTGATCGCGCGGTTCCCCGCGCCGCGCGGCGCGTAGGGCCGTCGGCCGGATGGCCCTGCCCGCCGGGCACGGCCGGGTGATCCGCGTCGGTCCGGTCGCGTTTTCCCCGCCCGCCTCCCGGCGCCCGAGGGGCGGCGGGGGACAGTGGACCCCACGACCCGTAGGGACGCGAGGGGTGGTCATGGCCGACAGCGGGCACGCGACACTCGACGCGGTGAGCCACGCGCGCTCCCGCCGGGCGCGCTCCGGCCCCGCTCGTACCGCCTGGCCGCTCGCGGCCGTCGCCGCCGCCTTCACCCTGGCCCAACTCCTGCTCGTGCCGCCCGGCATGGGACTCGGCTGGGACGAGACGGTGTACGTCAGCCAGGTCAGCGGCCACGCCCCTGCCGCCTTCTTCAGCGCCCCCCGCGCACGCGGCGTCTCGCTGCTGGTCGCCCCCGTGGCGTCCTGGTCGTCGTCCACCGCGCTGCTGCGGCTCTACCTCGCCCCGCTGTCCGGCCTCGCCCTGTTCTGGGCCCTGCGCGCCTGGCGCGGACTGTTCCCCGTCCGCGTCCTCGCCCTGGCCGGCGGCCTGTTCGCCTCCCTGTGGGTGACCCTCTTCTACGGCCCGCAGGCCATGCCCAACCTCTGGGTCGCCCTCGGCGCCCTGGCCGCCGTCGGCTGCTTCGCGCACGCCCGCGCCGACCGGGCGGCCCTGTGGGGCCTGGCGGGCGGAGCGGCGCTGATGGCGTGGATGCGACCGGTGGACGCGGTCTGGGCGGCCCTGCCCCTGTGCGCCGTCGGTCTGGTGCGCCGTCGGCGGGGGCCGCTGCTCGCGCTGTCGGCCGGGCTCGCCGCAGGCGCCGCCGAGTGGGTGGTCGAGGCGTACACGAGCTACGGCGGCCTGACCCGCCGGCTGGCCGACGGCTCGGCGATCCAGGGCGGCCTCGGCTGGCACCTCGCCGTCGTGGACCAACTGCGCGCCCTGGGCGGCCGGACGCTGTGCCGGCCGTGCGCCGGCGCGCTGCCGCACCCCCTGCTGACCCTGTGGTGGTTCGCCCTGCCCCTGCTCGCCGCGCTCGCCGTGGCCGTAGCCCTCCGCGCCCGGCGCCCGGCGGCCACCCTGCTGCCGCTCGGCTGCGCGGCGACCGCCGCCTTCCCCTATCTGTTCCTGATCGGCTACGCGGCGCCCCGCTTCCTGCTGCCCGCCTACGCCCTGCTGGCCGTGCCGCTCGCCGACGCCCTCGCCCGACTCCTGGCCACCCGGCGCCCGCCGGTCAGGTGGCTGGTCTGTGCCGGACTCGCCGCGCACCTCGCGGCGCAGGCTGCCGTGGCCGTGCGGACGACCGACCACACCGTCAGCGCGCGCGAGGCATGGGCCCGCACCGTGGCGGAACTGCACCGCCGGGGCGTCCGCCCGCCCTGCCTGCTCACCGGGCACGAGGCCATCCCGGTCGCGTTCGCCGCCGGCTGCGCCTCGGCCGCGACCGCCGGACCCAACGCCGGCACCACCCGGGACGCCCTCACCCGCGCCGCCCGGCGGATCCCGGTCGCCGCGCTGGTGCCGCCCGGGGCCACGCCGCCCGGCTACGCCCGCGGCTGGACCTCCGCGGCCGTCGGCGCGGTCCGGCTGTACTACGTCGTCCCGGGCGCCGGCTCATGACCTCGCCGGCCGGCCTCACCACCGCCCTCGGCCGACGGCGCGCCTACTGGCACGCCGTCGGCTGCCTCGCCGTGCTCCTCGGCGCGCTCTACCTGGCCCGCCGGCACTGGCCCGCGGTGGAGAGCGGGGCCGGGCGGCTGGCGGTCGCCGACCACGGCTGGCTGCTGACCGGCGCGGTGGCGGCCGTGGGCACCTGGGCGGCCTCCGCGCTCGCCCAGCAGGGCGCCGTCGTGCGGCGGCTGCCCGGCCCCCGGCTGCTCGCCGCCCAGTTCGCCGCCTCCGCCGCCAACCACCTGCTGCCCGCGGGGATCGGCGCGGGCGCGGTGAACCTGCGCTTCCTGATGCGCTGCGGGCTGCCCGCCGGGCGTGCGGCCGGCGCGCTCGCCGTCAAGGCCGCCGCAGGCGCCGTCGTCCGCCTGGCGCTGATCGCCCTGCTCGCCCCGGCCTGCCCCGGGCTGCTGCGGCTGCCCCGGCCGTCCCCGGTCACGGTCGCCGCCGCCGCGGGTGTGGCCGTCCTGCTCGTGCTGTTGCTGCTCATGCCCTGGTGGTCGCGGTGCCGGCGGGTGCTCGCCACCGTCGTCGCCGACATCCGCGCCCTGCACGCCCGCCCGGCCCGCGCGGCGGCCCTGTGGGGCGGCTCCCTGGCCTTCGCCGTGCTGCACGCGCTGGTCCTCATCGCCGTCACCCGGGCCGTCGGCCTGCCGCTCGCCCCGCTCCAGGTGGCGCTGCTGTACGTCGCCGCGAGCAGCGCCGCCGCCCTGCTGCCCACCCCGGGCGGGCTCGGCTCGCTGGACGCCGCGCTGGCCCTCGCCCTGACCGCCGCCGGCACCCCCGGCGCCGGCGCGGCATCCGCGGTGCTCGGCTACCGGCTGCTCACGGTCTGGCTGCCGCTGCTGCCCGGTCTGCTGGTGCTCGGGGTGCTGGTGCGGCGCAAGGACCTGTGACGGCCGACAGTTCTCCCCGGTCCTCTTTCCCTCCCCACGGGGAAGCCCGGTGGTCTCCTTTACCTGCATACTACCTGCATATGAATTGCAAGTACGGAAGGATGGCGCCAGGGTGGGGGGTGCCCGCGGGACCCTCCTCCCCGGCGGCCGCCCCTGATCCGGCTCCGCCTCCTCCCCGCTCGGGCCGGGCCCACCCGCCCGGCCCCGGCACCGCGTCCGCGGCTCCCGACGCGGCAGGAGCGGATCAGGGCCGGCGAGGCCGATCTCCGGCGTGACCGATGCGCGGCGTGACCGATGCCCGGCAAGGCGGCCGGCCGCCGGGACCGACGGCCGACGGGATGCCGACGGGATGTCCACGGGATTAAGGCTCCGGCCGGGGGAAACGCGGACCGGGACAGCCCGTGAAAATCCTCAGGAGGCGACCATGAGCGACCAGCAGTCCGAGCAGACCCCCATGGCGGACGACGCCTACCAGCCGACCGGCAGCAACGAGGAACAGGAGGACGCCGGACCGCTGGACCTGCAGGACGCGGTCGGCGAGCGCACCTACGACGACATCCTCGACGAGGGCTACTCCCCGCCCGAGCGGCCCCTGGGCGTCACCAAGCACGGCACCACCGCCGCCGAGCAGCACGAGGGGGAGACCCTGGACGAACGCCTCGGCCAGGAGGTCCCGGACGTCACGGCGCCGCCCGGCGACGAGATCGGCGACCTGCCCGGCGGCGAGGGCGAACCCCTCGACCCCGAGGCCGGCACCTCCCGCGCGGGCCGCCTGGTCGCCCCGGACGAGGGCACCCACACCGACACCACCAAGGAAGAGGTCGCCCGCGACGTCGGCATCGACGGCGGAGCGGCGGGCGCCGAGGAGGCGGCGGTCCACGTGGTCGAGCGGGAACCCTGAGCCCACCGGCCGTCCGGCGCGGACGTCACCGTCCGTCGGCCGCCGCGTCGAGAAGGCGGGACAGCTCCGCGGGCTCCGTGTGGTGGACGCCGTCGATGGGGAAGCCGTCGCAGTGGACCGGCAGTACGGCCCCCGCCCCGAGCAGCCGCACGGCCACGGCTGCCTGCCGGACGCCCAGGGCGCCGGGGCACGGGCGCGGCGGCACGCAGTGCGGGAAGCACAGGGCGGTCCGGCGAAGGGGGTCAGGACGGCGTCGAACGGGCCGTACCGGTGCGCGGCACGCCACCAGTAGCCGTGGAACATGCTGCCGCCCAGGTGGATCACGCCCTTGCCGCCGGCCTCGACGATCCACGAGACCTGCGGGTCGCCGATGTCGTCGCCCGAGGGCACGGCGGCGATGGTGAGCGGCCCGATGGTGGTCGTCCCCCCGGACGCCATCGTGCGCCGGGGCGGATTCCGCGCGCCGACTTCGCCGTCGGCCTTGAGCAGCCCGGGATTTTCGTGGTCGTCGCCGCCGAGTGACCCGGGGCGCAGGACCGGCGCGCCGGGAAGCAGGGCGCGGGCGGGGGCGGTGGCCTCCGCGTGGTCCCGGTGCAGGTGCGTGCGGAGCCCGGCCACCACCCCCGCCCTCCGCGCGCGGGCGCGTCACCTGCGGCAGCGGTGCCGAGAACCCGGCGCCCTCCCGTTTCGATCTCCGCCCCTGTCCACGGAAGCGACCGTCTGCGGCGGCGCCGGTTCGCCGGACAGCGCGGGCCGGGCGCCACTCGCACCCGGCCCGCCGGCCCGTCCCTCTCGCGTCGAAACCCCGGACCGCCCTAGGGCAGCAGCCTCTCGATGGCCGCCGGGCCCTCCGACTCCAGCTTGCGACGCGCCCAGTCGAGGGTCTTCGGTGTGACGTCCCTGCCCGCCGCCATCACCAGGTCCTCCGGGGAGACGTCCCCGGGGGGCGCGGAGTGGAGCAGGGCGTCCGGGGTGCAGACGTCGTCCGACGCACGGGACTCTTCGGGTGTGGATGCCGACATGATGCCTCCTCCTCGGTCCGGATGACCGCATCCGTGCCGGTGCCTCCGAACGGGGCACACTCTCACCATTGCCCGCCCCGGCGCACCCTGCATCCGGAGGACGCCGTGGAGCGGGTGCGGAGCGCGTTCCCGCGCCACGCGAAACCACTCGCTCCTAAGCTGGAGAACATCCCGTGTGCGGGACGACGACATCGGCCGGGACCCGTCCCGCGGCCGGGGAAGGCACCCGGCGGCCGGGAAGGCGCCGGCGGACACCCGTGACACCCGCAGACGGGGACAACGCACCGCAATCGCTCACCGGGAGGCCGCCGATGGCCGCGACGCCGTTCGCCGAGGACACCCCCGGGCCCCGGCCCCGCTACCTGCCCATCGCCGACCACGGCCTCATCGGCGATCTGCGCAGCGTCGCCCTGGTCGGCACCGACGGCACGATCGACTGGTACTGCTGCCCCTCCTTCGACTCCCCGAGCGTCTTCGCGGCGATCCTCGACGCCGAGCGCGGCGGACGCTACGAACTGGCCGCCGCCGTGCCCGCGCGCACCAAGCAGTTCTACTTCCCCGACACCAACGTGCTGATCACCCGCTTCTTCACCGACGAGGGTGTCGGCGAGGTGCAGGACTTCATGCCGGTCGGCTGCGACGAGACCCTGGAGGTGACCCGGCACCGGCTGATCCGGCGCGTGGTGTGCGTCCGCGGCACCGTCCCCTTCCGCGCCCTGATCGCCCCGCGCTTCGACTACGGCGCCGCCCCGCACACCCTGCGCACCGTGGACGGCATGGTCTTCTTCGAGTCCCCCGCCCTGTCCCTGGCGCTCACCTCGACCGTCGGCATGGAGAGCGACGGCCGGGACGCGTGGGCCGAGTTCAAGCTGGGCGAGGGCGAGACGGCGGTGTTCGCCCTCGACCAGCTCGGCGCGCGGGTGCCGCCCCGCGGCTGCGCCCACGCCGAGGCGGAGCACGAGTTCAACGCCACCGTGGCCTACTGGCGCCGGTGGCTGCACCAGTCCCGCTACCGGGGCCGCTGGCGCGAGATGGTGCACCGCTCGGCGCTCACCCTGAAACTGCTCACCTACGCTCCCACCGGCGCCATCGTCGCCGCGCCCACCACCAGCCTGCCCGAGCAGCTCGGCGGCGAACGCAACTGGGACTACCGCTATGTGTGGGTCCGCGACGCCGCCTTCGCCGTCTACGCCCTGCTCCGGCTCGGGTTCAGTGGCGAGGCCGAGGCCTTCATGAGGTTCCTGACCACGCACATCAGCCCCGGCGACGGCGCCGCCTCGGGCCCGCTTCAGGTCATGTACGGCATCGACGGCCGCGCCGACCTGCCCGAACGCGAGCTGCCCCACCTGGAGGGACACCTCGGCTCCGCGCCGGTCCGGGTCGGCAACGCCGCCGCCGACCAGCTCCAGCTGGACATCTACGGCGCGCTGATCGACTCCGTCTACCTCTACGACAAGTGGGCCCAGCCCATCTCCAGCGGGCAGTGGGACGACCTGTGCCACCTCGTCGACTGGCTGTGCGATCACTGGGACCAGCCCGACGAGGGCGTCTGGGAGACCCGCGGCGGACGCAAGACCTTCCTGTACTCGCGGCTGATGTGCTGGGTCGCCATCGAACGGGCCATCCGCCTCGCCAACCACCGCGGCCTGCCCGCCGACCACCGCCGCTGGCGCCAGGCCCGGGACGCCGTCTACCGGCGGATCATGGACCGCGGCTGGTCCGAACGCCGGGGCGCCTTCGTCCAGTACGAGGGCGCCGACGTCCTCGACGCCTCCGTGCTGATGATGCCCCTCGCCAAGTTCATCGCCCCCACCGACCCCAAGTGGCTGTCCACCCTGGACGCCCTCACCGAGGACCTCGTCTCCGACTCCCTCGTCTACCGCTACGACCCCAAGGTCAGCCCCGACGGCCTCCGCGGCGACGAGGGCACCTTCTCCATCTGCTCGTTCTGGTACGTCGAGGCGCTGGTCCGGGCCGGCCGGCTCGACGAGGCGCGGCTGGCCTTCGAGAAGATGCTCACCTACGCCAACCACCTCGGCCTGTACGCCGAGGAGATCGGCCGCACCGGCGAGCAACAGGGCAACTTCCCGCAGGCGTTCACCCATCTGTCCCTGATCAGCGCCGCGTTCAACCTGGACCGCGCGCTCGGCTGAACCGGCCGTTCGTCCCGGCGCGGCAACGGCTGTCACCGCCGTGTCACAGCCGGTCCGCGCCTCACAACCACCCCCGCCCCCGCCGGGTCGAACCCTGCACCGGCACCGACCACTCGGCTGACGGACCATCACTCACCTCCGGGGGTAAGGGACATGACCATCAACACGCGCCGCACCGCGGGCTCCGCCGCCGTCGCGGCGGCCTCCTTCCTGCTGCTGGCCTCGGCCGGCGTCCTCGCCGCGGCGGCCGCGTTCGCGGGCGTCCCCGGCGGTACCTCGGCCGCCGACCGCAACAGCGACTTCGACGGCGACGGCTACACCGACCTGCTCACCGGCGTTCCCGAGGGCACCGTCGACGGCAAGGAGGGCGCCGGCTACGTCACCGTGCAGTACGGCGCCCCGAACGGCATCGGCAGCGCCACCACCGTCCCCAGGGGGCGGGTGAAGGTCATCAGCCAGTCCACCCGGGGCGTGCCCGGCACCTCCGAGTCCTGGGACGACTTCGGCCAGGCCGTCGCCACCGGCGACCTGGACGGCGACGGCTACGACGACGCGGTGATCGGCGCGCCCGGCGAGGACGAGGGCACCGTCGCCGACGCCGGCCGGGTCACCGTCCTGTACGGCTCGCAGCAGGGCCTCGGCGCCGGACCGAACGCCTCGGTCACCGCCGCCCGGCCCACCGCCGGCGCCCGCTTCGGCCTCGCGGTGGCCGCCGCCCGGTTCACCGGCGACGTCGACTCCGACCAGCTGGCGGCCGTCGACCAGAACGTCGGCCTCACCGCGTTCACCTGGCACGCGGGCGTCCTGCGGCGGGTCGGCGCCCCGCACTCCACCGGTCACCGGCTCCAGCCCGGCTACGTCACCACCGGCGACTACGACCGCGACGGCTTCGCCGACCTGGTCGTCTCCGGCTACAGCCCCGACGACGACTACACCAAGGGCTGGTCGGCGTACTACGCGGGCGGCCCCGAGGGCCTCGCCTACCGGCGCGACCTGCACGGCGGTCTCGGCTCCGCCTCCGGCGACCTCGACGGCGACGGCTACGACGACCTCGTCCTCGGCCAGCTCGGCGCCGCCGACGAGACCGGCGGCGACGCGGACGCCCCCGGCGGCCTGGTCGGCGTCTACTACGGCGGCGCGGACGGCCCGGCCGGCACCCAGGGCCCCGGCACCGCCCCGCAGTGGTGGTCGCAGAACTCCCCGGGCGTCCCCGGCACCGCCGAACAGGGCGACGCGTGGGGCGCCGACCTGTCCGCCGCCGACGTGGACGGCGACGGCTACGCGGACGTGGCGGTCGGCGCGCCCGGCGAGGACGTCGGCACCGTCGCCGACGCCGGCGCCGTCTGGCTGCTGCGCGGCTCCCGCACCGGCCTCACCGGCACCAACGCCCGCTCCTTCGACCAGAACACCGCCCACGTCCCCGGCACCGCCGAGGCCGACGACGCCTGGGGCACGCAGGTCCGCCTCGTGGACACCGACGGCGACGGCCGCGCCGAACTGCTGGCCGCCGCCCCCGGCGAGAACGCCGGCGACGGCGCCGTCTGGCTGCTCCCGGCGAGCGGCGACGGCCCGCTCGCCGAGGGCTCCTGGTCCTACGGCGCGGCCGACCTCGGCGCCGCGGCGCACGCGTCCCGCTTCGGCGCCGTGATCGACGAGTGACGGCACCCGGCCGGGATCGCCCGGTGTGCCCGCAGGCCGCACGGGTACCCGGGGGCTCCCACAGCGGAATCGCCCCGAGTCTCGACAGAGGGAGGAGACCCCGCATGACCAGCACCAGCGAGACCGGCGACGTCACCGGCACCCGGGACAAGGACTACAACCTCATCTGGTACGTCGAGGCGTGCCTGAGCAACGCCCTGCGGCTGGAGCAGTACGTCCAGGACGCCGAACGGGACAAGGACAACGAGGTCGCGGAGCTGTTCCGCAAGGCCCAGTCCGACAGCCGCAAGGGCGCCGAACTGGGCAAGCAGCTCCTGCGCTCCCGCCTCGGCGGCGGCTGACGGCGTCTTCGCCCGGGCGTACCGGGGAACCCGGGACGGGCCCGGCGGACCGCACCCGCACGCGGTCACCGCGCGGCCACGCGCCGGCCACGGCCGTGGCGAACGCGGTGGAGGCGGCGGTGTCGTCCGCCGGGCCCTCGCCGTCCCCGGGACCCCGCCCGGACAGCTCTCCGCGCCTCACGGCAGCGGCTGTTCCGCCCAGATCACCTTGCCGTGCGGGGTGTACCGGGTACCCCAGCGTTCGGCGAGCTGCGCGACCAGGAACAGGCCCCGGCCGCCCTCGTCGGTGCTCGCCGCGTACCGCAGATGCGGCGAGGTGGTGCTGCGGTCGGAGACCTCGCAGATCAGCGTGCGGTCGCGCAGCAGCCGTACCCCGATCGGGCCGCGCCCGTAGCGGATGGCGTTGGTGACCAGCTCGCTCAGGATCAGCTCCGTCGTGAACGCCAGCTCCTGAAGGCCCCAGTCGGCCAGCCGCCCGGTCACCGAGGACCGCACCCGCGCCACCGCCGCCGGATCGGTCGGCACCTGCCACTGCGCGACCCGGTCCCCGTCCAGCACCCGGGTGCGGGCCACGATCAGCGCCACGTCGTCGCTCGGCCTGGCCGGCAGCCGGTCCAGCACCGCCCGGCAGGTCTCCTCCGCGGAGGCGTCCGGCGTCCGGCGCAGGGCGTCGCCCAGCAGGGCGAGCCCCTCGTCGATGTCCCGCTCCCGGTCCTCCACCAGACCGTCGGTGTACAGCACCAGCCGGCTGCCCTCCGCCAGCTCCAGCTCCGCCGTCTCGAACGGCAGCCCGCCCAGGCCCAGCGGCGGACCCGCGGGTACCTCCGGGAACTCCACCGTGCCGTCCGGGCGCACCAGCGCGGGCGGCGGATGGCCGGCCCGGGCCAGGGTGCACCGCCGGGACACCGGGTCGTAGATCGCGTACAGGCAGGTCGCGCCCGTCACCACGGCCCCGCCCGCCACCGCGGTCTCGTCCTGGTCGAGCCGCCCCACCAGCTCGTCCAGCAGGCCGAGGAGTTCGTCCGGCGGCAGGTCGAGCGCCGAGAAATTGTGCACGGCCGTCCGCAGCCGGCCCATCGTCGCCGCCGCGTGCAGCCCGTGCCCCACCACGTCCCCGACGACGAGCGCCACCCGGGCCCCCGACAGCGGCAGCACGTCGAACCAGTCGCCGCCGACCCCGGCCTGGGCCGGCAGATAGCGGTAGGCGATCTCCAGGGCGCCCTGCTCGGGCAGGGACCGCGGCAGCAGGCTGCGCTGGAGGGTGACGGCCATGCTGTGCTCACGGGTGTACCGGCGGGCGTTGTCGATGGACACCGCCGCCCGCGCCACCAGCTCCTCCGCCAGGGACACCTCCTCGGCGTCGAACGGCTGCGGCTTCTCCGCCCGCCAGAAGTTCGCCACGCCCAGCACCAGGCTGCCGGCCCGCAGCGGCACGGTGATCAGCGAGTGGATGCCGTAGTCCAGCACCTGGTCGGTGCGCTCCAGGTCCTGCGCCCGCCAGCCGGGCGCCTTGCGCAGCCGCTCCACCACGACCGACTGCCCGGTGGTCAGCGCGCGGGACTGGGGCGAGGTGGGCACGAACCGGATCCGCTCGCCGAGCGGGTACAGCGGAGCGTCCTCGCGCACCCCCGCGCAGGCCGTGCGGCGCAGTGCCGTGCCCGGCCGGGGCTCCTCCCCGCCCAGCACCGCGTCGAACAGGTCCACGGTGGCGAAGTCCGCGAACCGGGGCACCGCCAGCCCCGCCAGTTCCTCGGCGGTCCGCGACACGTCCAGGCTGGTGCCGATGCCCACCCCGGCGTCGTAGAGCATGTTCAGCCGTTCCCGGGCCACCTCCGCGCGGCCCGACAGGGCGCGCAGTTCGGTGGAGTCGCGCAGCGTGGTGACGCTGCCGGCCGGACCGCCGCGCAGGTCCGTGGGCCGCTGGTTGATCGCCAGCAGACGGTCCTTGACCAGGTGCACCTCGTCGGTGGCCACCCGCCCGGAGGCCAGCAGGTCCGCCGTCTCGTCGTCCAGGCCCAGCTCCCGCACGTGCCGCCGCTCGGCGTCCGCGGGCAGGCCGAGCAGCCGGTGGGCCTCGTCGTTGGCGAGCAGCAGCCGGCCGTCCCCGCCGACGATCAGCACGCCCTCGCGGACCGCGTGCAGGACCGCGTCGTGGTGCTCGTACATCCGGGTCATCTCGTACGGCCCGAGCCCGTGCGTCTGGCGCAGCAGCCGTCTGCTGACCAGGGCCGTGCCCGCCGTCGCCAGCGCGAGCGCGGCGGCGGCCGCGGCGAGCAGCAGCGGCAGCTGCCGGTCGGCGGTGCCGCCCACGTGCGCGGTGGTGATCCCGGCGGACACCAGCCCCACCACCTTGCCCGCCGGGTCCCGCACCGGCACCACGACCTGCACCAGCGGGCCGATGGTGCCGCGGATGTGCTCGGTGACCGTCCGGCCGGCCAGGGCAGGCGCGATCGTGCCGACGAACTTCTTGCCGATGCGGTCGGTCTTGGGGTGCGTGTAGCGGATGCCGTGCGTGTCCATCACCACGACGAAGTCCACGCCGGTGGCCGTACGGGCGGCCTCCGCGCGCGGCTGGAGCACGGCCGTGGGATCGGGGGAGCGCAGGGCCTCGGCCGTGCCCGGCGCGTTGGCGAAGGTCTCGGCCACGGCGAGGGAACGGCCCGCGGCCTCGACGTCGGTGTCGTGCCGGACCTGGAGCACCTGGGCCACCACCGCCGAGACGACCAGCAGCAGCACGATCACCACTTGCAGGACGAACACCTGGCCGGCCACGCTGCGTCCGGTCACCGCCGGCCGGAGCACCCCGGGCCGGTCGCCGCCCGCGTCCGGTGCCGGGCGCGGCGGACCGTGCGGTGCGCGCGGGTGCCCGAACGTTCGGGGCGGCCGGCGAGCGGACCGGCCGGGCAGTCGCACCATGTGCCCATGTCTACACTGCCCGGCGCCGTCAGGCGAGGCCGTCACCCGGGGCGCCGACGCCCGACCGGGGGAGCCGGAGCTCCGGTGGGCGGGAGGGTACGGGGGCGCCGGGTGCGTGGCCGGCAGTGGTCACCGGCGCGGGGGGAGCGCCGGACGGCCGGACCGTGGACGAGGGGGAGCGGTACCCGCGGGGGGTGCGGCGCGTCACACCTCGGGTGTCCGGCGTGGCAGCGGCAGGCTGCGCAGGGCGAGCAGCAGGACGCCGATGTCGTCCAGGTACACCGGGTCGGGCAGCAGGTCGGTGGGCAGCAGCAGGTAGGCGACCGCGCCCCAGAACACCCACCGGGGGCCCGTCGGCAGCCCCGCCCGGCGCAGCGTCCGCCGGGTCCGTACCAGCCGCACCAGCAGGGCGACGGCGACGGCGAGCAGCGCCACGCCGACGCAGGCCGCGATCAGCACAACGGTGTGGGTCGTGTTCATGGGGGCTCCTTGTCCGGCCGCCGGGAGCGGTCAGGACGGCTTCTCGTCCCCGGGCACCGGGGTGTCGTCCGGTGCGCCGGTGCCGTCGGCCGCGTGGGTGTCGGTCACCGTGGCGGGTTCCGGCTGCGGCCGGCCCCACGCGGTGAGTTTCAGCCGCTCGAAGGTCCGCGTCAGCTGCTGCAGCGCGCCCGGCGTCCGGGGGCCGGGCCGCTGCTCGGGCAGGGCGGGCGCGGGGACGTCACGATAGGCGGCCAGGGCCTCCAGCGCCTGCTCGGCGGCCTGCTTGTACAGGTCCCGGGACTTCGTCATGGCCTCCAGCGCGTCGGCGTACATCGCGACCAGCCGCCGCTCGCGTTCCAGCTGCTCTTGGAGGGTCATGAGGGTCCAGTTCTCGCGCAGGTCCGCCAGCGCCTCGGCGGCGTCCGGGGACAGGGGGCGGGGCAGGGCGAGGAAGCGCCGCAGCACCGCGATGAGCCCGGCCGGTTCGGAACCGTCCAGGAAGACGGTGCGCACACTGTGCTCGCGGCCGTCGTAGTCCGCCGGGGCCGGGTCCGGGGGCAGCAGCACCGCACCGCCGCGGGGCACCTCGACGCCGAGGTCCTTCAGTGCCCAGTTGACCCCGCGCAGCTGCTGTGGCGCGGCCCGGTGCTCGATCACGCGGTGCCGCAGACCGGGCGGGAACAGTCCGGTCAGCGGCAGCCGGCCCCGCTCGTCGGGCGTCATCGCCTCGTGCACGACGACATGGACGCACCACGCCTCCCGGGCCGCGTCCCGCAGCCGGCGGCGCATCTCCTTGTCGTCCTCGGGCAGCGCGTTGACGTGCCGGAAGCGCAGTCCGGGGACCGTGGGGTGGTGGTCCCAGGAGCCGTCGTCGTCCTCGCCAAAGCCGCTGTCGGGCCAGAACAGGGTCGCGGGCGAGGGCCACGCGTCGTCCCACGGCCGCTCCGCCTCCGCGACCAGCCGCCACGCGTGCCCCTGCGGGCGGTCCTGCCGCGGTGCGAGGGCCAGCCGGGCCCGCACGGTCACCGCGCCCCCGGCCCGCCACCGGGCCTCGAAGACCCGGCGGCCGGGATCCCCGGCCGCGGGCGGCTCGGCGAAGTCGTCGATGTCCCCGCTCTCCTTGTGCCGGCGCAGGGTGCGGCGGACGACCTCCTCGGGGGCGGGACCGGTGTGACGGCCCCGCACCGCCCAGAGGGTCGGCGGGACGGTGGCGTGGTCGGTGGCGGAGTTCGACATGAGCCAATCTGCTGATGGGGGCGGGTGCGCCTCCCAGTATCACCGCTCGGCGGGAGGAGAGGGCCGCGGGGTCCGTACCCCGCGCGTCGCCCGGGAGCACGCCGGTCGTACCGGTGCGCGCCGTACGCCTGGACGCGGCACGGCGTACGCCGGGTTGGGGCGGCGCACCGGTACACCCGCACAGGTGGTCCCCGGCCTGTTCTCACCCACCCCGACGCGAGATATATCGGCTGCCGATATATCTTGGGTCCATGACAGCGAAGAGCATGACCCGGGCGGCGTTCTTCGTCCTCACGGCGCTCGCCGACCGGCCCCGGCACGGCTACGGCATCCTGCGGGAGGTGGAGGAGCTGTCCGACGGGGAGGTCCGGCTGCGGGTCGGCACGCTGTACGGCGTGCTGGACCGGCTCACCGCGGACGGCCTGATCGTGCTGGACCGGGAAGAGGTCCGGCAGGGCCGGCTGCGCCGCTACTACCGGCTCACCGGCGAGGGCGTGACGGCCCTCGACGCCGAGGCCGAGCGGATGGCCGCCGGGGCGGGAGCCGCCAAGCGGCGCATCGCCGAGGGCCGCCGCGCCGACGCCCCGGCCCGTCCCGCCGCCGAGGACCCGGCCGGCCTCGAACCCCCCACCACGCCCGGACTCGCGGGAGGCTACGCATGACCACGCTGCTCGAAGCCCGCTACCGCGCCGTCCTGCGCCTCCTTCCCGCCTACTACCGGCGGGAACGGGAGGAGGAGATGCTCGACACCTACCTCTGGGGCCTCGACCGCGACACCCAGGACCAGAGCCGGCCCACGCTCGGCGAGGTGGCCGGCATCGCCGCGCTCGCCGTGCGCTGCCGCCTCGGCGGCCTCGGCCAGACGGCGGCCCTCGTCCTGCTGACCGCGGCGCTGGCCGTGACCGCGGGCCGCGACCTCGTCCGCCGCTGACCGGGCCGCCGGGATTCCTCGGCCGTCGTCGTCCGGCCCGCCGGGCCTTCCCGCTCCGGGCGGTCCGGCGTGCCGATGGAGCGTCAGGGCGCCTTTTCCCGGGGCCGGTCGGGGTTTTCCCGGTGCAACCCCGGAGAAGGACCCCGAATGTCCACAGGGCCGGGCGGACCGCTCCCGGCGGTTGTCCACAGGCCCGGACGGCTGTCGGACCCTCGTGCCAAGATCGCCGCATGCTCACTCACGACCTGCTGCCCGCCGAATCCCACCGGTCCACGACCTACGCGATCTGGGTCGCGGCCCACGACCCGGACGCCGGGAGCGCCGCCGTCGCCCTGCTCGACGAGACGGCGGCGGCGGTGTCGGCGGCGTACCCGAAGATGGGACGCTGCCTGGAGCGGCTGCGGCGGTCGGCGAGCGGGCTGCCGCCGGCCCACCTGCCCTGGTTCTGGGACACGGCGGCGCACCGCCTGCTGGGCTATCCCGGCGGTGCCGCCGCCAAGGCCTACACCCTGGCCCGCAAGGCGGAGCAGGAGCACGCGCTGCCCGTCGACCCGGGCTGGCGGAGGGCCAACGCGCTGTTCCTCGCGGCCCGGGGCGCCCTGCCGGCGAAGGAACTGAGCGAGCATCAGCGCTGGCTGGCCGGGCACCTGGAGCCCGCCGAGGCGCACGAGGAGTACGTGCGGGTGCTCACCGCCTGGGCCGCCTCCCCCGGGGACCTCCCCGCCGACCTCGCCCGCCGCGTGGCCGCGTCCGCCCGCGCCGCCGGCCTCGGCACCGAGGAAGACGCCCGGGTCCTCGGCCACGTCCTCGGCGCCGCGCGCGGCAAGGCGGTCCCGGACGCCCTGCTGGAGGCCGCCGCGGGCCCGCTCGGCGACCACCCCCAGGGCCTCGGCGTCCAGGCCGCGCTGCTCGACCTGTTCCCCGACTCCCGCAAGGACGCGGCGGCCTGGCTGCGGCTGCTGCTGCGCGGCGGCATCGTGGACGCGGTGGCGGCCGGGCACCTCGATCCCCAGGACGGCCCGGCCGGCTGGCTGAACCGGTACACGCGCACGTACCGGCACCAGAGGGTGGCCTACGGCGGTGTGACGAGCCAGCCCGTGCCCGCCGAACTCTTCGAGATCGTCACCCGGTTCGCCCCCCGGCTGCGCGCCGCCGGCACCCCGGTGGTGATCCACGAGGACCGGTACCGCTGGCCGGCCCTGGACGCCGACCTGCTGGACGCCTGCCTCGCCGAGGGCATCGAGGTGGCGGACCCCGGCGACGCGGTGGAGCTGACGTTCTGGGCCGACCGCTCGCGCCGCGATCTGTCGGCCCTGGCCGCCCACCCCGTCTTCGGCCGCCGCCTGGAGGGCACGGTGCACGAGGGGCTGCGCGGCACCGGCACGGCGATCACCCGGCTCCCGGAGAACGCCGGAATCGCCAGCGAGGTGCACGCCCGCGTCGAGGGCCTGCTCGGCGAGCTGCGCGGCGGCGGGCTCGCCGCGGCCGACGAGGCGGTCACCGAACTGGCCGGGCTGCTCGACCGGCCCACCGCCACCGCCCTGGACGGCATCGAGGAGGCACTGGCGGACCTGGACCTCACCGGCCCGCTGGCCCGCGCCCTGCGCGCCGGGCTGCCCGAGGAACTGGGCTGGCCCGCCCTGGACTCGGCCCTCGCCGGCTTCGACCCGGCCGACTCCCTCCGCGTGACCTGCACCTGGCCCGTCCTGACCGTCTACGGCGCCGACCGTGCCGTGGCCGTCGACCCCACCGGCACCCGCGCGACCTGCGCCTTCCGGGTGCCGGACGAGGCGACCGAGCACACCGTCCACTACGCCGGCGGCCAGTTCCTCGTCAGCTGGCACTCCGGCGACCGCCACACCGGTGCCCGGGCGTACTGGTCCGGCCGGCCACAGGAGGTGTTCACCCCCGAGGACGGGTACGGTCTGCGGCCGTACGGCGGACTGATCCAGGGCGGGTTCGGCTACCAGTTCGAGACCTCGGACCGCGGCGGCCGGTTCGACGGGCAGCGGGTACTGCGGCCGGGCGGACGCGCGGGCATCGGCCACCACGACTTCCAGCTGAGCGACGGCCGCCGCCTCTACAGCGCCCAGGTGTTCCACACCCGCGGCAACTGGACTCCGTACGACCCCGCGACCGGCGCGCCCGCGGCCGACCGTCCCCTGCCGGACTTCCACCGCGACCGGGACGTCCCGCCCGGCATGGAGGAGTTCGAGGGCGGCCAGTACCTCGCGGTGCTCCCCGAGGACGCCCCGCCCTCCCCGCTCGGCCAGGACGGACGGCTCGTCGGCTGCCGCGTCCTGAACCGCACCCCCTACCAGGGCCCGTCGCCGACCGAATTCCTGCTGGAATCCGTCGACGGCCGCACCGCCCGCTTCCGCAGCCGCCGCTTCGGCCGCCACCCCTGGGGTGTCCTCGGCCTCCCCGAGGGCGGCGAGGACGCCGTCACCGTCGGCGAGACCACCGTCCGCTGCCACGCCGCCGCGGACAACTCCCTGCTGTGGCAGGCGCACGGCTTCGTCCCGCCCGCCGACCGCGACCGCGACCGTCCGCCCACCCTCGGCGAGCAGGCCGGACCCGTGCCCCCGCCCGCGTTCTGGCACTTCCTCACCCCCCGGGACGCACGCTCCTCCAAGGCGCTGCGCACCGTCTCCGCCCCGACCGTGCGGGCCCTCCTCGACGCCGCCCTCGCCACCCCGGACGACGGCACGCTCCGCGACCGGGTCGCCCGGCTGCTGCCCGACGTCGGCCACCGCCGGGTGCGCGACGGCGTGATGCGCGCGGCCCGGCTCGCCGCCGGCATCCTGCGCCGCCGCGAAGACCTCTCCCGCCGCGTCGGCATCATGCGCTCCGGACCGGTCGTCACCCTGCCCGCCGACAGCCCGGACACGGCGCTCGTCCCCGCCCTGGCGGGACTGCTGCCCGACCTGCGCGCCTACGAGACCCACGCACCCGAACGGCACTGCGGCACTCTCACCGCCCTCGCCGCCGACGGCCGCTTCCTGCGCGGCGAGATCGACGACGAGACCCGCGCCCTCGCCCCGCCCGGGCGCCCCGCCGAATGGCAGGTGCTGCTCGGCGACATCGACGCCGTCGCCTGGCGGGCCGCCGTCGAGACCACGCCCTCGGACGAACGCACCGCGCTGAACGCGCTGCTGCGGACCTGGAGCGAGCAGCCCTTCGCCCGGCCCGGCGGCACCTGGCGCACCGGCCGGGCCCCGCAGGAGGCCCTGGCCGCCGCACCCGGCGCGGCGGCCGGCCCCGACCGCGGTGGACTGCGCCGCTTCGTGCAGCCGGCCGCCGGCCCGGCCCCCGCCCGCACCGAGGAGGAGCGGACGGTCACGATCACCCGGGACGACGCCGCCCGGCTCACCCGCCTCCTGGAACTGGCCGAACAGCACGGACCGGTCCCGCTGACCGCGGAGGCGCTCGCCGTCTTCTGCCGGCGCACCGGCGTGCGGCGCCCCGTCGCCACGCTGGCCCTCGCCGGCCTGCCCCGGCGCGCGGGGCACGACGAGCACACCAGGATGCTGCGCTCCAAGCCGTACAAGGCGAACAAGACCACGGCCGGGGAGTACGACGCCTTCTGCCACCGGCTCGGCCCCGACGGCCGGCGCGCCCTGCTCGCCGCCGGGCTCCCGGAGGATCCGGCCGACCTGTGGACGGCGGACGGCCCGGTCCGGGCCGCCGAGCGCATGGCCGAGGTCTGGGCGCAGCGGCTCGGCACCCGCCCCTACGTCGACGAGGAACTGGCCGACGCCCTGGAGACGGACCTCGGTCTGGGCGCCGACTGGGCCCGCGCCCTGCCCGCGGGCCGACCGCCGTCCGCCTGGGGCGGACGCGTGCTGGCCGCCGACCGGGGCGGCCGGCTCCACCTGCACCGCGCCGGGCCGGACGGCACGGCCGGGGAGTGGATACGCTCCGACCGGGCCCCGCACACCGAGGCGCTGACCGTGATCGCCTGGGCCCTGACCGAGCGGCCGGTCGGCGACCCGGCGGCCGAGGGGGCCCTGAAGCTGCACGAGCACCTGCGCGCCTGGTTCGCGGCGCCGGACACCCTGGTCGAACTGCCGGCGCTCCCGGCACTGGCCCGCGCGGTCGCCGGGGACCCGGCCTTCCGGCCCTGCGCGGGCGGCGTGCTCGCGCGCCCCGAGCCGCTGCCGGACACTGCCACGGCGGCGCCCACGGCGGTGGACGACGGGACGCTCGTGGTCGCCGTGCCCGGCGGGGACGTGTTCCTGCGCACGGCCGCCCTCGCGGACCCGGCACGGACGGCCCGGGCCCTGGACCTGGCCGACCGGCTGGACCTGCCCCGGCTCGGGCGGGAGGTGACCCGGATCCGGACGCTGCTCGACGGCGTCGCCCGGATGGCGGCCCGCGCCGCCGGCACCCCCGTGCCCGCCGGCGGCTACGAGGCCAATCCCGCGCTCAGCGTCCCCGGCCTGGTCGCCGAGGTCGCCGGGCGGCTCGGCGTGGGGGCGGACGCCGCCGCGCTGTACCTCCAGCTGTGCGCGCTCGCCCGGCCGACGGACCGCGACGTCCGCCGCTGGAACGGCTGGACGGCCGCCCGGCACAAGGCGGCGCAGGCGGAACTGGTGGCGGCCGGCGCGGTGGAGACCGGACGGCGGCCCCGCGCCGGACGCACGGCCTTCGCCCCCGGCACCTGGGAGACCCTGGAGGCACCCCATCTGCCCGTGGAGGGCGGCAAGCTCGTCACCCACGGCGCGGTCCGGGCGGGCAAGGCCGTGTACGGCCCGTTCACCCGGCTGCTGCCCCCGGTGCCGCTGCACGAACTGTTCGCGCGGGCGGCGGGAGCCTGAACGACGGCGGGGGGGGGGGGCCCCCGCCCGCCCCCCCCCCCCCCCCCCCGGGGCCGGGACACTGTGTCCCGCTCTCCCTGAGGATGGCCTGCCGCGTAGAAACCTGTCCCCAGGTAGGGGACCTTCGT
>NZ_JBVHXT010000020.1:63910-144180 GCF_055569255.1 Streptomyces sp. NPDC029296
CTCCTCCTCCCCCCCCCTCGCCTCTCTCTCCATTCTCCCCCCCCCCCCCACCACCCCCCCCCCCCCCCCCCCCCCCCCCCCCCCCCCCCCCCCCCCCCCCCGCCCCGTCGCTGAGACCGGCGACCCTATGCCCCGCTCTCCCGGAGCATGTCCTCACGCTCGACGATCTTCACCCGGTCGCGGCCCTGCGGCTCGCCCAGGGCGCGCTCGGCGGCGTCCAGCTTGTACCAGCCCTCCCAGGTGGTGAAGCGGACGTTCCGCTCGGCGAGGAAGGCGTCCACGGCCTGCGGCTCGGGCGCGGAGGGGGTGTGCAGCCGACCGTTCGCGTAGTCGTCCAGCAGGTTGGCCACGGTCTCGTTGGCGTCGCCCTTGGTGTGGCCGATGAGACCGACCGGGCCGCGCCGGATCCAGCCGGTGACGTAGGTCGACTGCAGAGGGGTGCCGCCGTCCTCGACGACCCGGCCGCCCTCGTCCGGCACGGTCCCGGAGTCGTCGTCCCAGGGCAGCTTGGGCAGCTTCTCGGAGAGGTAGCCGACGGCGCGGTAGACCGCCGTGACGTCCCAGTCCTTGAAGGCGCCGGTGCCCTTGACGTTGCCGGTGCCGTCCAGGGCGGTGCGCTCGGTGCGCAGCCCGACGACCTTGCCGTCCTCGCCGAGGATCTCCGCCGGGGACTCGAAGAAGTGCAGGTAGAGCTTGTGCGGGCGGTTGCCGACGTCCCGGATCGCCCAGTTCTCCAGCGTCTTGGCGACCATGTCGGCCTGCTTGTTGCCGCGCCGGGTCTCGATCGAGCCCTCGTCGTAATCGATGTCCTCGGGGTCGACGATGACCTCGATGTTCGGGGAATGGTCCAGCTCGCGCAGCTCCATCGGGCTGAACTTCGCCTGGGCCGGGCCACGGCGGCCGAAGACGTGGATCTCGACAGCCTTGTTGGCCTTCAGACCGTCGTAGACGTTCGGCGGGATCTCGGTCGGCAGCAGCTCGTCGGCGGTCTTGGCCAGGATGCGGGCCACGTCCAGCGCGACGTTGCCGACGCCGAGCACGGCGACCTTCTCGGCCTCCAGCGGCCAGGTGCGCGGCACGTCCGGGTGACCGTCGTACCAGGACACGAAGTCGGCGGCGCCGTAGGAGCCGTCCAGGTCGATGCCGGGTATGGACAGCGCGCGGTCGGCCATCGCGCCGGTGGAGAAGATCACCGCGTCGTAGAAGGCGCGGAGGTCGTCCAGGTTGAGGTCCGTCGGGTAGTCGACGTTGCCGAACAGGCGGATCTGCGGCTTGTCGAGCACCTGGTGCAGGGCGGTGACGATGCCCTTGATGCGCGGGTGGTCGGGCGCGACGCCGTACCGGATCAGGCCGAACGGGGCGGGCATCCGCTCGAAGAGGTCGATGGACACACCGGGGTCGGCGGCCACCTCGGACTTGAGCAGGGCGTCGGCGGCGTAGATCCCGGCGGGGCCGGCTCCGACGATGGCTACCCGCAGGGGGCGCGGCATGATCAGGTTCCCTTCGAACGCGAACGGGCGACTTGATCAGGAAGCCTAAACTAAGGCAGCCCTAACCTGGTACGGGGGTCCAGTCTATGACCTCATAAGCCACTCTTATGTCTGACCCAGGGCCGGCTTATGCTTGTGGGAGCGCTCCCAAACGATCAGTATGACGCCATGTCACTTCCCGACCAGGACCAGGCCCCCGTGATCCGGCCCTTCCGCCCGGCCGACCGCGACGCCGTCGCCGACGTCTGCGTCCGCACCGCGCACCTCGGCGGCGACTCCCGGGCGATCTACCCGGACCCGGATCTCATGCCGTCCCTCTTCGCCGATCCCTACTGCCGCTTCGACCCGGACCTCGCCTTCGTCCTGGACGACGGCACGGGCCGGGCCGTGGGATACATCCTCGGCACCGCGGACACCGAACGCTTCGTCAAGGACTTCCGGCAGACCTGGATACCCCGGCTGGCCGGCCGCTACCCCGAGCCCGCGGGGCCGCCCCGCACGCCCACCGAGGAGATGATCCGGCTGCTGCACCACCCGGAGCGGATGCTGGTGCCCGAACTCGCCGGCTACCCCGCCCACCTGCACATCGACCTGCTGCCGCGCTGGCAGGGACGAGGGCACGGCCGCCGCCTGCTGCACACCTTCCTGGACGCCCTGCGCGGACAGGGCGTCCAGGCGGTGCACCTGGGCATGGTCACCGCCAACACCGCCGCCCGGGCGTTCTACGACCGGGTCGGCTTCCACCCGATACCGGTACCGGACGCCGGCCCCCTCACCTACCTCGGCCGCGCCACGGCCGGGGGCTGAGCGGGGCCGGGCGGCGGCCCTCAGGAGAGCTTGAGCGTCTGCTTGGCGAGGTCGTACGCGGGCCGCATCTCCTCGTGCTCCTCGGTGTCCATGCCGCCGAGGTGCAGGACGACCGGGCCCTCGGGCGTGCCGACGGCGAAGGCGCTCTCCTTCTTGGTCTCCTCCATGAGCTTGTTGGTCTTCAGGTACTCCACCTCCACGGCGGCGACACCGCCGCCGGTCTTGAAGGAGTGGTACTTCGCCTTGCCGACGTCCTTCTCGGCGGCGAGGAACGCGCGCAGCACGCCGCCCGCGTCGGCGTCCTGGGGCTTGCCCTTCCACACGCGCAGGAAGCCGATGTTCCCGGCGGGCTTGGCGTCGATCTCGCAGGCCGCGACGACCGGACCCTGCCGGAGCAGGGCCGCGGCGAGTTCGCCGGCCAGGCCGCCGTCCCCGTCCTTCGATGCCTTGGCCAACTCCTTCTCCGCGTCGACGGACTTCGGCTTCCAGCCCTTGGCGATGTCGAAGCTGACGGGCAGTTCGCAGGCCGAACCGGCCGGGCCGAGGGTGCCGCCGCGGGCCGCCGCCGTGGCCTTCGCCCCCCCGGCCGCCGCGCCCTCGGCGCTCGCCGACGCGCTCGCGGACCCCTTCCCGTCGTCGGCCGTCCCCGCGCAGCCGCCGAGCATCACCGCGACCGCCGCCGCGACGGCCACGCGGCCGCCCACCGTACCCACCCTGACCTGCACTGTTGTCTCCCGTTCGATGCGGAGCCGCAACTGTAGCCGAGGGCACCGGCCATGCCGAACGGGATACGGCTCACCCGTCCGCGGGGCGTCGCGCGTGCACGAACAACTGCGGTTCGGGCACGGCCCCGGGGAGGTCCGGGGTGAACTGCGAGCACTCCTCGGCCAGCACCGTCAGGCCGGCCCCGGTCACGAGGTCGCCGAACGCCCGCGCGCCGAAGCTGGTCAGCCGCGCCGGCTGTCCCATGAAGAGGCCGTCGGCGTCCTCCACGTCGAGGGGGACGGTGGCCAGCGCGACGAGGCCGCCGGGCCGTACCGCGTGCGCCAGCTTCGCGATGACGGCCGCCTGTTCGGCGCGCGACATCTGGAGCAGCGAGAAGTAGGCGCACACGGCGTCGAAGGAGGCTTCCGCGAGCGGCGTGTCACGGATGTCGGCGAGCCGGAACCCGGCCCCGGGCACCTGCCGGGCGGCCAGCTCCACCATGACCGGCGAGACGTCGAGGCCCAGCACCCGGTGCCCGGCCCCGGCCAGCACCTGCGCGGTCGGCCGTCCCGTCCCGCTGCCCACGTCCAGCACCCTGCTGCCCGGCGCCAGCCGCTCCAGCAGCCAGTCCAGCGACGCCCGGCGCGCAGGGGAACCGGCGTACGCCCGCTCGTAGTCCAGGCCCAGCGCGTCGAACATCACGGCGGCCGGCGTCCGGTGGGCGGCGTCCGGCGCCGGTTGGTTCTCCTCGGTCATCGCGTCTCCTCTCGCCGGCCGGCGGCGCGCTCCTCGCGCCGCCCGGCGCCACCCGCCGTTTGCGCCGACGGCGGACGCACGGCAGGGTGCCGGGTGTGCCTATCTTTCTGATCGTCCATCACACCCCGTCACCGAACTGCCAGGCGCTGTTCGAAGCCGCCGTGTCGGGCGCCACGACACCGGAGATCGAGGGCGTCCGCGTCGTCCGCCGGGCGGCCCTGTCGGCCACCGCCTCCGACGTGCTGGAAGCCGACGGGTACCTGCTCGGCACGCCCGCCAACCTCGGCTACATGTCGGGGGCGCTCAAGCACTTCTTCGACCAGGTCTACTACCCCTGCCTGGACGAGACCAGGGGCCGTCCCTTCGGTTACTACGTCCATGGCGGCAACGACGTCACCGGCGCCGTCCGTGCCGTCGAGGCCGTCACCACGGGCCTCGGCTGGCGCCGGGCGGCCGACCCGGTGACCGTCACCGGCGAGCCGGGCAAGGCGGACACCGAGGCGTGCTGGGAACTCGGCGCGACGGTCGCGGCCGGCCTGATGCCCGGAGCGTGAACGACGGCCCGGCGTCCGTCACGCAGCCACCGGGGTGATCTTCATACGATTACGTCCGATGACCGGCGTGGGTCGAAGCCCGCTCCCCTTGCCGCCCTGTTAATCCTATTTATGTGTTCATGGGAGTCCTAGGGGGGTGCGGACGGGCCGTCGGGACCCGTCTCCCCGCGGTGCTGCCGCTCATCATGGCCGTGTCGGCCGGAGCGGTGGACCGGGCCGTCGCCGACGGCGCGGGCACCCACGGACTCGCTCTGGAAGTCACCGTCAACACCCGTCCGGGCACGGCGGCGACCCGGCCCGGCATCCGCGTCGGACGCCCGCTCGTGAAGACGTACCGCCTGATCAACCGCACCGGCGCCGACCTCTACGACGTCCGGGTGAGCGACCCCGGCCTGCCCGGCGCCGTCATCCGCTGTCCCGGCGGCGGCGATCACCTGCCCATGCTCCGCGGCCTCGCCTCGGCGACCTGCACCGCGTGGTCCACCGCGCGCGAGGGCACCTGGATCGCGGACGTCACCGCCGTCGGCAGCGTCCCCTCCCTCGGCTACGAGTCCCGGGCGGCGGCCCGCTCCGGATACACGGGCGTCGGCGGACGGCTGTCGCTGACCGAGACCGTGACGACCGGCGGCGAGATCCCCGACGGCGCCCTGCTCCTCGGCCGGGCCACCGTTTTCTACGATGTCACCAACACCGGCAACCGCACGGTGTACGACCTGCGGCTCACCGATCCGGTCCTCCAGCCGCCCGCCATCGTCTGCGCGACGGGCGACGACACCGTCCCGAGCCTGGAACCGGGCGTCACGGCGCGGTGCGTGGCGATCGTCGAGCGGCCTCCGGGGGAGTACCTCAGCGAGGGACACGTCAAGGGAAGCGACCACCTCGCCACGCTCCGGCCCGACGGCTGCCCCGAGTGGCCACCGGAGCTCAAGGCCTGGGGATCCGGCGGATTCACCCTGTACCCGCCCCCTCCGCCTCCTCCACCTCCTCCACCCCCTCCGCCTCCACCCGTCGAACCGCCGACGCCGACTCCCGTCCCCGTACCGCCTCCGCCCCCGACCCTCGTCCCCGTACCGCCTCCGCCCCCGCCTCTCCCCGCTCCACCCCCACCGCCGCCCGTTCCCGTGCCGCCACCCGCGCCCCCGGTGCTGCCGCCCGCCCCTGTGCCGCCGCCCGCACCCCCGGTGCTGCCGATCCCGCCCGGAGTGGTCTTCCCGCCACCCCCACCACTGCCGCTGCCGGGCGCCCCCGCCCCGGGCGTGGGCGTACCCGCGCCCGGTGCGGGCGCCCCCGGCGCGGTCGCCGGGGCCGGGGCCGGCGGTGCGGGAGCGGGAGCCGGCGGAGCCGCGGGGGTGGGGGCGGTGGCTGGTGCCGGTGCGGCGGCGGGCGCAGGAGGTGGACCGGCGGCGGGCGCAGGAGTCGGGGCGGCGGCCGGTGCGGGCGCGGCGGCCGGTGCCGGTGCCGGTGCCGGGGGAGCGGGCGCCGGGGGCGGCGCGGTCGCTGGTGTGGGGGCGGCGGCGGGTGCCGGCGCGGGAGTGGGCGCTGCGGCAGGTGGGGGTGCCGCCGCCGGGGCAGCCGCCGCTGGTGCTGGTGCTGGTGCGGCAACCGGTGCGGGGGTGGCTGCCGGCGCGGTCGCAGGAGCGGGCGTTGCGGCGGGTGCGGGAGGGGCGGCGGCGGCCGGCGGGGCCGGTGCGGCGGCCGGCGCGGGAGCAGCGGTGGCGGGCGGGGCCGCTGCTGCCGGTGGGGCTGCGGCGGCTGGTGGGGCTGCGGCGGCGGGAGGCGCGGGCGCGGCGGCGGCCGGTGGCGGCGGGACCGCTGCCGGTGGCGCCGGAGCGGCGGCCGACGGAGGCACGGCGGGAGCGGCCGCCGGCACGACGGCCGGTCAAGGCGGGGCCGCGGCCGGTCAAGGCGGCGCCACCGCAGGCCAGGGCCGGAGCACCGGAGGCGAGGCAACCGGCGGCCAGGCTACCGGCGGTGAGGCGACGGGAGGCCAGGCGACCGGAGGGGAAGGAGCCGGCGGCCAGGCGACCGGAGGCGAAGCAGCAGTCGGAGGCCAGGCGACCGGAGGGGAAGGAGCCGGCGGCCAGGCGACCGGAGGCGAAGCAGCAGTCGGAGGCCAGGCGACCGGAGGGGAAGCGGTCGGCGGCCAGGCGACCGGCGGTCATACCACCGGGGGCCAGGCAACGGGAGGTCACACCACCGGCGGTCAGTCCACCACTCCCACGACCCCGGCCAGCCCCCGGCCCCACCCGCCGACCCGGCCCCCCACCGCGGCCCCCCGCACCCCCTCCGCCTCACCCCGCGCCCCGTCCATCATGTCCCGGTTCATCCGGCCCGACGGGCGGCCGACCGGGCTCGGTCTGCTCGCCGTGCTGTTCCTGCTGCTCATCCCCGCCGCCCTCGCCGCCGCGCTGCTCGGCTCCCGCCGCATCGGCAAGTAGCCGCGCCCCTGCCCCAGACCCTGCCCCCGCTCCCCTGCCCCCGCCCCCGTTCCCAGACCGAGCACATCGAGACGACTGGAGACCGCGCCGGTGATCGAGACCTTCGCCATCGTTCTGGGGATCGCCGCGGTCGCCGCGGGCATCGTGGTGATCAAGCACCGCTTCTGGCCCCCGGCCCCGGACGAGGAACCCCGGGAGGACGTCGCCGAGTACATCGCCATGATGGTCAGCGTGCTCTACGCCCTCGTGCTCGGTCTGTCCATGGTGGCCGTGTGGGAGGCGCGGTCCGCCGCGGAGGAGCACGTGCAGGCGGAGGCGAGCGCCGCCCACCAGATCCGGCTGCTCTCCGCCGGGCTGCCGGCGCCGGCGGACGAACGCGCCAGGGACGCCGTGGACGCGTACGCCCACCACGTCGTGTCCGAGGAGTGGCCCCTCATGGCCGCCGGGCAGCCGCCGGACCGGCGCGGCTGGGACCTGCTGGACGACCTGAGGGCGGCCGGCCAGGTCCCGGCCGGCGCCACGCTCGCCCAGCAGGCCACGCTCCAGGAGACCCTGGCCCAGCTCAGCGCCCTGGACGACGCCCGGCGCGGCCGCGAGGCGGACGTCGGCGAGTCCCTGTCACCCGTGCTGTGGTTCGGGCTGATCGTCGGCGGCGTGCTGACCGTGGCCTTCATGTTCATGTTCGGCGTACGGCGCAGCGCCACGCATGTGGTGATGGTGATGGGCCTGACCGCGCTCATCACCTTCACCGTGCTGCTGGTCTTCGAGCTGAACCAGCCCTTCAACGGCTTGTTCGCCGTCGACTCGTCGCCGTTCTCCCGTCACTTCGCGGACAGTTGACGGTGCGGCACCCGGCGCCCGGCCGTCTCCGCGCGCAGCCGGGCGGTGATCCGCCGTTCGTCCGGCCAGCGCACGTCGTACGCCCAGCCCCACCGCTCGAACCGGGCGATCAGCCACGCCGTGAGGTCCGGCTGGCCGCGCAGCCCGCCGTGCCGGGCGCTGCCGGGGTCGGCGTGGTGGAGGTTGTGCCAGCCCTCGCCGAAGGTCAGCAGGGCCACCCAGGGCACGTCCCGGGACTGGTCCCGGGTGCTGTAGTGGCGCGGACCGAAGGCGTGCGCCACGGAGTTGACCGACCAGGTGACATGGTGCACGACGGCGTACCGCACCAGGCTCGCCCAGAACAGCGTGACCAGCGCGGACCGCCCGTCCTGGGTGACCGCCAGGACCAGCGCCGGCGGCAGCGCCAGCGAGACGGCGATGGTCAGCGGATAGCAGCGGTCCAGCCGGCGCACGTCCGGGTCGGCGAGCAGGTCCGGGGCGTAGCGCGGGTAGTGGGAGCGGACCGGCGAGGAGGAGAACCAGCCGACCTGGGCGTGCCACAGTCCCTTCAGCAGCGCCCGCCGGGTGGTGCCGTACGTCCACGGCGAGTGGGGGTCGCCCGCCCGGTCCGCGTACTGGTGGTGGCGCCGGTGCTCGGCCACCCACATCGTCACCGGGCCCTCCATGGCGAGGCCGCCCGCGATCCCGAGGGCGATCCGCAGCGGCCGTTGAGCCTTGAACGACAGATGGGTGAAGTGCCGGTGGTAGCCGGCGGTGATGCCCATGATGGACAGCGCGTACATCCCGGCGCCGAGGACCGCGTCGTACCAGCGCGGCCCCCAGCCGCCGGTCAGGGCGACGGGCAGCGCCAGCGCCAGCACGGCCAGCGGGCCCACCACGAGGGTGAGCAGATAGCCGGTGCGCAGCGGCAGGCCGACCGGGACGGTGTCGGGAAGCGGGGCGCGCGGGCCGTCCGGGCGGCCGGGGGTCACGGTCACGGCGCGCCTCCCGCGAGGCGGTGCGGTGCGGTGCAGGGGGTCATGGGCGGCGATTATGCGCCGGTCCCGGGCCCCCGGTGCCCAGGCTCGGCGCGCGGCGCGATCCCCGCGGACATCCTCTACCTGGATGGATGAAGGTGCGGGCGCGGTCCCGCTGGCCGACCATGGGAGCGGGGCCGTGCCCGTCGGTCCGGCCCCGGCACCTCCCCATGTCGTCTAGCCGAGGGAGCGTCGGATGCGAGCGGACGGCACCGCGCCCGGACGGCCCGTACCGGACGGCCGGGAGGCCAGGGACCTGCTGCGGGGGTGCGCGCGGGACGTGGTGGACGTCGCCGAGGGCATCCGCGCGGTGTCCGAGCGCACCAGCACCGCGCTGTTCGGCCCCGCCCCGGCCGCCTCCGCGCGCCGCCGCCCCCGCACCGGCCTGGCCGCCCGGTGGGCGCTGCTGCGCGCCCTGACCAGCAGACAGGGCCTCGGCGGCTCGGCGATCACCGCGCCGAAGGGCGTCGGCCACGTCCTCGGCGCCGCCGGCGAGGTCCTCGGCCGGGAGAGCCTCGCCGCACTGGTCGCGGTCACCTCGCTGCGGCTGCGGATCGCCGCCGTCCTGGTCGACCACCCCGAGTTCGAGCGCGACCCCGGGATGCGCCGGCTGACCGAGGCCGTCACCGCCGACAAGGACCTGGCGGCCGTACGGGCCCTGCGCGCCCTGTTCCGCGACCAGGGGGCGCAGCGCGCGCTGTCCGGGCTGGCCCCGCTGATGGCCGAACTCCTCGCGATCCGCGCCCTGCTGGACGAGGACCCGAAGAACGACGAGACCGGCTGGGCGCTGGCCACCGGCCGCGAGCTGTCCGCCGACCCGCTGCACGGCGTCAGCGCCGCCCACCTCGCGGACCTGGACCGGGGCGAGGGCGCCGCCGAGCCCGTCGACCTCACCGACCAGGAGCGGCAGGTCATCGCCGGCAAGGGCTCCTTCCTCGGCTTCCTGCGCAACATCGAGATGCTCTCCACCGACGGGCGGATCCTGCTGCAGAACGTGCGCGGCCCGGACGGCGTCGTCCGCTACGTCCTCCAGGCGCCCGGCATGGCCCCCGGCCGCCCCCGCACCGACTCCCCGCAGGACTTCGTCGGCGCCTGGCGCAACCTGTTCATGCCCGACTCGCCGTACACCCGCGCCATCCTGCTCGCCCTGCGGGACTACGGCATCCCGCGCGGCGCCGACCTCGCGCTGATCGGGCACAGCGAGGGCGGGATCGCCGTGATGAACCTCGCCCAGAGCGAGGAGTTCTGCCGCACCTACCGTGTCACCCACGTCGTCGCGGTCGGCTCCCCGGTCGACAACAAGAAGCCCGCCGACCCGCGCACCTGGGTCGCCAGCATCACCAACCAGCACGACATCGTGCCCGTCCTCGACGGGCGCGGCGCGGGCTCCGCGTTCGACCCGCACCCGAACTGGTACGAGGTCGACTACACCGGGCCCGGCCACGAGTTCCCGCTCTGCCACATGCTCCACGAGTACATCGAGCACCTGCGGACCGTCGTCCCCGAGGCCCGCGAGCGCGTCGACGAGGCCCTCACCCCCTACCGCGGCCCCGTCGTGCGCACCCAGGCCTACCAGCTCAAGGACCGCGCCAACCCGCCCGAGGGCTACCCCTTCCTCACCCTGCCCACCACCTCGGTGCCCACCACGGCCGGCCCGGTCGACGTGCCCGTGCGCTACTACGACTCCTCCGCCGCCCACCTGTGCTTCCCCGTCGACGCCGACACCGCCCGCACGCTGCTGCCCGGCGTCACCTGGATGACCCCGAGCCGGCTCGGCCGGCACGCGCTGGCGGTGCTGTCGCTGTACGAGCACCGCTGCACCACCATCGGCCCGTACACCGAGCTCGCCCTCTCCGTGCTGGTGGACGACCTGTGGCGGCCCCGCCCCTACGACGTCGTCCTCGACCTGCTGCGCCGGGTCGACCTCAGACGCACCGGCCGATACGTCCTCTCCCTCGCCGTCACCAGCGAGGAGGCCCGGACCGTCGCCCGGGAGATCTGGGGCCAGCCCGCGGTCCGGGCGCATGCCGAGGCCAGACTGACGGGCCGCGACCTCGCCGTCCGCGCTCCCGAGCTCGGCCTCGCCGTCGAGGGCCGCCTCGGGCGCGGCACGCGCTGCCCCGAGGCCGACTGGATCCTCTACGGCCGCCGGGGCGAGAGCACCGTGCGCACCCTGGTCCGGGCCCACGGCGGACTGCGGCTGCACAGCGGCGGCGGCATCCGGCTGCGGCTGGACACCGGCGCGCCCGAACCCCTCGCCGGGCCCCTGCGCCGGCTCGGCATCGCCACGGCCCGCCCCCGGCTGGTCCTGACCTGTCCCCAGTTCATGCTCCACCGCAGCGCCGGCGCCGTCCTGCCGCGCTGACGCCGCCCACCCCCACGGGAGTCCGCCATGGTGACCGAGTCCCCCGGAGCCACGTCGTACGACGCCGGACTCCTCGACCGCGCCGAGGCGTTGCGGTCGGACGCCGAGCTGATGGAGGAGTACGCCCGGCGGCTGCGCGCCACCGCGGACACGCTCGCCGGCTGTCCGGCGGCCCCGGAGTGGAGCCGCCCCACCCTGGAACGGCAGGCCGCCGCCTGTGCCACGGCCGCGGGACACCTGCGCGCCGCCGCCGAGGCGTTGCGCACCCACGCGCGAGCCGGGGACTGAGCACCCCCGGCCGGCGGCCCCTAGTCGAGCGCGGTCCGGGCCGTTGCCGCGCTGCGGCCGAGCGAGACGACGTAACGCCCCTTGTCCTCGGGCAGGTTGCGGTGGACCAGGTCGGAGAAGCCGTGGGTGTGCCGGATGATCTCCCAGCCCTCGGGGGAGAAGGTGGCGGGCCCGAACAGGCGGGGCGCCAGCAGGGGGTTGTTCAGCGCCTCGGAGAACGCGTCGACGGAGATGATCCGTTCCAGCAGCCGCCCGAAGATCGCCCCGGGCTCCGGCTCCTCCGCGAACAGCCCGACGTGCAGGTCGATCGCGTCCACGTCGCCGTACACCTCCAGCAGCGCCTGCCGGACGCGCGGGTCGCCGGAGATCTGCCCCGGGTCGGTGACCCGGGGGAAGCCGTAGTAGGCCCGGTAGTCGTTGTACGAGGCCAGCCGCAGCTCCCGGCCGACGGCGACGCTGCGCTCCTCGATGGGCAGCAGCAGCGGGTCGGTGTTGAACAGCCCGGACAGGCCGGCCGGTTGCCGGGACAGGTCCTGGAACAGCGGGCCGAGGCCCCGGTCCAGGACGAGCTGTCCGTTGGCGATGGTGTGCGCGAGCGGCACCGGCCGGCCGGCGATGGCGTACGTGGACGGGATCAGACTGTGCCAGCGGTAGACGAGGCTGAACTCGATCGTCGCCCGGTTCTCCCGGTGCCACACCCCCCGGTCGGTACGCACCGGATCGAGGACGAAACCGAAGTGGTACGGCGTGATGTGGTTGATGTACTCCTCCAGCATCACCCGGATCATCAGCACGATCAGCGTGTTGCGGGTGGTCTGGAAGACCCGTTCGTCGTCCCAGTCCGGGTGCGCGGCGGCGAGGATGCCGGCGACCCGGTTGTGCTCGCGCAGGAACAGGACGTTCAGCGCCATCGGCCCGATGTGGGCGTGCGCGCGCTCCCCGCCCCACGCGAACAGCGTGTCCACGAACTCCTCGGGCACCTCGTCGAACCGCACCGGCCGGATCGCCCGGAACTCCTCCCTGATCCGCCCGCCCTCGCACAGCGCGGGCGGGAACTCGCCGCCGTCGACGACCCGGCTCTTCAGCCGGCCGCCGCGGAAGGCGCGCAGGCAGGCGGTGACCTCCGGCCGGTCGCCGTAGAGCTGGCACATGTCCAGGGTGTGCGGCGAGTCGGTGCGGCGCGGATCGCCGGTGGCCGCGTGGCCGCGCAGGAACCCGTCGGTGAACCACTGCGCGAACGCCGGCAGCAGCGCGGTGGACCGGGAGCACGAGCGGCCCTCGCCCTCGCGGCGGAACAGCTCGGCCACCCGCTCCGGGGCGGGCAGGCCCCTCCGCACGGTGGTCACCGGCGGCAGCTGCCGGCCCACCCAGGTCCGGTCGGTCAGCGAGTCCCAGGAGGTGTACGGGACCTTCGTGCTCAGCGGGTTGGGGCGCACCGGCGCCTTCAGCACGGCCAGGTCGGTCAGCGTGGAATTGAGCCTGCGGTGCAGCCACCGGCTGCGCTGGACCGTGTCCCAGGCCGGGCCGTAGTGGGTCAGCAGATGGGTCTCGAAGCGGTTGCGCAGCCCGTCCCTGGACCGGTCCCTGGCCCCGGTCCAGGGCGGCGTTCCCGGCGCGGGCGGGCGGGAGGTGACGGTCATCGGTCCTCCGGTCGGTTCGCGGATCGGTCGGATCCCGGGGTCAGGGCGCGGCCACGGCGCCGCGGCCGGACCTCACGGTGTAGTGCTGCGGGAACGGGGTGCCCGCGTAGTCCAGGGCCCGTTCGGCGCCCGGCAGCGGACGCACGCCGGGGCGCAGCAGCACCCGCCGCACCAGCTCCGGCACGATGACCCGGGCCGCGTACCGGCCGACGCAGTCGTGGGCGCCGTAGCCGAGGACGAGGTTGTGCCCGGGCGGGCGGCCGGGCCGGAACTCGTCCGGCGCGTCGAGCACGTCCTCGTCGAACATCGCCGACGCGAAGCAGGCCAGCACCACGCTCCCGGCCGGGATGGACGTCCGCCGCCCGGTGCCCGCGGCCAGCAGGTGGTCGCGCACGCACAGCCGGGGCGTGACCGGCACGAACGGATGGAAGCGCAGCGCCTCCCACACGTACGCGTCGAAGCGGGACGGGTCGCTCTCGCCCGCCGCCCGCTCCGCCTGCGCCAGCACATCGGGGCGCACGGCGAGTTCCTTGAGCGCGGTGGCCGTGCACTGGGTGGCATTCTGCTGATAGCCCGTCAGGTAGCCGACCAGGTTGGCGTTGACCCGCTCGTCGTCGAAGCCGTACCCGGCGGGCAGCCGGGTGTCCAGCATCCGCCCCAGCACGTCGTCCGGTCCGTCGCCGGGCGGCGCGGCCCGGCGGCGGGCGATCACCTCGGCGACCCGGTCGTGCAGTTCCCGGCCGGCGGCCACGCCCTCCGCGTGGACCCCCGGATCCCGGTCGGGGTTGACGGCGAACGCCCACTGCATCCGGCGCGTGCAGGAGTGCAGCGTCTCCTCCTCGACACCGGTGAAGCCGAGATAGGCGACGGCGACCCGGGCGGCGGCCAGCCGGGCGTAGTCCTGGACGAGGTCGAAGGTGTCCGCGCCCCGGCCGGTCGCCTCGTCCAGCACCTCGTCGGCGATCCGCGCGGTGAGTTCCCGGACCCGCGGCGCGTCCTCGGCGGCGAGCATCAGCTGCCCGTACCCGCGCTCCCGCCAGTGCACGTCCGCGCCGTCCCGGGCGAGGACGAACGGCCCGCCGAGCACCTCCTCCAGCGCCGGGCCGAACACTCCCACGGTGAACGTCTCCGGTGCCGACAGCACCTCCAGCACATCGGGGTGCCGGGTGACGAACACCCCGACGGGCGTGCGGAACACCGGCCGGTGCGTGCGCAGCTCGGCGAACAGGGCCCCCCTGCCGGTCGTCATGGCCCGCCGCAGCAGGGCCACCCGCCGCGGGACGTCGTCCTGCGGGATCGCGTCGTAGGCGGCGAGAAAGTCCATGCCGGTCATTCAGCCACCGGCCCGGGGCCACCGCACGCCGGACGGGCATTCGGGGCAGGGGGTGTGCGGGCGGGCGGCGCACGGGTGACGATGGGCACCCGGGGGGCGCGGCGGAGAGGAGGGCCCGATGCTGACGGCATGGGCCGGGGCCCTGGTGCCCGTCTTCAGCGACACGAGCGTGACCGGAACCGGCCACCTCCCGGGACCGCACGGCACCGGATGCGTCCTCGCCGCCAACCACACCTCGTTCTTCGACCCGGTCCTGCTCGTCGGCACCCTGCACCGGCTCGGCCTGCGTCCCGCCGTACTGGCCACGGCCGGGCTGTGGCGGGTGCCGCTGCTGGGCCGTGCCCTCACCCGGGAGGGTCACGTACCCGTGCACCGGGGCAGCCGCCGCGCCCCGGACGCCCTCCGGCACGCCGCCGACGCCCTGGCCGCCGGACGGGACGTGCTCGTCTACCCCGAGGGCGGCCTGCCCCGCTACCGCGCCTCCCACGACCGCCCGCCCGGCCGGCTGAAGTCCGGGGTGGTCCGGCTCGCCCTGTCCACCGGCGCGCCGGTGGTCCCGGTCGGGCACGCGGGCGCCCGCCGCGTCTCCTCCGGCAGCCGCGCCAAGCAACTCGCCGGCTGGGCCACCGCGCCCCTGCGCCGCCCACACGTCCACGTCCACATCGGCCCCGCCGTGCGCCTGGACACCTGCGACCATCCCCTGGACACCCTGGAGACCGCCCTCGCCGAGGCCTGGTCGCACGCGGTCCGGGCCCTGGCACAGGAGGCGGGTGGCGCGGGCGCGGGCGGCTGACTCCGGCGGGTGACGGCCCGACGCGGACGGGGTGCGCGCGGCGGATCGTCCGGGGCCCGGTGGGAAAGCGGGGCGGGCGTTCGCGCATCCGGGTGGTAGCGGGTGCCATCCCGCGCCGGCCGAGCCGTCGCGGCGCGGAACCGGCCCGCCCGGTCCGCATAATCACGGCTCATGCACCAGGTGAAAGCAGGCCCGCCCCGGGCCCCCGTCGCCGTCACCGGACTCGGTCTGATCACCCCGGCGGGCATCGGCCGGGACGCGGCCTGGGCGGGGCTGTGCGCCGGGCAGTCCACCGCCGCCCCCGACCCCGCCCTGGCCGGACTGCCCGTGGCCTTCTCCTGCCAGGTCCCCGGCCTGGACCCGCCCGGCCTGCTCGGGCACCGGCTGGCCCGCCGGCTCGACCGGTTCACCACCTTCGCGCTGCTCGCCGCCCGCGAGGCCGTCGCCGACGCGGGCCTCGCCCCGGCCGGCTGGGACGGCGCCCGCGTCGGCGTGGTGATGGGCGTCGGCACCGGGTCGATGCAGGGCTGGCAGGCCGAGTTCGACCGGCTCGCCGACGCCGTCCCCGAGCGCGTCTCCCCGCTCGCGCTGCCCCGCAGCGTGCCCAACATGGCCGCCGCCGAGATCGCCCTGGACCTCGGCGCGCTCGGCCCCAACATGGTGGTCAGCACCGCCTGCGCCTCCGGTACCAGCGCGCTCGGCCTGGCCCGGGACTGGCTGCTGTCCGGCCGCTGCGACCTGGTCCTGGCCGGCGGCAGCGAGTCGGCCCGGCTGCGGATGACCGCCGCCTGCTTCGCGCAGATGCGCGCCCTGTCCCGTCGCGCGCACAACCCCGACGCCGCCTCCCGCCCCTTCGACCGGGACCGCGACGGCTTCGTCCTCGGCGAGGGCGCCGCCGTCCTCGTCCTGGAACGCACCGAGGACGCCCGGGCCCGGGGCGTACGGCCCGAGGCGCTGCTCGCCGGGTTCGGCGCCTCCTGCGACGCCCACCACTTCACCGCCCCGCGCCCCGACGGCGACGGCGCCGCCCGCGCCCTGGACGCCGCCCTCGCCGACGCCGGCCTGGCCCCCGAGGACATCGACCACGTCAACGCGCACGGCACCGCCACCCCTCAGGGAGACGCCGCCGAACACAACGCGCTGCACCGCGTCTTCCGCCGCCGCCCCCCGCCGGTCACCGCGGTCAAGGGCACCATCGGGCACGCCATCGGCGGCGCCGGGGCCATCGAGGCGGCCTGCACCGTGCTCACCCTGCGCCACCAGCTGATCCCGCCCACCGCCAACCTGGACACCCTCGATCCGGCGATGGACCTGGACATCGTCACCAAGGTGCCCCGCCCGCACCGGACCCGGGCCGCCGTCAGCAACTCCTTCGGCTTCGGCGGCCAGAACGCCGTCCTCGCCTTCACCGCCGTCGACTAGCGCGCCCGGGCCGAGAAAGGACCGTCATGTCCGCGGAGATCTCCGACACCGCCCCGCCGGCGGCCGGCGGCCGGCCCTGACCCACCGGCGGGCAACTGATGATCGGCGTCTTCGTCGCCGTGCCGTTCCTCGCGCTGCTCGCCGCCGTGCCGCTGGCCTGGCGGCACGGGCTCAGCCCCGTCGACCTCGCGCTCGCCGTCGCCTTCTACCTGGTCAGCGGGCTCGGCATCACCGTCGGCTTCCACCGGCACTTCACCCACGGCTCGTTCAAGGCCCGCCGGCCGCTGCGGATCGCGCTGGCGCTGGCCGGCAGTCTCGCCGTGCAGGGCCCGCTGATCACCTGGGTGGCCGACCACCGCAAACACCACCGGTACTCCGACCGGGACGGCGACCCGCACTCGCCCTGGCGGTACGGCCGCTCACCCCGCGCCCTCGCCAAGGGCATGCGCTACGCCCACCTGGGCTGGCTGTTCGAGACCGCGCACGCCCCGCCCCGCACCTACGCGCCCGACCTCGTCCGCGACCGCGCCCTGATGCTGATCTCCCGCCGCTTCGGCCCGCTGGTGCTCGCCTCCCTCGCCCTGCCCGCCCTGCTCGGCGGGGCGCTGACCCGGTCCTGGCAGGGCGCACTCACCGCGCTGTTCTGGGCCGGGCCGGTCCGGATCTGCCTCGTCCACCACGTCACCTGGTCCATCAACTCCATCTGCCACGCGACCGGTTCCCGCCCCTTCCGCAGCCGGGACCGCTCGGGCAACGTGTGGTGGCTGGCCCCGCTGTCCTTCGGCGAGTCCTGGCACAACCTGCACCACGCCGACCCCACCAGCGCCCGGCACGGCGTGCTCACCGGCCAGCTCGACGCCGGCGCCCGGCTGATCCGCTGGTTCGAGTGCCTCGGCTGGGCCTACGACGTGCGCTGGCCGGACCACCACCGCACCGCCCGGCGCCGGACGGCCGACGGCGGCCCGGCCGGGGTCAGCGGATCCGTTCGGCCGCCGCGCGGGTGAGGTGGCGGCGCGGCCCGGTGCCGCCCCGGGCCCGGCCCGGGCCGGACCCGGGGGCGTCGGCGAGCTGCCGGACGAACAGGCTGACGCCGGTCTCCTCCACGAAGTCGTTGCGGCGCATCAGCTCGGCGGAGGCGGTGTTGCGCCGCTCCACGTCCGTGACCACGCACACCGCGCCGGCCTCGGCCAGCCGCGCGCAGCACTCCCGCACCAGCCGGGAGGCCGCCCCGCGCCCCTGGTAGCCGGGGTCGACGGCGATCCACTCCAGGTAGCCCCAGTCGGCGCGCTGCTCGAAGGACAGCGAACCGAGCACGAACCCGGCGACCCGGTCCCCGTCGAGCAGCACGAAGCAGGCCGGGTCCGGCGCGTCCAGGTGCCCGGCGACGGCCGACAGCGACCAGCCGGTGTAGGGCATCGCGTCGGTGTCGTAGACCCGGTGGCCGAGGTCGAGTACGGCGGCCAGGTGCTCGAAGCCGAGCGGGCGCAGCGTCAGCTCGCCGGCGGGGGAGCCGGGCGGATCCTGCGGGGGCGGTGCGGCGGCGGGGTCGGTGGGCGTGTCGGCCATGAGCACTCCCTTCGGTGCGGCACTTCGCAGCATATGTCCGCTCCGGCGGTCGGGCACGACCGGTGCCGCCCGCCCTCGCTCCCCGGCCGGCCCGGACGCCGTAGGGGAGGCGGTCCCGGGGGCGGGGCGGCGAAGGCCCCGGAGGCGAGCCGGCCGGGGCCGCGGGCCCGGGGAGTCGACCGGAACGCTCGCCTCCGGGTGGAGCGGGGGCGCGGGCCGGAACGCCGGCAGCCGGTGCGCGGACCGTCCGGCCGCGGAGGTCCGGTCCGGTACGCGCGCCGTGGCACCCGCGACCCGGAGCCACCGGAGCCACCGGAGCCCCGGCGGGACGGTGCGCGGCCACCGTCGTGCCCGCGCGCCGGGGCGTGCCGCTCGCCCCGCCCGGCGGCGTCACGGCCCCCGCCGCGCGGGAGCGGTCCGCTGCGGTGGGTGGCCGGTGGCCGGGCGGGGGAGCCGTCGGGGTACGGGACGGAGCCGTCGCCGCGCGTCTTCCGTCCGGCCCCGTGCGCGGGGCCGCGGCAGGCGGGTCGGCCGAGCGGGTGGCGGATGCCTCCGCCACCCGCCCGAAGGCCCTGGCGGCGGCCTGTTCGCCCGCCGAGCCCGACGTGCCGTCCGCCCCGGGGGCCGGGCGGGCAGCGGGTCCACTCTGGCACCTGCCAACCACGGCCCGCAACCGGCAAGTTGAAATTTGCAAGTGGCGAAGTGCATGCTGCATCCGGCGGAACGTGATCGAATGGGCCGGAGCGATCCGCCTGCGCGGACGACCGGGAGCTGACGAGGGGGTGGGCGTGACCGTGGAGACCACGTGGGGCGGCGCCCCCTCCGTGCTGCGCATGATCCTCGGCAGACGCCTGGAGGAACTGCGCACCCGGGCCGGGCTCGGCTATGCCGAGGCGGGCGCGGCCATCGGGGTCAGCCATTCCACGATCCGCCGCATGGAGGCCGCCAAGGTGGCCCGGCTGCGGCTCCCGGACGCCGAGAAACTCCTCCGGGTCTACGGCGTCGTGGACCAGGAGGAGATCGACACCTTCCTGCAGTCCGTACGCGAGGCCAACAAGCGCGGCTGGTGGCACACCTACCGCGACGTCGTGCCCCCCTGGCTGCCCGCCTACCTCAGCCTGGAGCAGGCGGCCCTGCAACTGCGCGGCTACGAGAACCAGTTCGTGCACGGCCTGCTGCAGACCGAGGACTACGCCCGCGCCCTGCTCACCGCGTCCTACCCGCACGCGCCCGCCGACGTCACCGAACGCCGGGTCGCGCTGCGCACCCGCCGCCAGCAACTGCTGACCGGAGCGGAACCGCCGCGGCTGTGGGTGGTGATGGACGAGACCGTGCTGCGCCGGCCGGTCGGCGGCGCGGAGGTGATGCGCGCGCAGATCGACCACCTCATCGAGGTGGGCCGGCTGCCCCATGTCACCGTGCAGGTCATGCCGTTCGCCAACGGACCGCACCCCGCGCTGTGGGCCGGCGCCTTCCACCTCTTCCGGTTCCGGGCCCGCGAACTGCCCGACATCGCCTACCTCAGCGGACTGGCCAGGGCCGAGTACCTGGACAAGCCCGACGAGGTGGTGGTCTACCGGGAGGCCCTGGACCGGCTGAGCGCCCAGGCGCCGTCCGCCCGCAAGACCGAGACCCTGCTCGCCGCGCTGCGCGAGGAGTGGTGAGCCGCCGACCGCATCCGCCTTCTCGCACCACCCCGCGCACCCGCCCCCGCACGTCGACGCGAGGGCCCGACCCGACCCGAATGGGAGACACGGCGTTGCCCGAGAACGGATGGCCGGCCGACCGGATCGACACCGGGAACGCCCACTCCGCCCGCATCTACGACTACATACTCGGCGGCAAGGACTACTACCCCGCCGACAAGGAGGCGGGCGAGGCGATGGTGCGGGAGTGGCCCGCGCTCCCGGTGCACATGCGCGCCAACCGCGACTTCATGAACCGCGTGGTGCGCCGGCTCGCAGAGGAGGCGGGCATACGGCAGTTCCTGGACATCGGCACCGGCATCCCGACCTCCCCCAACCTGCACGAGATCGCCCAGGCCGTGGCCCCCGAGTCGCGGGTCGTCTACGTCGACAACGACCCGATCGTGCTCACGCTCTCCCGGGGCCTGCTGGCCAGCGCCCCCGAGGGCCGGACCGCGTACCTGGAGGCCGACTTCCGCGACCCGGCGGCCATCCTGGGCGCCCCCGAGCTGCGCGAGACGCTGGATCCGGACCGGCCCGTCGCCCTCACCGTCATCGCCATCGTGCACTTCATGCTGGACGCGGACGACGCGGTCGGAGTGGTGCGCCGGCTGCTGGAGCCGCTGCCCTCCGGCAGTCACCTCGCCATGTCCATCGGCACCGCCGACTTCGCCCCCGAGGAGGTGGGCCGGGTCGCCCGCGAGTACGCGGCCCGCGACATGCCGATGCGGCTGCGCACCCTGGCCGAGGCACACGAGTTCTTCGACGGCCTGGACCTGCTCGGACCCGGCATCGTCCAGGTGCACAAGTGGCACCCCGACGGCACCGGCGAGCCGGGCATCCGGGACGAGGACGTCGCCATGTACGGCGCGGTGGCCCGCAAGCCGTGACAGACCCGGGGCCGGGGTCCGACCCACCTCCCGGACCCCGGCCCCGCCCCTCCTCGTACGGCGCGTACGACGGGCCATGCGGCGGGCCGGGCGGTCGCCGTACCCGCGGCGACCGGAAGACAGCCCCCGGAACGACCGGAAGCGACCGCCCCGCGCGCGACCGGAGGAAACCACCCCCGGAACACGGAACCGGAGGGCCCGGAAAGCGGTCTTGAGGACCATGGACAGCCGGGATGGACCCGGTCACGAAGATTCCGGGGGAATGAGACACATGTCCGACCGCAGCCGCAAGACCCTCCTCACCGCCACGGCCCTCGCCGCCGGCCTCACCCTGGCCGCCGTCACCCCGGCCCTCGCGGGCGGCACCACGAGCCACGCCCCCCGCGCCACCGCCGCGGCCTCCTCCGCCCAGGGCGACCCGCGGGACGTCACCCAGCACGTGGCCGACTTCTACGGCGCCTACATCGACGCCGTCTGGGCCACCGACGACCCCACGGCCGCGGCGAGCGCCAAGGCCCTGCGCGGCTTCTACCTCTCCGCCGGGGCCCGCAAGGCGGTCGCCGCCTACGAGCAGCGCGAGCACGCCGACGGCATCCTGTTCGCGCAGAACGTGCCGGTGAAGTGGAAGGTGGCCGCCACCGGTTCCGGCGCCGGCCACGCCACCAGCAGGGTCACGCTCACCTGGAGCGAGGGTCCGCACCCCCAGGTCAGCCGGATCGACGTCCAGTCCGACCTGAAGACCCGGAAGATCACCGGCCTCAAGCCGGTCCGCTGACCCGGACGTGGGCCCCGCCCCGCCCCATTCGGGGCGGGGCCCACGCCCGCGCCCCGGGACGGTCAGGCGTGGCCGTGCGGGTGGTAGGGGCGGGGCAGCCGCATGCCCCGGCCGGCCATGATCCGCCGTACCCGGTCCGGGTAGTCGGTGATGACGCCGTCGACGCCCAGGTCCATCAGCGCCTCCACGGTCGCCGGGTCGTCACAGGTCCACGGCACCACCTTCAGCCCCCGGGCGTGCGCCTCGGCGACCATCGCCGCGTCGGAGTAGAACCGGAACCCCGGGTCGCCGACCTTGCCGCTCTGCGGGAAGCCGTAGTTGGGGGAGAGCGTCGTGACGCCGGGCAGGGTCGCCGCCGCCCGGACGAAGTCCCCGCCGTAGTCGTCGGCGTCGATCCCGCCGAGCCACGGGGACGCGCCGGGCCGGCCGACCTGGAGGAAGTCGTGATTCGTCAGCGCCACCAGCGGCCAGGCCGGCGCGAGCCGGTGCATCGCCCTCAGCGCGCCCCAGTCGAACGACTGGATGGTGACCTGCCGCTCGACGCCCGAACGGTGGATCTCCTGGTACACCCGGCGGACGAACACCTCGCGCGGCGTGGTCTGCTCGGGCGCCCCCGCCTCCACCTTGGTCTCGATGTTCAGCTTCACGCCCCGTGCGCGATAACGCTCGACCAGGTCCAGGACGTCCCTCAGCTCCACCATCCGGAAACCCTTCACGACCTCCTGCTCGGGGAAGCCGGGCAGTTGCCGGTAGCCGCAGTCCAGGGTCTTGACCTGGCCGAGCGTCAGGTCCTTGATGTACTTGCCGACATAGGGGTACATCGGGTCACCGGGCGTGACCGGGCCGGTGTCCCGGCACTTGACGCCGCTGATCTGCCGGTCGTGGTTGACGACCACCTTCAGGTCCCGGGTGACCTGTGTGTCCAGCTCCAGCGTGGACACCCCGAGCCGCAGTGCCTTGCCGAAGCCCTCCAGCGACTCCTCGGTGGTCATGCCGAGGCCGCCGCGATGGGCCTGGAGATCGAAGCGGGCCGGCGCGCCTCCCCCCGGCGCCGCGCGCGCGGCCCCGGGGGACAGCAGCGCGGGCAGCAGGGCCAGACCGGCGAGCAGCGGCGCGAACAGGCGTCGCGGGGGCAGGGTTCGTACGGGCATCGGGAACCTCACTCGGGTCCGGGCGGGCGGGGGAGTCCGCCGCCGGGCGCCGCAGATTCTCGCAACGCGGTGGAGCCCCGGGCCACCCTCCGGGCTGAACATCGCCGCACGGACGGGGCACGGACGGGTGAACGCCCCGCCCGTGGCCCCGCAGCGGCGGCTCACCCGTGGTGGCGGCGGCGCTCGGCGGGGGCGCGGTGCAGGGCGATGAGCGCGGCGTCGTCGCCGAGCCGGCCGCCGGCGTGGGCGAGCAGATCGCGCCGCAGGTGGTGCATCAGCGCCTCGGGACCGTCCCCGGTCCACCGCGCGACCCGGTCGGCGAGCGGATAGAAGCGGCCGTGTTCGTCCCGGGCCTCCACGACCCCGTCGGTGTAGAGCAGCAGGGTGTCGCCCGGCGCGAAGGAGAACACGTCCAGCGTGTGCCCGACGCCGTACTGCACCCCGAGGGGCGGCGAGGGGTGCAGGTCCGGGGCCGTGACGACGCGGCCGGGGCCCAGCAGCAGCGGCGGGAGATGTCCGCAGCTGGTCATCCGGGTCACCGGTGCGCGGTCCGGGATCTCCACGAGCAGCGCGGTGGCGAACCGCTCGCCCTCCTCCTCCGGGGGGTCCAGCTCGGCGGCGTAGCGGGTGATGCTCTGGTCCAGGGTGGCGGCCACGTCCGTCAGCGGAATGCGCCGGTGCGCGCTCTCCCGGAAGGCGCCGAGCAGCAGCGCCGCCTCCCCGATGGCGGGCAGCCCCTTGCCCCTGACGTCGCCGATCAGCACCCGTACGGCGCCGTCGCACGACGTCGCCGCGTACAGGTCGCCGCCGATCTGGGCCTCGTCCTCGGCGGCCAGGTACAGGGAGGCGATCCGCAGCGTGCCGATCCGCTCGGGCAGCGGCCACATCAGGACGTGCTGCGCGGCCTCGGCGACCGTGCGGACCCGGGCCAGCTGGGCCTGCCGGCGCTCGCGCAGGGCGCTGTAGACGACCGTGAGCACCACGAGCACGGCGAGGGTGATGATCTGCACGATGTGGTTCGTGGTGCCGATCCCGCCGTGGGTGACGCCGATGAGGAGCTGCGCGGCCATCGCGAGGGCGCCGACGCCCGCGGTGGTGCGGGGGCCGGCGAAGGAGGGGGTGAGCGCGGGGGCGATCACCAGGGCCGGTCCGAGATGGACGTCGTGGGGGGCCCGCACGTCCACCACGGTGATCGCCACGATGAGCGCGACGGGGAGCGCCGGCAGCGCGCGGGCCGACTGCCACGGCTGCCGCGGTCGTGCGCGTCCGGGCCGGGGTGCCATGCCTTCCAGCGTGCGCCCGGGGCGGAAGCGACGCACGTCACACCGGTAGATTTGGAATCGGACATTCCGGGTGGCTCTTCGATTCCCGAATACCGGACGGTGATCACGTTGCCTTCATCAAGCGGATCGGATAGCGTCATTCTCCGTTCAAATACCGGTTGGTTTGTCGATTCGGCCTGCGAAACAAAGGGTCTCTGTGGGTGTTCTGCTCCACCCTCAACCGAAATCGCAGCATTTAGCGTCCTGTGTCATGACACAGACGGCAATGACGCCGGACGCCCCTGACACGGCACCTGGCGACGGAGTACGGGGCAAGGGCCTCGGCGGCAATTCCATCGGCCTGCTGGGCAGCGCGGTCATCGGCCTGTCCACCGTGGCCCCGGTCTACTGCCTCACCTCCACGCTCGGCTCCACCGCGGGCGAGGTCGGTCTGCGGATGCCGGCCGTCTTCCTCGCCGGGTTCCTGCCGATGCTGCTGGTCGCCTTCGCCTACCGGGAGCTGAACAAGGCCGTGCCCGACTGCGGCACCTCCTTCACCTGGACGGTCAAGGCGTTCGGCCCGCACGTCGGCTGGATGTGCGGCTGGGGCCTGGTCATCGCCACCGTGATCGTGCTGTCCAACCTCGCCGGTGTCGCCACCACCTACTTCTGGCTGCTCGCCGGGGAGGTCACCGGCAGCGACGCGGTCTTCGGCCTCGACGGGAACAAGGCCGTGCACATCGCCACCTGTCTGGCCCTGATCGCCGCCGCCACCGCGATCAGCTACCGGGGCATGACCACGACGAAGGGCGTGCAGTACGCGCTGGTGGGACTCCAGCTCGTGGTGCTCGCCCTCTTCGTCGTCCTCGCCCTGCACAAGGCCCGCACCGGCGCCTTCCCCGGGCACGCCGCCTTCTCCTGGTCCTGGCTCAACCCCTTCGCGGTGGACTCCTTCGCCTCCTTCAGCGCCGGACTGTCCCTGTCGATCTTCATGTACTGGGGCTGGGACACCTGCCTGACCGCCAACGAGGAGACCGTCGGCAGCGAGAAGACCCCGGGCCGGGCCGCCCTGATCGCCATGGTCGTCCTGGTCGGCTCCTACCTCGTCACCGGTGTCGCCGCCCAGATGGCCGTCGGCTCCGGCACCCACGGCCTGGGCCTCGCCAACCCGGAGACCTCCGACAACGTCTTCGCCGCCCTGGCCGGCCCCGTCATGGGCCACCTCTGCGGCATCCTGCTCTTCGCCGCCGTCCTCGCCTCGGCCGCCGCCAGCCTCCAGACCACCTTCATCCCGGTCGCCCGCACGGTCCTCGCCATGTCGACGTACCAGGCCCTGCCCGCCTCCTACGCCCGCGTCCACGAGCGGTTCCGCACCCCCGGCCGGGCCACCGTCACCGCCGGCGTCGCCACCGGCGTCTTCTACGCGGTGATGTCGCTGCTCAGCGAGCACGTCCTGGTCGACACCATCTACGCCCTCGGCCTGATGATCTGCTTCTACTACGCGCTCACCGCGTTCGCCTGCGCCTGGTTCTTCCGCCGCGAACTCACCCGCTCCACCCGCGACACCCTCTTCAAGGGCGTCTTCCCGGTCCTCGGCGGGCTGCTGCTCACCGCCGTGTTCGGCAAGACGCTCTACGACATGTGGGACCCGGCCTACGGCAGCGGCTCCGCCGTCCTCGGCATCGGCTCCGTCTTCGTCATCGGGGTCGGCCTGCTGCTCCTCGGCGCGGTGATCATGCTGGTGATGCGGCGCCGTGATCCGGCCTTCTTCCGCGGGGAGGTCCTCACCGCCGGCACCCCGGCGCTCGTCGTGGAGGAGTGAACCCTGCCCGGGCGCCGTGTCGCGGGCGGCGCCCCGGGTACCCGTACGACCCCCGGGCCGATCAGGCGGTCCGGGTGCGAGGGTGCCGAATGGAGAGGTCATGACGCACGACGGGGAGGACACCGCGTACCCGCGGCGACCGGAGCTCACCGAACTCCGCCTCGCCCCCGACGATCCGGGCCGCGCGCCCACACCCACCGGGCCACGACCCGCGTCCGCTCCGGGCCCGGCCGAGCCGCGGCCCGCGTACGCCTCCGATCCGGCCGGGCCACGGCCGACGTACGCCTCCGACCCGATCGCGTCGCGCTCCGCGTACGCTTCCGGGCCGGCCGAGCCGCGACCCGCCTCCGCCTCGGATCCGGCCGCGCCGGGGCCCGCTTCCGTCGCCGATCCGACGAAGCCGCGACCCGGGTCCGCCCCCGAACCGCCCGCGCCGCGGTCGGCTTCCGTTTCCGGGGCCGCGGAGGCCGATCCCGCCTCCGGCCCGGAGACGATCGAGCCGCCGGCCCCGTCCGGCCCGGAGTCGGCGGAGCTGCCGCAGGACCGCAGCCAGGCGATCCTGGAGGCCGCCAAGCAGATCGGCGCCCTCCTCAAGCGCGCGGGACACCCCTTCGCGCTCGCCGGAAGCGTGGCCGTCTACGCCCACGGCGGCAGCCGCTACCTCCAGCACGACGCCGACTTCGCCATCCTGCCCGACGACGCCGACGCGGTGGCCGCCACCCTGCGGGAGGCCGGACTCGAGGTACGGGTCCCGCCGGAGGACTGGCTGATCAAGACCACCTGCCACGGGCAGAACGTCGACATCATCTTCTTCCTGGCCCACCAGCCCGTCACCCGGGAGATGCTCGACCGGGCCCACGTCCTGCCGGTCGACTCGGTGCTCATGCCCGTGCTCAGCCCGACCGACCTGATCCAGAGCCTGATCAGTGCCTTCTCCGAGCACTACTGCGACTTCGGCTCGGTCCTGCCGGTGGCCCGCGCCGTCCGCGAGAAGGTCGACTGGGACGCGGTCCGCACGGCCTGCGGCGCCGAGCCCATGCCCGCCGCCTTCCTCTTCCTCCTCGAACGGCTGAACGTGATCGACGCCCAGGAGGGGCAGCCATGACCGACACGAGCCCGCCGCCCCCGCCGGCGGCCGGGAACCTCGACTACCGCGTCGCCCACCTCGCCGAACACCTCGCCTCCGGGCAGCTCGGCGAACTCGGCGTACGACTCGAACTGCGCGGCGACGTCGTCCTGCTCACCGGCACCGTGCCGTCCACCCAGTGCCGCGACGACATCCTGCGCATGGCCCGCGAGGAACTGGCGGGGCACCCGGTCCACAGCGACCTGCTCATCGCCGGGACGGCCTCGCCCGACCACGGAGAGGACCTGACATGATCCGCGTCGCGGCCGTCGGGGACATACACATGGGCCCCGAGAGCCAGGGCACGCTGCGCTCCTCCTTCGAGACCCTGCCCGGGTGCGCCGACGTGCTGCTGCTCGCCGGCGACCTCACCCGGCACGGCACACCGGAGGAGGCGGCGGTCGTCGCCCGCGAGATCAAGGACCTCGGGGTGCCCGTCGTCGCCGTACTCGGCAACCACGACCACCACGACGAACGGCCCGAGGAGGTCACCGCGATCCTCCGGGACGCCGGCGCCCACGTCCTCGAAGGAGAGGCCGCCGTCGTCACCGCCGACGGCGCCCGGATCGGGGTCGCCGGGACCAAGGGCTTCGGCGGCGGCTTCGTCGGCCGCTGCGCCGGTGAGTTCGGCGAACCGCTGATGAAGGAGTTCGTCCGCTACACCCGCCGGTGCGCCGACGGCCTGCACAGCGCCCTGAAGGAGCTGGAGGAGCAGGACTGCGACGTACGCATCGCGCTGACCCACTTCTCGCCGGTGCCGGACACCCTGGCCGGGGAGCCGCCGGAGATCTACCCGTTCCTCGGCAGCTATCTGCTCGCCGAGGCGATCGACACCGCGGGCGCCGACCTCGCCGTGCACGGCCATGCCCACGCGGGCACCGAGCACGGCATGACCACCGGCGGCATCCGCGTGCGCAATGTCGCCCAGCCGGTGATCGGACAGGCCTTCCACGTGTACCACCTGCCCGGTACGGCGGCCTGATCCCGAGCACGTGCCCGATGCGGCGGCCCGCTCCCGGGCGGCGGCCCGGCGGCGGCCTTGTGGCCGGGCGCTTCCCGGCACGGCGGAGTGACCCCGGCAGGACCCGTCAGGCGGCGCACGGCGTCGTGCCCCCCGGCGGGACCTGTCAGGCGGCCGTGCCCAGGGCCTCGCGGCCGGTCAGGTCGCCGTCCCGGGCGGCCACCGGCACCGGTACCGGGCCGCCGCGGCGGCGCACCAGCAGCCCCGCGCCGATCGACCCGGCGATCAGCAGCCCGCCCGCCACCAGGGCGCCGCGCGCCCCGGCCCACTCCATGAGCAGGCCCAGCAGCGGCGGACCGCCGAGGCTCCACACCGTGCCGACGCTGCTCCACACCCCGAGCACCCGGCCGCGCAGATGCGGCGGCGGGTCGGTCTGGAGCACGGCCGTACCGGCGGTGTCGGAGACGGACTCCACGACCGCCATCGGCAGCACCAGCACCAGCAGCACCGCCAGCGACGGCGACAGACCGGCCACCACCTGGAGCAGGGCGCCCGCCGCCGCGAGCAGGCCCACGGTGCGCACGGACGGCCTGCGCAGCCGGGCGCCGAGGACCGCGCCGACGATGCCGCCCACGGCCAGCACGGTGGAGACCGTGCCGAACGCCCCGGCACCGCCCGCGAGCGGCCCGGTGACGAGGACGGCGAGGGTCAGACCGTAGTTGCGGCCGAAGACGGAGCTGAGCCCGGTGATGCCGGCGAGGGCGACCAGCCGGGGCCTGCGCACGAAGAAGGCCAGCCCCTCCCGCACGTTCATCGCGGCGTCCGCCGGTACCGCCCGCGGCCCGGCCCCCGCTTCCCCGGCGGCCCCGGGCGCCGGCCGCAGGAACGGCACCACCGAGGCCACGCACAGGAACGACAGCCCGTTGGCGGCGTACGCCGAGGCCGTGCCGAGGAAGCCGACGGCCACCCCGGCCAGGGCGGTGCCGGCCAGCCGGCCCGCGCTGTGCACCAGCGCGCCCACCCCGATCGCCGACGGCACGTCCGGCACGGGCACGAGATCGTTGCCGAGCAGCGCGCAGGCCGGCCCGTCGACGGTGGCGATGACGCCGGTCACGGCGGCCAGCACCAGCAGCGCCGTCATGTCGATCCGGTCCAGCGCCACGAGCAGCGCGGTGGTGAAGGCGACCGCGCCGAGCAGCGCCTGGCTGACGGCGACCGTCAGCCTCCGGGGCCAGCGGTCCACCACCGCGCCGCCGAGCAGGCTCACCAGCAGCGCGGGCGCCGCCTGGACGGACATCGACAGACCGGTCGCCGCGGCCGAGCCCGTGATGTGCAGCACGAGCAGGTTCTGCACGGTGAGCTGCATCCACGTACCGGCGTTGGAGACGAAATTGGCCGCCGACCACCAGCGCATGCTCCGGTGGCGCAGGGACCGCCACGGCGAACGCGAGGCAGGGGCGTGGGCGGGCGTGGACACGGCGGAGGCAGAGGGCACGGCGGGGTACTCGACAACCAAGGGTGAAAGAGAGACCGGCGGGGCCCGTCGGGCCGGCTGCGTCGCACGGCCGGGCCGCCTGGTCAGGGCGCCGACCATGGTGGCAGACGGGACGGCCGAGTCGTCACCACGACGCCCGCGGCCCGGGCCCGCGGAGCCGGCGAAACCCCCTCCGAGCAGCCCCGTCGGCACCGGGGTGGAGTTCCTCACAGGCCCCACGTCTCACCGCCCGCGCGCTGGCCAGGGCACCCGCTGAGGACGGCGGCGGTCAGGGGCGGGCGACGGCGCGTACGTCCGGCGCGCACCGTCCGGGCGACCGGGCCCCGCCCTGCCCGGCCGCCGTCTCCTCGCAGGCCGACCGCCTACAGGTTGATGGCGCGCATCCCCGCCTCGTCGTACCGCTCGCCCGCCACCTCGGGCAGCTCGGCGTCGATGCGGGCCAGGTCCTCCCCGGTCAGCTCGATGCCGACCGCGGCGGCGTTCTGCTCCAGGTAGCCACGGCGCTTGGTGCCCGGGATCGGCACCAGGTCCTCGCCCCGGGCCAGCACCCAGGCGATGGCCAGCTGGGCCGGGGTCACGTCCTTCTCGGCGGCGATCTCCTTGACCTTCTCCGCGAGCCGGAGGTTCGCCGACAGGTTGGCGTCCGTGAAGCGCGGATTCGTACGGCGGTAGTCGTCCCGGTCCAGCTCGTCCGGCGAGGAGAAGCGGCCCGCGAGGAAGCCCCGGCCGAGCGGCGAGTACGGCACGAAACCGATGCCCAGTTCCCGGCACGCGGGCAGCACCTCGGCCTCCACGTCCCGCGACCAGAGCGAGTACTCGCTCTGCACGGCGGTGACCGGGTGCACGGCGTGGGCGCGCCGGATGGTCTCCGCGCTCGCCTCGCTCAGCCCGATGTGGCGCACCTTGCCGGCGGCGACCAGCTCCCCGAGCGCGCCGACCGTCTCCTCGATGGGCACGTTCGGGTCGACGCGGTGCTGGTAGTACAGGTCGATGTGGTCGGTGCCCAGGCGCTGCAGCGAGCCGTCCACCGAGCTGCGGACATGCTCGGCCGAGCCGTCCTGCGGCCCGATCGTGCTCAGATCGCCGGGCACCGCGCCGTCCATCCGGTAATTGAACTTCGTGGCGATCACATACTCGTCCCGGTGCCCCTTGACCGCCTCGCCGACCAGCGACTCGTTGGTGAGCGGGCCGTACATCTGCGCGGTGTCGAGGAAGTCGATACCGAGATCCAGGGCCCGCCGGATGGTCGCGATACCCTCCGCCCGGTCGGCGGAGCCGTAGAAGGCGGACATTCCCATACACCCGAGCCCGAGGGCCGAAACCCGAAGATCTCCCAGACTGCGCTTGTCCATGAGGTTCCTTTCGCACACCGGGTTGTCGTCTCTCCGGCGACGCTACGAGCTGAAGCGCACTCGAAGTCAAGGCGGGCTCCGGCATGCGGGTGGCGAGGGGCCCGCCCCGGGGTGGGCGCGGTAGCGTACCCAGGGCAAGACCGCCAAATGGCGGCAACGCCGCCTGTAGATCTCGTCCCGCCTCCCCAAGTCCCCCGTCCCCGGGGTAGCGGCGCCACCCTTCCGAACGCGGGCTCCAGGGGTGGGACTGCGGGAGCTCGCCGGGGAAACGCCCTCCCGTCATCCCCGGACGAGTCAGATGCTCTGGTCTGCCGGAAGGACGCCGCACCACAGCCCGGCGACAGCGACTCACCAGATACGCCGCAGGCGCTCGGCCTCGACCCGCGCCGCCGTCAGTACGCCTGAACTCTGCGCAGCCCCCACCGCCTTCGGGAGGCGGGGGCGCTTCGTCATGCCGGGCGGCGGCCGACTGCCAGCAGGTGGGAGCTTGCGGCCAGCAGCTCCGGATAGGGCTCCGCCATGCGCGCGGCCGTGAGAGCGGACTCGAACAGGGGCGTGTCGCGGAAGTCGTCACCAGTGTTCCGTTCGGCCGCCGCCAGCATCGACCAGGCCGGTCCCTCGATCCCGTAGACCTCGACGTCGTCGAATCCGGCCGAGGCCACTTCGCCGCGCAGCTGCTCCCCGCTGTGGAAGTACGCGGCGGTGAACGCCTTCTTCCCGTCGTGGATCTGGGCGTCCAGGATGCTGCCGATGCTCGCTCGGATCGCCTCCTTGTGGAGGTGCGCGAAGGCGGCGTGCTCGAAGAGGCTGGCGTACCGGTTGATGCCGGCTGCTGCGAGCAGGCCACCCGGCTTGACTACTCGGCGCGCCTCGGCGAGCGCCTGACGTCGTTCCTCGCCATCGATGAGGTGGTACAGGGGGCCGAGGAGCAGGACGACGTCGTACGACGCATCGTCGGCGGTGAGCTGGCGGGCGTCGCCCAGCTCGACCGTGGCACCTGTGCTCTTGGCCTGCTCGATGTGGCGCTGGATCGGGTCGACGAGGTGCAGCGAGTAGCCGTCCTCGACGAGCCAGCGTGCGTGGGCGCCCGGGCCGCCGCCGACGTCGAGGATCCGGGCCGGTGGCGAGGGAAGGTGGCGGCGTAGCAGTTCCTGGGTGCGCACCATCTCCAGCCTGCCGTCCGCTGTCGCGGTCAGTCGGTCCGCCTCATCAATGGTCTCGGTGTAGAACCTCACGATTTCCGGCGCTAGCTCAGGAAGTGTCATGAGGGCATTCTGGTTCTCGAAAGGTGGACCAGTCCAGTGATCGGAAAGACGCCCATGCCGTTGCTGAAGTACGAGCAGATCGCCGACGACCTCCGGACCCGGATCGCGGCCGGTGAGTTCGGTCCGGGTGAGTTGCTGCCTTCTGGCCGTGACCTGGCCGAACAGTGGCAGGTATCCAGGGCGACCGTGGTCAAGGCGTATGAGGTACTGCGGGCCGACGGTCTGGTCGTGGCGCGGCAGGGCGCCGGTTTCACGGTCGTGGAGACGCCGGTCGCGCGACCAGCCGGCGGCCGTCGCGCGGGTTCGAGTCGCGTCGCAGGCGGCGCTCCGTACCGTCGGCTGGGCATGCCGGATCGGCTTGTGCCACCGCCGCACGTCGCTGACGCCCTCGGCTTGGCGCCAGGTGAAGCGGCGCTGCGGCGCATGAGGCTGGTGCTGCTCGACGACGGCTCGCCCGGAACTGTGGTCACCGCCTGGTTCCCGCCTGACATCGCCGACGCGGCGCCCCGTCTGGCATTGCCCGGGCCCATCGCCGAGGGCACCACACACTACGTACGCCGGGAAACCGGCCGTTCACCCGCCGAAGGCGTCGACACCACTACGGTCCGGCTGGCCAGCAACGAGGAAGCCCACCTCCTTGAGGTGAAGCAGCCAGCGGCTGTGGCCGTAGTGCTGCACACGGCCTATGACCAGGAACATCGCCCGCTGGTCTGTGAGGAAGGCGTCACGCCGTCGCACGTCTACGAGGAGACCGACAGGTACCCGATGGGGTAGTAGCTCCTCCCGGTGACTTGACTGGATCGGTCCACCGGTCCAGTCTCTTCTTTGTGCCGCGCAGGTGCGCCGCGAAAGCGGCCGTGCTGTGCCCGGCTGCCGGAACACGAAGCCCGGCGACCGCTGACACGGCCCCGGGCGCGGCCAACGCCACTGAGGAGCGTCGACATGACGAACGGTACCGTCCGGCCCCAGCCCAGCGGGCGGGGAAGCGGGATGACGATGCCCGTCTACACCGTGGACCGTCACGGCATGATCATCCAGGACCGCGGCGCGGTCACCGCGGAGCCCAGGGACGAGCGCCTGCCCGCCGAGGCAGCACAGATCCGGCAATGGCGGTGATGGCCGTGGAGGGCAGGCAGCCGCCGCAGGTCCGCGTACTGCCCCGGCAGTACGTGTGCCGTGCCGGAAGCGCGGCACTTCGTGGTCGACGTCCTCAAGGACTGGGGCCTGCTCGGCGTGCTGGACGATGCCGCGATCGTCGTCACCGAGCTGGTGACCAACGCCGTCATCCACACCGAGACCCCGAGCGTCCGCATCGTCGTGCGCCGGATGACGCCGGACGCCGTGCGACTCATCGTCATCGACAAGTCGCCGGACCTCTGGCCCGACATGCGAACCGCCGGGCCGCTCGATACCACCGGGCGCGGGCTGACGGCGGTGGACGCAGTTACCAAGGGCTGGGGCTGCACCCGATTGCCCTGGGAAAAGCACGTGTGGGCCGACCTGAAGGTTGCTACCGATGGGGGTCCGGCATGACCACTTCGCCGACCAGGACCCTGTCCCGCATCCCCGCCGATCTCCGCCCGCTGCTCCCCCTGCCGCCCCTGGACGGCCTTTCCGACGCCAAGGCACGCGGAGCCGAATGCACTTGGTGCGACGAGCAACTGTCCATCGCCACCTCTGTGGACCTCGGGGAGCGCCCGGCCCAGGGCGGCTTCACGCTGTTCCTCCGCGGCTGCCACCAGTGCATCCTGCGGGCCGCGGTTTGTGCGTACTTCGACCACCCCGGTCCGTGCCGAGAGTGCGTCTACGACCTGAAGCCCTGCCCGGTCATGGACGCTCTCCGAACGCTGGTCCTGGAGCTGCCACGATGACCGTGCAGATTCCAGAGGTGCTCTACGACATGCACGAGTGCGTCTCCTGGTACGAGGTCCCCCGGCGCCTGCCCACGACGGCCGTGGCCGGCGAGGCGTGTGTCTGGTGCAACAGCCCGGCGGACGCCACCGCCGTGGAACTGGCCCCTTCCGCTGCTCTTCCCCGCGTGGCCTGCCGGCAGTGCTACTCGGCCCGGCTCTCTTGGTACATCACCTGGGCGGACTGGCACACGCACTTCACCGTCTGCACGGCGTGCCGGCAGCGTCAGACCTGCTATGTCGGCCACGGCCGCCGTCTTCTGCACGAGCGGACCGCAAAGGCCATCGACAAGAAGCCCGAGTGTGTCGCCTGCCCCGCCCCGCTGCTGCCGACGGAGCTTGAGGGCCTGCAGTGGCAGCGTCTCTACGCGCTGTGGGGGCAGCACGAGGCGGAGCTGCGTGCGCGGCTCGGCGACGCTCAGGCCGAGAGCATGCTGACCGAGGCCCACACGCGAGGGCCAAAGCTCCATCAGCGCCAGGCGCTGGTCGTTACATTGAGGCGACCTCAGAACTGAACAGGAGATGCATCGCATGGCTCGTCGTGTCGCCGTCTACGGAGCCGGGTCCTGGGGGACCGCGTTCTCCCTTGTCCTCGCCGATGCCGGGTGCGAGGTCAGGCTGTGGGCGCGCCGGGCGGAGCTGGTGGACGCCATCAACGCCACCCGCACCAACCCCGATTACCTGCCCCAGGCCGAGCTGCCGGAGAACGTCCGGGCGACGACCGACCCGGCAGAGGCGGCTCGCGGCGCCGACCTCGCCATCCTCGCCGTATCCGCCCAGAGCGCCCGAGCCCTCCTCCGCCGCTGGGCGGGGCAGTGGCATCCCCACACCGTGTTCGTGTCGTTGATGAAGGGCGTGGAACTGGGCACCGGAAGGCTGATGAGCGAGGTCATCGCGGAGACGGCCGGCGCGGGCCCCGACCGGATCGCTGTGGTGTCCGGGCCCAACCTCGCCGCCGAGATCGTTGCCCGCAAACCGGCCGCGAGCGTCGTTGCCTGCGCCGACGAGGACACCGCAGCGTGTGTCCAGACGGCCTGCCACACGGCGTACTTCCGGCCGTACACCAACACCGACGTCATCGGCTGTGAACTCGGCGGCGCCATCAAAAACGTCATCGCCCTGGCCGTCGGCGTCACCGTCGGCATGGGGCTCGGCGACAACACCAAGGCCGCCCTGATCACCCGCGGACTCGCCGAAGCCACGCGACTCGGTACCGCCATGGGCGCGGACCCGCTCACCCTCGCCGGACTGGCCGGTATGGGCGACCTCATCGCCACCTGTTCATCCGCGCTGTCCCGGAACCACTCTTTCGGCGCCCACCTGGGCCGGGGGCTGACCGTCGAACAGGCACGTGCCGTCACCATCCAGACCGCAGAGGGCGTCGCCTCGTGCAAGGCCGTCCAAGCCCTGGCCGAACGGCACGGCGTCGAGATGCCCATCACGCAGACCGTGGCCGACATCATCCACGGCGGCCAGGACCCACAGCGTGCCGTACACGCTCTGATGGCCCGCGCCGCCAAGCGTGAAACTCGCAGGTAGCAAGCTGCTGCTGTACCACCCGCCCCGCCGTGTGCCCGAGGACCGGAAGGCTTGTGTATGTGCAGGGGGCGCCGTCGCCGACGGGCCGGCCCCCGTGGCCGGCGGAGCGTCGGGGGTCGGCCATCGGCGGGGAGACCGTGGGTGTGCGGGGAACGGCTGACGGCGTACCCGCCCCGGGCCTACGATGCGCGCAGTGGACCGTCGCCAGTTCGCGGGAGCCTGATGGAAGCCGATCGTGCCGGAGAGAGCGGACTCGGCGGGCTCGCCGGCCTGGACCCTCGTCCGCGAGGGGTCCGCGGGGCGGAACCGGCGGCGGTGTCCGCCGAGCGGGGTGAAGAGCGGGGTGAAGAGCGGGACGTGCTCGAGCTGTACAAGCTCGCGGTGGAGATGGCCGACCGGGTGTCCGCGCGCCGGGGGACGGCCAACGCCTTCTTCCTCTCCGTGCAGACCGCACTGGTCAGCCTGGTCGGGTTCGGGATGCCCGAGCTCGCGGAGTCACCGTGGTGGGTGTCCCTGGTCATGGCCATGGGCGGCGTCACCCTGTCCTCGGCCTGGTGGATGCAGCTCCGCAGCTACCGGCACCTCAACGCGGCCAAGTTCACGGTCATCAACCACCTCGAAGGGCGCCTGCCGGTCAGGATCTTCACCGACGAGTGGGACGTCCTGAAGGGCGATCCGGCCGCCGGGCGGCTGAAGCGGTACGCCGAGCTGGGCACCTCCGAGCGCATCGTCCCGCTGGTGTTCGCACTGGCGCATCTGGCCCTGCTGGCAGGCACACTGTCCCTGTGACCTACCTTGATCCGCTCGCCGGACTGATCCGGTCCTGCCTGCCCCCGGACGCCACACCTCCCGAGGACTGCGACGACCTGTTCCGGCTCTACGCCGTGCTGCTGAGAGCCAAGGGGGAGCAGGTCCGCGACGAGGACGTCCACGACGCGTGGTCCGCCTGGATGCAGACGATCGACAGCGCGCACGACGCCTTGGTGCCCTTCGAGGACCTCGACCCGCGGACGCGTGCCGCGGACACGCCGTACACCGAGGCCATCCGTGCGGCGGCGCGTCACCTGAAGGGCATCCGGGATCCTCGGCCGCGCACGTCTTCCTGAACGAACGCCTCCCGTGGGCACATTGAGTGAGTGCCCTCTCGTTCCATGCCGTTCCGCGGCACGCGGTGATCGCCCCGCGCACCCCGCCGCGGAGCGAGCCGCACGGCACCGACGCCAGGGCCTGCGGAGGGGAGTGACCGCGAAGGCCCCGGTGCCGTGCGGACACGGTCCCGGGGCCTTCGCGGGGTGGTTCGGACGGCGGCGGTCGCTAGGCGCGCGCCGCGCACGGGTCGCAGCAGGACGGGGCAGGCTCGACGCAGAGGGTGACGGAGTCGGTGTTGTCGGAGGTGTCCGGTTCCGTCTCGTTGCCGGTCACCGAGGCGGCGTTGGTGAGCGGACCGGCCACCGTGGCCTTGGCCCGCAGGACGAGGGCCGCCGTGCCGCCGTCGGGCACGTCGCCGACCGCCCATTCGCCGGTGGCCGGGTCGTACGTGCCGGAGGCGCTGTCGGCGGACAGGAAGGCGAGGCCGTACGGCAGGTCGTCGGTGACGACGACGCCGGTGGCCTCGTTCGGGCCGGTGTTGCGGACGGTGATGCGGTACGTCACCGTCTGGCCGACGGTCACCGTCGTCGCGTCGGCCGACTTCGTGACGGCCAGGTCGGCGGCGGGAAGGACCTCGGTGACCTGCTCGTTCGACGTGGCGGTCAGCGGCTGCGGGGTGCCGCCGAGCCGGTTCTCGTAGGTGGCGGTGGCGGTGTTGCTCAGCCGCGTGCCGCCGGCGGACCGGTCGATGACCACCCGGTACTCCACCGTGGTGCCCGCCGGTACGGTCTCGGTGCTGGGCAGGCTGCCGCCCTGCCCGGCGGACGCGCCGTTGCCCAGGTGGAAGACGACCGTGTTGGTGTCCTCGTCGAAGTACGCCTCGTCGTCGCCCTGCGCGTCGGTCTTCGCCCCCGCGTTGGGGCCGTCGACGATGCGCAGGGATCCGGGAACGTACGTCGTGCCCTCGGGGATGTCGTCGGTCAGCACGAGGTTCTCCGCCGCGCCCCCGCCCTCGTTCTTCGCGGTCAGGCGGTAGGTGATCACATCGCCCACCTCCAGCGGCCCGACGGGGATGGCGGACTTGGTCAGCTCCACGAAGGGAGCGGTGCCGAAGAAGATGCCGTCGAGGAAGTTGCCGACGCTGCGGTTGCCGCCGGCCGCGGAGACGGACCGGAAGGAGAAGCGCGTCGTCGTCTGTCCCGCCGGGACGGTGTAGGTGCCGGTGTAGAAACCCCAGGCGGTGGTGCCGTCGGTGAAGCGCCGCTGTTCCACCGGCGAGCCCGGCGCGCCGATGTCCAGGGCCATGGTGTCCTGCCCCAGCCGGCCGCGGTGGTAGAGCCGCCAGTACAGCGTGGACCCGGGCGTGGTCGGCAGGTCCTGGTAGAGCGTGGAGACCTCGTTGGCGTTCAGCTCGGCGAACTGGGAGCCCTCGGCCGAGGGCACGCCGTTGAAGCCCGACCGCCACAGCTCGATCATGTGGTCGGACGCGGTGGTGCGCCAGCCCGGGACCCGTGTGGGCGCCTGCGTCTGCGAGGCGTCCGGCAGGATCGCCATGTCGGCGACCGGAGGCTGTTCGAAGCCGCCGTTGACGAGCGCGACCCGGAGCGGAGGGGCGGGAGGTGTGGTCATGGGTCTTCCCCTTGCGTCGGCGTTGCCGGAGTGCGCCCCCGACCGGCCCCGAATGCGCCGGTGGCGACGCCCGTACGCCAGTCAGGGCAGCGCATTCGCGTGACCTCGGGAAGAGACGGCCGCACGGCTCTCGCCAACCTGCTAAGGCGGGTTTCAACTCCGTTGCGCCGATGCCCCTTTCACCCGGTCTTCCGTCGCCGACGGAACCGAGTCACTCCAGCCCCCCACGTATGCCCGGCACCGATCGCCAGCTCAGCCGCGGCCGAAAACTCCCGCCCGCTCCCGTGCCGCTCACCCTTTCCCAGGCTGAATCGACGAGCGCGAAGTTGACGCCCTCGGTGCACGGCACCACTGCCGTGCGCCGAGGGCGCTGCGCCGGTGCGTTAGGGGTTGAGTCGTACAGGCAGTTCGAAGAGGTCGTTCTGGGTGACCACCGGCTTGTTGCGCAGTTCGCTCGCCGGTACCGCCAGGTCCAGTCCGGGGAAACGGGCGTACAGCGCCGGCAGGGCGACCCCCGCCTCCAGCCGGGACAGTGCGGCGCCGGGACACACGTGCGGGCCGTGACCGAAGGAGATGTGCCGGTTGCGCGTCTCGCGGGTGATGTCGAACCGGCCGGCGGTCGGGCCGTGCGCGTGCTCGTCGCGGCCGATCGCGCCGTACGACACGATCAGCGCGTCCCCGGCCGGGATCACCTTGTCGCCGACCGGCACGTCCTCGGTGGCGAACCGGATCAGGACGTGCGAGGTGGGCGTGGAGTAGCGCAGCGTCTCCTCGATCACCGCCGGCCAGTCGGCCTGCCCGGACAGCACCAGGGCGCGCTGCTCGGGGTGGGTGGAGAGGTTGACGACGGCGTTGACGATCAGCGAGATCGTCGTCTCGTGGCCCGCCGCCACCATCAGCTGGAGCGTGGAGACGATCTCCTCGTCCGTGAGCCGGTCGCCGTCCTCCGCCGCGAGGATCAGCGCGCTGGTCAGATCGTCGCCGGGCTCGGCCCGCTTCGCCGCCACCGTCTCGGCCATGATTCCCGCCAGCTCGGTGAGGGTCGCCACGACCTCCTGTGGCGGGGTCTGCGTGGAGAAGAACTTCTCGAACAGCACCTTCAGCCGGGGCAGCCGCGCCTCCTCGATGCCCATCAGGTCGGCGATGACGTACATGGGCAGCGGATAGGCGAAGGCCGACTTCAGGTCGACGGTCCCGCCGTCCGCGGGCAGCGCGTCCAGCAGATCCTGGGTGAGCTTCTCGATCCGCTCCCGCATCCGCTCCACCCGGCGCGGGGTGAGCGCCTGCGCGACCAGGGTGCGCAGCCGGCGGTGGTCGGCGCCGTCCGCCGTGAGCATGGAACGGCCCGGGTTGGCCAGGCCGATCAGGGGCCAGTCGGAGGGTATCTCGCCGCGCTGCCAGGCCCCCCACACATGGATGTCCTTCACCAGGCGCGGATCGGTCAGCAGCGCCCTGGCCTCGGCGTGGTGGGTGACGGCCCACACCGGGACGCCGCCCGGCAGCTCGACCGCGGCGAGCGGGCCGGCCGCGCGCAGCGCCGCGCTCTCGGCGTCCAGGTCGGTGACGAAGGGGTCCAGGGCGATGCGGGATGCTGCGGTGCCGGTCGTCATCGTGACGTGCCTCCCAGGTCAGGGGTCGGAAGTGCGCGGGTACGGCGCCGGTCCGGGGAGGAACCCGGACCTCCGGCCGTACGACGCTCCGGCCGGGGCGACGCGGGATCAGCGGGCCGGCAGGGGGGTGAACCGGACGGGGAGTCTGGTCAGTCCTCTCAGCCAGGGCGAGGGCCGGCGGGCGAGGGAGTCGGCGGGCACCGCCAGGTCGATGTCCGGCAGCCGGTCCAGCACCACCTCGATGCCGGTCCGCGCGATCACCTCGGCGACCTCCTGCGCGGGGAAGGGGCAGCGGTGCTCGCCGTGGCCGAAGGAGAAGTGGGCGTTGTTGCCGCCGGTCAGCACCGAGGCGTCGGTGCGCACCTGAGGATCGGAGTTGGCGCCCTGCAGACCCAGCAGCAGCAGGTCGCCGGCCCGGACGGCCCGGCCGCCGAGGCGGGTGTCGCGGGCGGCCCAGCGGCCCGCCACGTTCTGCGTGGGCGTGTCCTCCCACAGCACCTCGTTCATCGCCTCGGCGACGCTGTTGCGCCCGCCGAACAGGGAGGCGGCGAACCGGTCGTCGGTCAGCATCAGCCGCAGCGAGTTGCCGATCCAGTCGGCGGTGGGCTGGTGCCCGGCCGCCAGCATGACCATCAGGTCCTGCACGATCTCCTCGTCACTGAACCCGCTGTCGTCGGCGAGCATCCGGGAGACCACGTCGTCCGCGGGCTCCTTCCTCCGGTCCGCGACCAGCCGGGCCATGGAACCGGCGAGATGCGCCTGCCCGGCCAGCGCCCGCTCCCGGCCGTCGATCATGTCGTTCAGGGCGGTGACGAGCCCGGGGCCGTCCTCGTCCGGGAAGCCGTACAGCCGGGCCAGGACCCGCACCGGCAGCAGCATCGCGTACTGCGCGATCAGATCGGCCTCGCCCGCGGAGCACAGCGCGTCGATCAGCTCGTCCGCGAACCGCTCGGCGTGCCCGCGCAGTTCGAACGCGTCGACCGCCTCCAGCGCGTTGCTCACCATCGCCGCGCGCTGCCGGTGCCGTTCGCCGACGGTGTAGAGGATCGACGGCTGCTTGCGTCCGATCATCGGCAGCAGCGGCCAGTCCGCGGGGATGTTCTCCCACTGGTTCCACAGGTCCGAGTCCCGGCTGAACAGCACGGGATCGCCGGTGACCTGATGCAGCTCGCGGTAGCCGAGCACCAGCCAGGCGGGGATGTCACCGTCGAGCAGCACCGGCACCACGGCGCCGTGGTCGCGCCGCATCTCCCGGTACAGGCGGGCGGGTTCGGTCTGGAACCGGGGACCGCTGAGCGGGACGGCGTCGGGGGTGGTCACACGAACTCCTGTCGGGGCAGGCCCGCCCGCGCGGACGGGTCGGCGTACCGGTTCTTCACGTGCTGCACCAGCGTGATCAGCACCTGTTTGCCCGACTCCCGGGAGCGGGCGTCGCAGTCGACCAGCGGCACCTGCGGATCGAGGTCGAGGGCCTCGCGGACGTCCGCCCCGGCACGCACCGGGCCGCCGAAGTCGTTGCAGGCCACGATGAACGGCGTGCCGTGGTGCTCCAGCCGGTCGATGGCGTACCAGGAGTCGTCGATCCGCCGGGTGTCGACCAGCACGACCGCGCCGAGCGTGCCGGTGAACAACCGGTCCCACAGGAACCAGAACCGCTCCTGGCCCGGCGCGCCGAACAGGTACAGCACATTGCGCGCGTCCAGGGTGATCCGGCCGAAGTCGAAGGCCACGGTGGTCGCGGACTTGCCGCGGACCTGGGCGATGTCGTCGATCGCCGCGCCGGCCTGGGTCATCGTCTCCTCGGTGTTGAGGGGACGGATCTCGCTGACCGAACGGACCAGCGTGGTCTTGCCGACGCCGAAGCCGCCCACGACCACGATCTTGAAGCCTTGGTCGGCGGAGGCACCCAACGGGGTGCTCCCCCGCTCTCGGCTCCGCTCGAGCGGGGGGACCCCCATGTCAGAGGTTGCGAAGTCCAACGAGCACCTGCTCCAGGATGTCGGGATCGGTGATGGCCGGGCGGCGCGGATGCCGGGCGCTGACCCGGCCCGCCGCCAGCAGATCGGCCAGCAGGACCTTGGTGATGCCCACGGGCAGCCGCAGCTCGGCGGCGATCTCCACCACCGAGGTGGGGGACTGGGCCAGCTTCAGGATCGCCACGTGCTCCGACTGCATGCCGGCCGTCGGCTCCGACTCGGCGACCACGAGGGTGACCAGGTCGAAGGGGTTGTCGGCGTCGGACCGGCTGCGGCCCTGGGTGATGGTGTACAGCCGGTCGGGAGCGTCGTCGCGGCCCGGGCGGTTCCTGCCGGGTCCGCTCATGACGTACGGGGCAGAGCGGTCAGGTACGCGCCGAGCTGCTCCACCAGCTCGCTCATGTTGTGCCCGACGACCCCGGCGTCCGCGTCCTCGGTGGTGATCACGGCCAGATGGGCGCCGGCGCCCGCCTCCACGATGAACAGCACACCGCCGTAGAACTCGGTCATCGCCGAGCGCACCCCGCCGCTGCCGTCGCCGAACTCCACGGACGCGCCGTGCGACAGCGACTGGATGCCGGCGGCGATCGCGGCGAGCTGGTCGGCCTGGTCGACGCTCAGCTCCGGTGTCCGGCACAGCTTCAGCCCGTCCCGGGACAGCACGAGGGCGTGCCGGGCGCCCGGGGTCCTCTCCAGCAGGCCCTCCAGGAGCCAGGTGAGCTTGTCGTCGGCGGTGGTCGGGCCGGTCATGAAGTGGTGTCGCCTTCCGGGTGCGCGTGCGGGTGCGGGTGGGATGACTCGGGGGAGCCGTGCTCGCCGGCGCCGTACGGGGAGCGGCCGGCCGGCGCGTCGGCCGGCGGAGACCCGGCGGCGCGGTCGCCGGGCGCGGCGGATACCGGGGGCACGGCGGCGCGGTCGTCCGGCACCGGCGCGTGGGACGCGCCGGAGGTGCCGACCGGGCCGGACGTGCCCGCCGCGTCGACGGAACCGGGCGGGTCGAAGGAGCCGGCCGGGGCCTCGCTCTCCGGTGGGCCGGCCGTGGCGCCGGGCCGCGAGCCCGTGGGCACCGACGGGCGGACGGCCTGGCGGAAGCTGCTGAAGCGGGCCGCGCGGGCCTTGCCCTCGTCGGCGGTCGGCGCGGTACGCGGCTCGGTGCCGTACGCGGACCGGGCACGCTCGGCCTCGGCGAGCGTACGGCCCCGGCGCCGCTTGGGCAGCCCGGCCGGGCCCGGTTCCGGCGACGCGGCGGACTCGTGGGCCGGGGCGGCCTCCACGGCGGCCGGCGCGGACGTTGTGCCGCGCACGGGCGTCGCGCCCCGCGCGGGCGGGGCCGCGGCGGCCGGCCCGGCCGGGGCCGGACCGGTCAGGATGGACTGCGGGACGAGCAGCAGCACGCCCGTGCCGCCGCGCGCGGAGGGCCGGAACGACACCTTGAGCCCGTGCTTGCGGGCGAGCCGCCCGACCACGGCGAGCCCGAGCCGGGTACCGGTCAGACCGCCCAGCTCGGAGACGTCCCCGGCGACCGCGCGCTCGGCGCGGCGCAGCTGCACGTCGCCCATCACCAGCCCGCTGTCCTCCACCGAGACGATGACCCCGGCCGGCACCTCCTCCACGTACACGTGGACCTCGGCCGTGGGCGGCGAGAAGTTCGCGGCGTTGTCGAGGAGTTCGGCGAGCGCGTGCATCACGCCCTCGGCGGCGTGCCCCGCGACGGCGACCTCGCTCGTCGAGTGCACCCGCACCCGCCGGTACCCGGCGATCCGGCCCATCGCACCGCGCAGGATGGACTCCATCCCGATCGGCCGCGCCCACCGGCGCCCCGAACGCGCCCCGGTGAGCACGGCGATGGAGTCCGCGAGCCGGCCGGCCTGGGCGGTGCGGTGGTCGAGGTGGAGCAGATCGGTCAGCACGTCCTCGTCGGTGTGCCGCTCCTCCATCGCGCGCAGGTCGGCGAGCGTGGCCGTGGCCAGGGCCTGCATCCGGCCGGCGGCGTTGGAGGTCGCGGAGATCGCGGCCGACCGCTCCCGCCGGGCCTGCTCCAGCTCGCCCGCCAACCGGGCGTTCTCCTGCCGGACGCGGTCCAGCTCCCGGGTGCCCTCCGCGACCAGGCGGTCCCGCTCGGCGCCGAAGGACTCCGTCAGCTCGGCGCGCTGCCGGGCGAGTTCGTCGATGAGGCGCTGCTGCTCCTGGCGGGCCTCCTCGGTCGTGCGGGCCTGCTGCTGGAGCAGCCGTCCGATGTCCTGGGTGACGCCCTCCAGCCGCTGCCGGGCGTCCCGCGCGGAGCGCCGCGCGTGCGCGGCCGTGGCCACCGCCGCGCTGAGGACGACCGCCGCCACGGCCCCGCCCCCGGCGAGCGGGGTGCGCACCGAGCCCGGGGCCACCGCCACGGCCGCGCAGACCGCGAGCGCCGACAGCACACCGGTCACGGCGAGAGCGGAGACGAACGTACGGAGGGAGGGTCGGTCGCCGGGGTGCGTGGGCGCGGTCATCGGTCCGGTCTGGTCCTCGTGCGGCTGGGAGACATGGCACAGGTCGTGAACTCGCGGTCACTATACGAGAGTTCGTGATCAAAAAAGAACAGGTCCCGTTACGTTCCCTGATCCGGGCGGTCATTCGCACCGAGATGCCTGGATCGGGGACGGAACAAAGGGGGCGAAGGTTGCGTCCGGCTCCTGAATCCCACGGTGGGACTTGCCACTCTTATGCGACTTGACGACCCGTGTGGCGGGTCGCTGGACTGTCCCCGGTGATCGAAGAAGGACACATCCGGTGGAGCCCCTCCGCGCCCACGCTCGCACGCCTGGTCCGGCGCGCCGGGCGGGCGCTGGCGGCCGAGTGGCACGGCATCGTCGTCGACCCGGTACGGCGGCTCGCGCGGCGCGGACTGTCCGGGCTGCTCCTGGCGTTCGTCGCCGCCTTCGGTGTCGTCCTCTGCCACGACATCGCCCAGCACCCCGCCGGGGCGGTGTGGGTGCGGCGGCTCGGCGGCGTCCAGGCCGACCTGCCGCTGTGGCTGTCCCTGCTGCGCACCCCCGTGTCGCTGTACGTCCCGGCGCTCGACCTGCCGGTGTGGGCGGGCATCACCCAGCTGTTCCTGGCCTTCGCCCTCGCCGAACTGACCCTGGGCCGGGCCCGGACCCTGCTGATCGCCTACACCACCACCCTGGCCGGCACCCTCACCGCCCGCCTGATGGTCGCCCTGGGCCCCGGCTGGTGGGGGCTCGGACTGCCGCCCGAGGCCGGGCGGGTGCTCGACACCGGCCCCTCGGCGGCCGTGGTCGGCCTGTTCACCTATCTCGCGGTGGTCCGGCGGGCCCCCGTGGTGTTCGTACTGACCGGCGGCTCGATGGTGTGGGAGTCCGTCGCCGTGCCCAACCTGGCGGGCCGCGAGCACCTGATCGCCGTGGCCGCGGCGATCGTCCTCGCCCTGCCGCACGGCCGGGGCGAGCGGCTGCGCACGGCCGTACGGGCCCGGCCGCGCCGCCCCGCGGTCCCGCGGTTCCCGGGACCCGCCGCCGCGCGTACCGCGCGCCGCCCGCGGCGGCCCCGGCCCGCCACCCCGACGGCGCCCGTCCCCGCCCCCGTATCCGCCCCGGACCCGCACGGTCCGCCCCCGCCGCGCCCGCACCCGAACGCACGTCAGGGCCCTGTTCTCGTATTGCTACGACGACCGGACATGTAGCGCTGCGTGACCATCGTGGATGTCGTTTCCCGTGCCGGAGCGGCTCGTTGAGCTGAACGAGTGACGTCGACGGGAGGGCGGGGCGGGTGCGGCAGGACTGGGAGCCGGAGGACCTGATCGAGATCTGGACGCTGCTCGAAGACGACATGAAGAGGGTGCGGAACAAGTCCGGGGCGACTCGGCTCGGCTTCGCGCTGCTGCTGAAGTTCTTCGAGGTGGAGGCTCGGTTTCCGGAGTCGGCCAGGGAGGTCCCGGCCACCGCGGTGGAGTACGTGGCCCAGCAGGTGAAGGTCCCCGCGACCGCGTGGGCGGACTACGGCTGGCAGGGCAAGGCGATCCAACGGCACCGGGGGAGAACCGGGCGGCGTACGGGTTCCGGGCGAACACCGAGGAGGACCAGGACCGGTTGGCGGCGTGGCTGGCGACCGAGCTGTGCCCGGTGGAGCTGTCGCGCGACCGGCTCGCCGCCGCGGTGGTGGCGCGGTGCCGCAACGACCACATCGAACCGCCGGCGCCGGGGCAGGTGCGGCGGTTGGCCGGCAAGGCGGTCAAGGACTTCGAGGAGCGGTTTTGCCGCAGCACAATGGACCGGCTCAGCCACGCGACCCGCTCGCGTCTGGAGGACCTGGTCGCAGGCGATGACGACGGCCAGGACGTGGGTGCCGGCGGCGCGGTGGCGGGCGGTGGGCACTCGCACTTCGCCGAGCTGAAGACAGACCCGGGCGGCCCGGGTCTGGAAAGCTTGCTGGCCGAGGTGAACAAGCTGGAGCGGGTACGGCGCCTGGAGCTGCCCGCGGACCTGTTCGCGGACGTATCGGAGAAGCTGGTCGATGCCTGGCGGGCGCGGGCGTCGAAGGAGTACCCGGCGAACCTGGAGCGGATGAAGCCGCCGCGGCGCCTGACGCTGCTGGCCACGCTGTGCCATGTGCGGCAGACGGAGATCACCGACTCGCTGGTGGACCTGTTCATCCAGCTCGTGCTGAAGATCAACACGCGGGCGGAGCGGCGGGTCGACAAGGAGCTGGGGGCGGAGCTGAAGAAGGTCCGCGGCAAGGAGGCGATGCTGCTGCGGGTGGCGGAGGCGGCGTTGTCGGAGCCGTCGGGCATCGTGCGGCGGGTGATCTTCCCGGTGGTCGGAGGGGAGAAGACGCTCAAGGCGCTGGCGGCGGAGGCTGCGGCAAACGAAGCCCGCTACAAGGCGCGGGTGCGCACTGTGCTGCGGTCGTCGTACTCGGCGCACTGGCGGCGGATGCTCTCGCCGCTGCTGGGTGCGCTGGAGCTGAAGTGCAACAACACCGCCTACCGGCCGGTGATGGACGCGATCGATCTGCTGCAGCGGTATCTGGAGCAGCCGCTGAAGGAGGGCGCGTTCTTCGACGCGGCGGAGACGGTGCCGCTGGACGGCGTGGTGCCCGAGCAGTGGCGGGCGGCGGTCGTCGACGACAAGGGCCGCGTCGAGCGGATCCCGTACGAGCTGTGCGTGCTGGTGGCGCTGCGCGACGCGCTGCGGCGGCGGGAGATCTATGTGGTGGGCGCGAATCGCTGGAAGAACCCGGAGGACGACATGCCGCCCGACTTCGAGGACAACCGGGACGTGCACTACGCCGCGCTCGGCCAGCCGCAGGGCGCCGGGAAGTTCATCGCCGCGCTCCAGGGCAGGCTGCGCACGTCGCTGGACCGCTTCGAGGCGACCCTGGCGGAGGGCACGACGGGCGGGGTGGCGATCGTCAAGAAGCACGGAGAGCCGTGGATTCGGGTCTCCCCGCGCGGCGAGCAGGACGAGCCGGAGTCCCTGGTCGCCATCAAAGCGGAGATCGAGCGCCGGTGGGGCACCATCGACCTGCTGGACATCCTGAAGTACGCCGAGTTCGACACCGACTTCATCGCCGAGTTCACCTCGGTCGCCACCCGCGAGAACCTGTCCAGGGACGTGCTGCGCCGCCGCCTGTTGCTCGTGCTGTTCGGGCTGGGTACGAACATGGGCATCAAGCGGGTCGCGGTGACCGGCAAGCACGGTGAGTCCGAGGCGACGCTGCGGCGGGTGCGGCACCTGTTCGTCAACCGGGCCAACATGCGCGCCGCGCTGGTGAAGCTGGTCAACGCCACCTTCGCCGCCCGGGACGAGATGTGGTGGGGCACCGGTACCGCGTGCGCGTCCGACAGCCGCAAGTTCGGGGCCTGGTCCTCGAACCTGATGACCGAGTGGCACCAGCGCTACCGCGGCCCAGGCGTGATGATCTACTGGCACGTGGAGCGGAAGTCGGTGTGCATCTACTCCCAGCTCAAGAGCTGTTCGGCCTCCGAGGTCGCCTCGATGATCGAGGGCGTGCTGCGGCACTGCACCGACATGGATGTCGACCGGCAGTACACCGACACCCACGGTGCCTCCATCGTCGGGTTCGCCTTCGCGCACATGCTGGACTTCAAGCTGATGCCCCGGCTGAAGAACATCGGCTCCGCGCGGCTGTACCGGCCGGCGGCCGGGGAGGACGACGCCTGGCCGCACCCGGCGCCGGTGCTGTCCACCAAGACGATCAACTGGGATCTGATCCGCCAGCAGTACGACCAGATCGTGAAGTACACCACCGCCCTGCGCCTGGGCACCACCGAGGCCGAGCAGGTCCTGCGCCGCTTCACCCGCGGCGGCCCCAAGCACCCCACCTACCAGGCGATCGAGGAACTCGGGCGGGCCGTACGGACGGCGTTCGTGTGCGACTACCTCGCCGATGTCGAGCTGCGCCAGGAGATTTACGAAGGGCTCCAGGTGGTGGAGAACTGGAACAGCGCGAACAAGGACCTCTTCTACGGCAAGGACGGCGACCTGGCCGGACAGGACAAAGAATCCCAGGAGGTGTCCATGCTCGCCCTCCACCTCCTCCAGTCCGCCCTCGTGCATGTCAACACGCTGCTGATGCAGCAGATCCTCGCCGACGAGAAGTGGGCCGACACCCTCACCGACGCCGACCGGCGGGCCCTGTCCCCGCTGTTCTGGACCCATGTCAATCCGTACGGCCGGTTCGAGTTGGACATGAACAGCCGCCTCGACCTGGACCTCACCCGGAACGCAGTGGTCCCTGGGCCACGCACGCCCGGCGGCGAGACGGCCGTTACTCCGGCGTGAACGGGCTACCTCAGCCGACGTCGTGGATGGAGGCACCATCGCACAGGCCCTGGTCTTCAATGCAGTGGTGGACCAGGCTGTGCAGCCAGGACGAGATTGTGAGGTCAAGTGTCTGAGCGTCGTGCTCGTTTAAGGGTTCGCCAGGTGGGGCCGCGCCCGCCTCTGCCCCAGCTCTCTGGTGCAGATCCCACCCACGGAGACTCATCCCCGACTTCTGGTCCAGAGACCGCCCGAGAACCCGCCAGGCTCCAGCGGCTTGTCAGGGGGTATCGCAGGTCTGATGTGGCCAAGCACACCGCGGTTCTCGCCGCGGTCGTAGCTGCGGCAAGCCTTGCGATCACAGCGTGGGGAACGTACAAGGCTGCTCAGGTCGCAGACGATCAGCTTGCCCAGTCACGTGAGAACAACGAAAACGACGAGCGCGCACAAGCCTCCCGCATCTCGATGTGGACCGAAGGCAACCAGCCGACGCGTATCGTGCTTGCCAACCGCTCCCTGGACCCCGCATGGGCCTCCATATACTTCGATGACCCGACCTTGCCCACGGGCCTCTCCCAGCCGGCCGGGGTCCTCCCGCCTTGCAGTCGCCTAGACGTTCCCGTTGCGAAGCTCTACGCGGATCCAGAAAACATTGTGCGCTCCGGGCTGAGGATCGCATTTGTGGACGCCAACGGAAGAGCTTGGACCCGCGCCGAAGGGGGAGGACTGCGAGGACCGGAATGGCCGAACAGCGTGAGCGTCACCACCAAAGACAAAACCACCATGTGGGCGACCGAAAAAGACGTAGAGGTCAAGACGCTCTCTGAATGCGGCCAAGCAGCTCACCCGAACCAGTAGTCCCAGCCCGGACACCCAAAAGCAAGTCACTCACCGGTAGGTTCCGGGGGCTCAACTCTTGCGGCGGGCTGCGGGGTCGCGTTCGGCGACGTGTCGGGCGACCGCGTCGACGCCGGGGCGGGCGTACCGCTCCAGGGACCGTACAGAGGCGTGGCGGGAGCGGGCCGGCAGCATCGGGGTGGAGGTACCGTCCTCGGCGTCGTGGGTCAGGGCGCTGTGGCGGAGCCGGTGCAGGGTCCAGCCATCCAGGTCCTCGACGTCCTCGGGCGCGGCGAGGGGGTTGGCCAGCAGCCGGGTGGCTTCCTCGAAGATCTCCTCGGCCCGGCGGTAGGACAGGCGGGCCCGGCCTGTCTCGGGGCAGACGTCCGCCGCCGGTGTGCGGGCCGGGGCCTTGCGGTCGGTGAGGAACAGCGGGCCGCGGGTGCGGCGGGCGATGAGGCGGGGCAGGAGCTGGGCGGCGCCGGACTGCCAGTGGATCCACTCCGTCGCCCCGCCCTTGGCGGTGATCTTCCCGCGCTTGTCCTGCGGGTAGAGGTCCTCGACGTTCAGGCACAGCGTCTCGTCCGCGCGGGCGGCGGCCTCGTAGAGCATCTTCCAGCAGGTCGCGATGCCCGCGCCAGTGAGGTATCGCTCGACCGCCGCGGTGTACGACGCGGGCGGGGCGGACAGAGGTACGACCCAAGCGCGCGGCAACCGAAGTGCGCCCCCGCTCCCGAATTCGGTCACTGGTTCGATCGTTACGCCGCTCCGCCACTCCCGGATCAGCCGCAGTAAATGCGTACACCTCGCCCCGGCGGCTGGAATGGTCCGCCGCAGGTCGCGGTGATCACGGTAGGGGCTCCGCCGCAGTAAAAACGGCATTTACTGCGGCACTGACCTGACGAGCCATCGGGCACAGAAAGTCCGATGGCGGACCTCGGAGCCGCTCCTACCGCCAATCGCCTGCACCGCCGGCCCTCGCACCGAATCCGGCTCCGAGCGTCACGCAGCGCTACATGTCCGGTCGCCATAGCAATACGAGAACAGGGCCGTCAGGCCCGGCGGGACCACCTCTGCCGGTGACGGCCGCGCGGCGTGGCCCTGTGGCGCCGGCCACCCCGTCGGTGTGATGGTTTTCGCACATCGGCCCGTGCGGGCAGCCCCTAGGGTGGCCCGCGAGTACGGCGGGCCGGGCCGAGGCCAGGGTGTTCGTCGCCGACAGGCAGCTGAAGGGAATCCATGATGTTCCGCAAGGTGCTGGTCGCCAACCGTGGAGAGATCGCGATCCGCGCGTTCCGGGCGGGCTACGAACTCGGCGCGCGCACCGTCGCCGTGTTCCCGCACGAGGACCGCAACTCGCTGCACCGGCTGAAGGCCGACGAGGCCTACGAGATCGGGGAGCCCGGGCACCCGGTACGGGCCTACCTCTCCGTCGAGGAGATCGTGGCCGCGGCCCGCCGGGCGGGCGCCGACGCCGTCTACCCGGGCTACGGCTTCCTGTCCGAGAACCCCGAACTGGCCCGCGCCTGCGAACGGGCGGGCATCACCTTCGTCGGCCCCGACGCGGCCACCCTGGAGCTGGCCGGCAACAAGGCCCGCGCGGTCGCCGCCGCCCGCGCGGCCGGCGTGCCGGTCCTCGGCTCCTGCCCGCCCTCCACCGACGTGGACGAACTCGTGCGCGCCGCCGAGGACATCGGCTTCCCCGTCTTCGTCAAGGCGGTCGCCGGCGGCGGCGGGCGCGGCATGCGCCGCGTCGAGGACCCGGCCCAGCTGCGCGAGTCCATCGAGGCGGCCTCCCGCGAGGCCGCCTCCGCCTTCGGCGACCCGACCGTCTTCCTGGAGAAGGCCGTCGTCGAGCCCCGCCACATCGAGGTGCAGATCCTCGCCGACGGCGAGGGCGACGTCATCCACCTCTTCGAACGCGACTGCTCGCTGCAGCGCCGCCACCAGAAGGTCATCGAGCTGGCCCCCGCGCCGGGCCTCGACCCGGACCTGCGCGACCGGATCTGCGCCGACGCCGTCCGCTTCGCCCGCGAGATCGGCTACCGCAACGCCGGCACGGTGGAGTTCCTGCTCGACCGCGCCGGCAACCACGTGTTCATCGAGATGAACCCGCGCATCCAGGTCGAGCACACCGTCACCGAGGAGGTCACCGACGTCGACCTGGTCCAGGCCCAGCTGCGCATCGCCGCCGGCGAGACCCTCGCCGACCTCGGCCTCTCCCAGGACACGGTCACCCTGCGCGGCGCCGCCCTCCAGTGCCGGATCACCACCGAGGACCCCGCCAACGGCTTCCGCCCCGACACCGGCCGGATCAGCGCCTACCGCTCCCCGGGCGGCTCCGGCATCCGGCTCGACGGCGGCACCACCCACGCCGGTACGGAGATCAGCGCGCACTTCGACTCGATGCTGGTCAAGCTCACCTGCCGGGGCCGCGACTTCCAGGCCGCCGTCGGCCGGGCCCGGCGCGCGGTCGCCGAGTTCCGCATCCGCGGTGTGGCCACCAACATCCCCTTCCTCCAGGCGGTCCTGGACGACCCCGACTTCCGGGCGGGCCGGGTCACCACCGCCTTCATCGAGCAGCGCCCGCACCTGCTGACCTCCCGGCACTCCGCCGACCGCGGCACCAAGCTGCTCACCTACCTCGCCGATGTCACCGTCAACAAGCCGCACGGCGAGCGGCCCGAGCTGCCCGACCCGGCGACCAAGCTGCCGCCGCTGCCCGCCGGGGAGCCGCCCGCCGGGTCCCGGCAGCTCCTCGTGGACCTCGGCCCGGAGGGCTTCGCCCGGCACCTGCGCGCGTCGCCGACCATCGGCGTCACCGACACCACCTTCCGCGACGCCCACCAGTCCCTGCTCGCCACCCGGGTGCGCACCAAGGACCTCCTCGCCGTCGCCCCGGTCGTCGCCCGCACCCTGCCGCGGCTGCTCTCCCTGGAGTGCTGGGGCGGCGCCACCTACGACGTGGCGCTGCGCTTCCTCGCCGAGGACCCCTGGGAACGGCTGGCCGCGCTGCGCGAGGCGGTGCCCAACATCTGCCTCCAGATGCTGCTGCGCGGCCGCAACACCGTCGGCTACACCCCGTACCCGACGGAGGTCACCGACGCCTTCGTGCAGGAGGCCGCCGCCACCGGCATCGACATCTTCCGCGTCTTCGACGCCCTCAACGACGTCGGCCAGATGCGTCCCGCCATCGACGCCGTACGGGAGACGGGCACCGCGATCGCCGAGGTCGCCCTCTGCTACACCGCCGACCTCAGCGATCCTGCGGAGCGGCTGTACACCCTGGACTACTATCTGCGCCTGGCCGAGCAGATCGTCGAGGCGGGCGCCCACATCCTCGCGATCAAGGACATGGCGGGCCTGCTGCGCGCCCCGGCCGCCGCGAAGCTGGTCTCGGCGCTGCGCCGCGAGTTCGACCTGCCGGTGCATCTGCACACGCACGACACCGCGGGCGGCCAGCTCGCCACCTACCTGGCCGCGATCCAGGCGGGCGCGGACGCGGTCGACGGAGCGGTGGCCTCCATGGCCGGGACCACCTCGCAGCCGTCGCTGTCCGCGATCGTCGCCGCGACCGACCACTCCGAGCGGCCCACCGGGCTCGACCTCCAGGCGGTCGGCGACCTGGAACCGTACTGGGAGGGCGTCCGCAGGATCTACGCCCCGTTCGAGGCGGGCCTCGCCTCGCCGACCGGCCGTGTCTACCACCACGAGATTCCCGGCGGCCAGCTGTCCAACCTGCGCACCCAGGCCGTCGCGCTGGGCCTCGGCGACCGCTTCGAGGACATCGAGGCGATGTACGCCGCCGCCGACCGCATCCTCGGCCGCCTGGTCAAGGTCACCCCGTCCTCCAAGGTCGTCGGCGACCAAGGCGCTCCAGGGCCGGGCGGCGCCCAGGCCCGCGCCCGAACTGTCCGCCGAGGACCGCGAGGGGCTGGCCAAGGACCGGCGGGCCACCCTGAACCGGCTGCTGTTCCCCGGCCCGGCCCGGGAGTTCGACACCCACCGGCAGAGCTTCGGCGACACCAGCGTGCTGGACAGCAAGGCGTTCTTCTACGGCCTGCGCCCGGCCAAGGAGTACGCGGTCGACCTGGAGCCCGGCGTCCGGCTGCTGATCGAGCTGCAGGCGATCGGCGAGGCCGACGAGCGCGGTATGCGCACCGTGATGTCGACGCTCAACGGCCAGCTGCGGCCCATCCAGGTCCGCGACCGGGCCGCCGCCTCCGACGTCCCGGCGACGCGGAAGGCCGACCGCGGCGATCCGGGGCACGTGGCGGCGCCTTTCGCCGGCGTGGTGACCCTGGCCGTCGCCGAGGGCGACGAGATCGAGGCCGGCGCCACGGTCGCCACCATCGAGGCGATGAAGATGGAGGCCACGATCACCGCCCCGAAGGCGGGCCGCGTCTCCCGCCTGGCCATCACCCGGGTCCAGCAGGTGGAGGGCGGCGACCTGCTGGTGGAGATCGCCTGACGTGCCGCGCCCGTCGGGGCCGGCACTCGCACCGGCCCCGACCGGCGCGCGGCCCGGCTACAGCCGGCCGAAGTGGTACCGCAGCCGGGCCACCAGCAGGTTCGCCCCGCGCCCGGTCCGGTAGGCGGCGCTGGGCACGTACACCGTACGGCCGCGGACGGCGACGGAGGTCGGGCCGGCCAGCCCGTCCGCCTCGGTGAGGACGACGGTGTGGCTGCCGTCGCGCCGCACCAGCACCACCTGGTTGCCGCCGTTCAGCGCGGCCAGGGCGGTGCGGCCGGCGCCGGGGAAGGTGAAGTCGTCGATGCCGGCGAGCCCGCGCGCCAGGGTCTCCGGCGCCCCGGCGGACCCGTTCTCGCGCACGGGGACGCGCAGGAGCGTCCCCCGGTCGGTGTTCGACACCCACACGGCGCCGCGGTGGATCTTGAGACCGTTGGCGCCGTAGCCGCCGGCGCGGGACGGCCGCAGCTCGCTGCGGCGGGCCCAGGCGGTGGCCCGGCCGCCCGACGCGGGGACGCGCCAGACGGTGCCGCGCACCGAGTCGGCGGCGTAGAGCACGCCCCGGCGCTCGTCGAGGGCCAGGCCGTTGGGGAACCCGTCGGGCGGCAGCGCGGCGATCTGCGCCGGGGCGCTGCCGGGGGAGAGGCGCCAGACGCCGGTCGCGCGGGTGCCGGTGGCGTAGTTGACGTACAGCGTGCCGTCGTGGGCGCGGGCGAGGCCGGTGACGACGGCCCCGCGCACCAGCGGGGTGGCCGGGGCGGTCACGGCCGGCAGCGTGGCACGGGTGGTGGCGGTCCCGTCGAGGGCCACGTGGGCGACCGTGCGGGCGTGGGCGAAGGCGAGGTCGGCGGAGCCGTCGGGTTCCAGCGCGATGTTCTCGGGCGTCCGTCCGGCGGCCGGGTCGAAGCGGGCGACGACACGCGCGTCGCCGACGGGCGGCTCGGTCCCGGTGGCGGGCGCGGCGGCGACCAGGCCGAGCGCGAGCGCGGCCGTGGCGGCACCTGTCAGACGGGGGCGTCGGGGCATGTGACCTCTTTTCGGGCGGCGCGGGGCGCCGGCGTACGGGGCCACACCAACATGGGGGTGGACGGACCGCCGGTGGCGGGAGCCGGGGCCGCGGGATCGCCCGCGCGGACCACCGGGGCGCACCGTACGAGGCACACCGGGCGGCATCCGGCCGTGACCGCCCCGAGGGGCGCCCGGGAGGCGGGCCGTCAGTCCCAGAGCGGGTAGGTCATGACCCGCTGGAAGCCCTCCGGGCGGTCACCGGGGTAGGTGAGGCTCATCCGGGTGTAGTGCGCGACGCCCGGGTGCTCCTTCCACGGCTCGGAGCGGTCGAGCCGCACGGTCACCGGGTAGGCGTGGAAGGTGCCGGCCGCGCAATAGGGCTCGCAGTCGTTGACCACGTTCACCCCCACCGCGGTCGCCCCGTCCGGGCTCCAGTCGGACCAGCGCAGCCCGGTGAGCCGGCTGTTGCCGTCGCCGCAGGCCAGGATGAAGTCGATGGGGCGTACGGTGCGCTGCCACAGGCAGTCGACCAGGACGGGCCGCGCCGTGCCGGAGTGGCGCGGCGGCGGCGACGCGGGGTCCGGCCCACTGGCCGAGGCCGTCGTCATCGCCGCTGTCAGCAGGGCTCCCGCCGCCAGGGTGACCGTCGTTCCCACCACTGATGCGCGCATCGCCGCTCCCGCCGGTCGTGCTTGGTCCGAACGCGTGACCCCGACGCTACGACCGTCCGGCCGTTCGCACCAGTCGCGCAGGTCGGGCCGCGTGCCGCGGCACCCGCCGAGCGGCCGGCGGCCGGCCCCGGAAGCGTCGGCGAACGAAGGGCCCGGCAGCATCCCCGCCCTCCCGAGCTCCCTCGCACGGGCGCCCCCGGAGGGCGGGGACCCCGAGTGGGGAGCCCCGCCCTCCGGGGGCCGGCGCGGATTCCCTACCTCTCGCCCACCAGGCGCAGCGCGAAGCCGCGGTCGAGCGGCAGCCGGGCCGTGGCCACGGTCGTGACCCGGGTGGCGGGGTCGTACGACCAGGCGCCGTCCGGGAGCCGGCGGCCGTCGAGCAGGACCCGCGCGGGCGCCGTGCCGCCGTGCACCGTGAACCGGTACGCCCGGGCGTCCGCCTTGCCCGCGTAGTCACCTCGGCTCGCGCCGACGGTCACGGTCGTGCCCCGGGCGCCGGCGCGCACCGACACCCGCTGCGTGGCCGCCGCGCCCCGGGCGAAGTCCCGGGTCACGCCGTCGTCCTCGTAGAGCGTGTAGCGGCTGGTGCCGTGCGCGGCCGGGTACAGGTCCCAGTCCAGTTCGTGCCGGTCGCGGGTCTGCCAACTGGTCGTGCCCTTCGGCCACATGGGGACGATCGCGCCCTCGCGCACGAACAGCGGCAGGGTGTCCAGCGGGGCGTGGTAGCCGTCGAGCGTGACCGGGCCCCGATAGGTGCGCCCGGTCCAGTAGTCGGTCCAGGTGCCCTTCGGCAGATAGATGCCGTCCCGGGTGTCGGAGTCCTCGTACACCGGCGCGACGAGGAAGTCCCGGCCGGACAGGAACTCGTACTTCGCCGCGGGACCCAGGGTGGCCGGGTCGTCCGGGTACTCCAGCCACAGCGGCCGCACCGCGCCCACGCCCGTCTTCGCCGCCTCGGCGGACAGGGTGTACATGTACGGCAGCAGCCGCTCCTTCAGCTGGAGGTACTTGCGGTTGACGGAGGTGTACGGCTCGCCGTCCTGCCACGGCTGCTGGTCGGCGGGCTTGCCGGTGGTGAGGTCGCTCGCCCAGCCGTCCATCGTCATGATGGCGGGCAGGAACGCCTTCCACTGGAGGTCGCGGGCGTACATCTTCGCGTCGTGGCGGTAGATGCTGCCCACGTCACCGGTGTTGTAGGCGATGCCGGACATCGTCGCCCCGGCGTACGTCGGGATCTGCCAGCGGATGTAGTCCCAGGACAGCTTCTGGTCGCCGCTCCACAGCACCCCGCAGCGCTGGGCGCCCGCCCAGGACACCGGCAGCCACACGAAGCCGCGCGCGTCGCTGTTGTCCTCGATGCCCTTCTTCGCCGCGTCGCAGGCGTCCAGCGCGAACTTGTAGCCGTTGCCGACCCAGGCCACGTCCAGCTTGGCCACCCGCTGACCCGCCCTGACCTGGTCGGCGAGCTTGTCGATGCCGTTCTCGGTCCACAGGCCGAGCCGGGCGTGATGGTCTTCGAGGCCCTTGGCGGTCGGCTCCAGGTTCTCGTAGCCGCAGCCGTACCCGTCGTTGACCAGCATCCAGCCGAGCGGCATGTGGTGCTCGGTGTAGCCGTCGGCGACCTTCAGCGCGTCCAGGGTGTGCCGCTCGCCCCGGTTGGCGTTGTGCAGGTAGCAGTCGGAGTCGCCCGGCTCCAGGCCGTACACCGGGGGCATGAAGGGCCGGCCCACCAACGCCGTGTACTTGCCGATCACCTGCTTGGCGTCGCCGAGGAAGTAGTAGGCGTCGAACCGGCGTTCCTGCTGGCCGGTGGTCACCGGCGCGCCGAAGGTGTACACGCCCGGCGCGAAGGTGTTGCGGAAGACCCCGTAGCCCGCGCTGGAGAGGTAGAACGGCTGGGAGTTGTTGTAGCCGCCCTCGTTCCAGTCGAAGCTGTTGGCGACGTACATGGTCCGGCCGCGGTGGGAGAAGCCGCCGTTCTGCTCGCCGCCGCCGAAGAACTGCTCGTCCGCGCCGCGCGCGAGGCTCTGCCGCATCCCGCCGGCCGACCAGCGCAGCGGCCTGTCCTCCTGCCAGATCCGGGTGCGGTTGTCGGGCCGGTACAGCCCGAACCGCAGCGGTTTCTTGTACACGCGCAGCACGGCCTCCGGGGAGCGGATGCCGTAGTAGCCGCCCGCGTCGAAGGACGAGGTGTCCCGCTTCGGGGCGGGCCGCCGCCGCACGATGGCGGTGCCGGCCGGATCGCTCGGCGCGCCGGACGGGTCGGCCTGGAGCCGGAGCTGACCTCCCTTCAAGAAGTCGGCTTGGGCCGTCAGTTGCCCGGCCTTGATGGTGTACCGGCCGTTGCCGCCCGAGAAGGACGTGACGTCGCCGGCGTCCGTGGTCGCGGGCAGATAGGCGCTGCCGGTGAAGGAGTTGTCGTGCACGTCGTACGGCACCACGAGCACGTGGTACGTCCCCGACGCCCGCGGGATGACCGTGGCCTCGGGGTCGGCGGTGGCCGCGCCGGAGGCCACCTGCTTGCCGTGGTCGTCGTAGACGTACAGGTCGAAGTCGTCCGAGGGGCGCTCCCAGGCGATGGACAGCGGGACACCGCCCTCGGGGCTGTCGTCCCAGTAGCCGTCGGGCACCGAGACGGTGAGGTCGAAGCGGTGGCAGACCGTGTTCCCGGGATCGTCGGCCGCGGCGGGGCACTTCTCGGGGCCGCCGCCGGTGCCCTTGGCGTAGACCGGGCTCCGCCAGCCGGCGCTGCCGTGGGCCGGGTCCAGTACGGCGCCGGACCCGGCGGGGGCGGCCTCGGCGGGCGCCGGGCCGGCCAGCAGGGCCGCGGCCAGGGCGGTCGCCGGCCCCAGCGGAACCCAGGCGGGCCACGGCACACGATGTCGGAGTCTTCGCACGGCGGAACAGCTCCCCTCGCACCTTTGCGGATTGACTGTCCTGGCTGGAATTGCTTGGAGACGCTTGAAACGAGCGTCAATCGAGCAACTTCACGCACGAAGCCTCGGGGTGGATACAGGTACATGTCAATAGCAGGGGTCGGTCACGGTTCCGGGCGCGTCGGAGCACCGGCCGTGGGGAGCGGTCTGCTGCATTGGCGGGACCCCGGTCACCGGGTCGGGGGAGTGGACCGGCGGCCGGCGGGCCGGACCCGCGGGCCGGTGTGACGATCACAGGAAGGTGACCCAGCGATCCCGGCCGTCACCGCGGCCGGTAGGAGGACCACACGATGAACCCCACACTCAAACGCCTGCTCGGCACCGGCGCGGCGGTGGCCACGGGCGCCGCCGCCCTGCTCGGCACCGGAACCGGCACCGCCGAGGCCGCCGGCCGCGCCCACTGCGACCGCGCCGAACGCCCCATATGGAGTGAGGGGCCCAGCCGTAACGTGACCGCCCGCCACTGCAGCGTGCCGGACCAGGACCACCGCTGGTACACCGTCGCCTTCGACACCCTCGTCCAGCCCCACCACGAGAACGACTACGTGGACGGGGGCGTCGAGCGGACCGCCACCCTGCACGACCGGAGCATCAGGTGCCTGGGCTACACCACCGACAAGGACACGGTGAACTGGTTCGGCTGCATGCCCCGCCTGAGGCACACCTCCTGAACCCGGCCGCCGGGCCCGGCCGTCAGGCCGGAGGGCCCGCGACGCGCAGGACCGCCGGCGCGACGGCGTCGGCGGCGCCGGCGGTGGTGGTGACGTCCGTCCACCAGTCGGCGCCGTCCTCGGCATAGCGCAGCAGTACGCCCTCCCGGATCGCCCAGGGACAGACCACGGCCCGGGTGAGCCCCATCAGCTTCAGCGCCGTGTGCCCCACCACCGCCCCGGCCAGGCTCTGCGCGGCGCGCGGCGCGGAGATCCCCGGGAGCCGGGATCGCTCGGCGGCGGGCAGCGCGGCCAGCGCACGCACCGCCTCCCCCAGGTCCCGGCAGGCCAGTTCCCGCTCCACGAACGGGCCGTGGCGCCCCGGCGGCGCACCGCACAGCCGGGCCAGCTGCTGGAAGGTGCGGGAGGTGACGGCGGCGGTGCGCGGACGCTCCCAGCGGATCCGCGCGGCCACGTCCCGCAGTTCGTGCCGGACCCGGCGGCGCAGCTCCTTCAGCTCGCCCGGCTCCGGCGGGTCCTGCACGGCCAGGTACTCCCGGGTCAGCCGGCCCGCGCCGAGCGGCAGGGACGCCACGAAGCCGGGCATCCGGCCCCGCCCGAAGGCCACCTCCAGCGAGCCGCCGCCGATGTCGAGCAGCGCCAGCGGGCCCGCCTTCCAGCCCAGCCAGCGGCGGGCCGCCAGGAAGGTCAGCTCGGCCTCCGTCTCCCCGGGCAGGGTGCACATGCGCACCCCGGTCCCGGCCGCCACCCGGTGCAGCACCTCCTGCCGGTTCGGGGCGGTGCGGACGACCGTGGTCGCGAAGGCCAGCGGGCCCGCCGCCTGCCAGCGGCGGGCCGTGGCGCTCGCGGCGTCCACCGCCTCCACCAGCCGCCGCACCGCCTCGTCGGCGATCGTCCCGTCCGGACCGAGGTGTTCGGACAGGCGCAGCTTCCACTTGACCGTGTGCACCGGCAGCGGCACACCCCCCTCCACGTCCGCGATCACCAGTCGCACCGTGTTCGACCCCGCGTCCACCACACTCACCCGCATGGCCGGGACGTACCCACTCCACCGGCACGATCACCCTCCGCACGAGGGGCGTGCCGGTGCACGGACCTGCCGGCGCACGCCTCCGGACCGTTTCGCGGGGCGGCCGGACGCGGGTCCGGTGGCACGCGCCGCGCGCTCCGGGTGCGGGCGGGCGTCCGTCCGGCGGCGGGCCGCGCGCACACCGCGCACGCCGTGGACCTCGCCAAGGCGCTGCGGGGCCTGCCCGATCCGGCCGCCGCGTGCGCGCGGTACGAGCGGCACCGCCGGCCGCGGGCCGGGCACGACATCTGGATCGACCCCGACACCGGCGACTGGTACGGCCTGGTGCCCAACGAGTTCACCCCGCGCCCCTTCGGCGACGGACTGCACTACGACGCCGTCGACTACGCCGTCTCCACCGACCGGGGCCGCACCTGGAGCATCAAGGACCACGTGCTCACCTCGCCGTACAGCACCCGGCGCGGCGACACCACGGCCTTCCCGCACGAGACGTACTCCTACGGCGACGGGGACCAGCGCCTGTTCGCCGACACCGCCTCCGGGTACTTCTACGTCTTCTACGGCTCGCGGACCGTCGACAAGAACGGCGGCTGGAAGGCGTTCTACGCACACGTGGCCCGCGCCCCCATCGCCGCGAAGACGGCCCCCGGCTCCTGGCGCAAGTGGTACGACGGCACCTGGTCCGAGCCCGGCACCGGCGGCCGGGAGAGCAACATCGTGCCCGTCGACGCGGAACACCCCACCGGCCACACCCCCGCCGCCGACGAGTACGACCCGGCCAACGCCGGCACCGCCGCCGAGCGGATCGCGGCCGGCGAGATGCCCCCGACGTCCCCGCTGTCCGTGATGAACATCGCCTACGACGCCCGCCTCGGCCGGTACATCGGCACCCCGCGGGCCGTCGACCGGAGCGGCGGCGCACCGCAGTACCTGTACGCCACCGACGATCTGGCCACCCAGAAGCGGCAGCTCATCGGCGACACCGGCGACTACACCACCGCCTCCTGGTACCGCTGGTTCCCCGACCCCGCGAGCCGCACCGGCTCCGCCGTCCTCGGCCGGCCCTTCCGCGCCTACTGCTCCTTCGGCTGCTCCCACGGCTCCGTCGGCGAGTACGCCGACATCACCGTGGACCCCGCCACCCCGGCCGCCCCGCCGGTGGACCCCGGCCGCCCGTACCGCATCGCCGCCGGCACCGGCCGGACCCTCGCCCAGGAGTCCGGTGGCTGGGCCGTCACCTCCCTCGCCCGGCCCACCGGGTCCGCCCGCGAGTCGTGGTCCTTCACCGCGACCGGGGACGGCGCCTTCACCATCGCCAACGCGGCGACCGGCCGCCTGCTGGGCGTCGACTCCGCACGGACGGCGGGCCGCGCCTGGGGAGCTCGGCCGACGGTGGCCTCCGCCCCGGCCGGCGGACCGGCCGTCGGACCGCAGTGGTTCGTGATCGCGAACTCCGCCGCGCCCGGCACCCACCGTCTGGTCAACCGCTGCAGCGGGCTCGTCCTCGGCCTGTCCGCGACCCCCGGCCGGCTCGCCGAGACCACCGCACAGCGCACCTGGACCGCCCCCCGCGGCTCCCTCGGCGACGGCCGCACCGCCACCGAACAGACCCTGTCGTTCACCCCCTCCCGCGCCTGGCGCGCGGCGGGCCGGCGCAGCGGCTCCGCAAGGACGTGGTGTCCGAAGGCTTGTGGACGGCTTGGTTCATCCCTTAAATCAAAACCTGAACTAAGCCGTGGGATCGGCGAGTCGATTCCCGCCACGTCTGGAGCCGCCGTATGAGATGGAGATCCCTGGGTGTCGCGCTGGCCGCAACGGCCGCGCTGACCGCCCTGCCCGCCGCCCACCCCTCGGCCACCGCGGCCGAAACACCCCTGTCCCAGGGGAGGACGGCCACCGCGTCGTCCGAGGAGAACGCCGGCACCGCGGCCGGCAAGGCCGTCGACGGCGACACCGGCACCCGGTGGTCCTCGGCCGCCGGCGACGACCAGTGGCTCCAGGTCGACCTGGGCGCCACCGCCTCGGTCACCCGGGTGGAACTGGACTGGGAGGCCGCCTACGGCAAGGACTACAAGGTCCAGATCTCCGGGGACGCCAAGACCTGGACCGACCTGAAGTCCGTCACCGGCTCCGACGGGGGCGCCGACACCCTCGACGTCTCCGGCCGGGGCCGCTACGTCCGGATGCTCGGCGTGCACCGGGCCACCCAGTACGGCTACTCCCTGTGGGAGTTCCAGGTCTTCGGCAGCACCGACGGCGGCCAGGGCGGCTGCGACGGCGGCAACGCGGCCAAGGGCAGGACCGCCACCGCCTCCTCCACCGAGAACGCCGGCACCCCCGCCTCCGCCGCCTTCGACGGCGACGCCGCCACCCGCTGGTCCAGCCGGGCCGCCGACCCGCAGTGGCTCCAGGCCGACCTCGGCGCCGTCAAGGACCTGTGCAAGGTCGACCTGAACTGGGAAGCCGCCTACGGCAAGGACTTCCAGATCCAGGCCTCGGCCGACGGCCAGAACTGGAGCACCCTCAAGTCCGTCACCGGCGCGACCGGCGGCACGGCCTCCTACGACGTCAGCGGCTCCGGCCGGTACGTGCGGATCTACGGCACCGCCCGCGGCACCGGCTACGGCTACTCGCTGTGGGAGGTCGCCGTGCACACCGGCACCAGCGGTCTGCCGCCGGTCCAGGGCGGTGGCGACCTCGGCCCGAACGTCATCGTCGTCGACCCCTCCACCCCGAACCTCCAGCAGAAGTTCGACGACGTCTTCGCCCGGCAGGAATCGGCCCAGTTCGGCACCGGCCGCTACCAGTTCCTGCTGAAGCCCGGCACCTACAACGGCGTCAACGCCCAGCTCGGCTTCTACACCTCGATCTCCGGGCTCGGCCTGAACCCCGACGACACCCAGATCAACGGGGACGTCACGGTCGACGCCGGCTGGTTCAACGGCAACGCCACGCAGAACTTCTGGCGTTCGGCGGAGAACCTCGCGATCACCCCGTCCAACGGCACCGACCGCTGGGCGGTCGCCCAGGCCGCGCCCTTCCGCCGCATCCACGTCAAGGGCGGCCTCAACCTGGCGCCCAACGGCTACGGCTGGGCCTCCGGCGGCTACATCGCCGACTCCAGGATCGACGGCACCGTGGGCCCCTACTCCCAGCAGCAGTGGTACACCCGCGACAGCTCGGTCGGCGGCTGGACCAACGGCGTGTGGAACATGACCTTCTCCGGTGTCCAGGGCGCCCCCGCCACCAACTTCGACAGCGGCCCGTACACCACCCTGGACACCACCCCGGTCTCCCGCGAGAAGCCCTTCCTCTACCTGGACGGCTCCGCCTACAAGGTGTTCGTCCCCGCCAAGCGCACCGCCGCCCGGGGGGTGTCCTGGCCCGCGAACGCCGGCACCTCGCTCCCGCTGGACCGGTTCTACGTCGTCAAGCCCGGTGCCACCGCCGCGACCATCAACGCGGCCCTCGCCCAGGGCCTCAACCTCCTGTTCACCCCCGGCGTCTACCACCTCGACCAGACCCTCGACGTCACCCGCCCCGACACCGTCGTCCTCGGCCTCGGTCTCGCCACCCTCGTCCCGGACAACGGCGTCGACGCGATGCACGTCGCCGACGTCGACGGCGTACGTCTCGCCGGGTTCCTGATCGACGCGGGACCGGTCAACTCCGACACGCTGCTGCGCATCGGTACCCCCGGCGCCACCGCCGACCACGCGGCGAACCCCACCACGATGCAGGACGTGTTCATCCGCGTCGGCGGCGCCGGACCCGGGCTCGCCACCAACTCCGTGGTGGTCGACAGCGATGACGTCATCGTCGACCACACCTGGATCTGGCGCGCCGACCACGGCAGCGGCGTCGGCTGGGACACCAACCGCGCCGACTACGGCCTGCGCGTCAACGGCGACGACGTCCTGGCCACCGGCCTGTTCGTGGAGCACTTCAACAAGTACGACGTCTACTGGAGCGGAGAACGCGGCCGGACGGTCTTCTTCCAGAACGAGAAGGCGTACGACGTCCCGAACGCCGCCGCCGTCACCCACGACGGCATCGTCGGCTACGCGGCCTACAAGGTCGCCGACTCCGTCACCACCCACGAGGCCTGGGGCCTGGGCAGCTACTGCAACTTCACGGCCGATCCGTCGATCGTCCAGACCCACGGCTTCCAGGTGCCCGCCACCGCGGGGATCAAGATGCACGACCTGCTGGTGATCTCCCTCGGCGGCAAGGGCCAGTACGCCCACGTCGTCAACGGCACCGGCGCCCCCACCTCGGGCACCGACACCGTCCCGTCCAAGGTGACGTCCTTCCCGTAGGACCCGTACGACCCCGGACGCGCCAGGCCGTCACTCCCCGGCCTGGCGCAGTCCCTCCCGGGCCCGGCCGCGCAGCGCCGCGTCGCCGAGTACGTCCGCCCCCGTGCAGGCCAGCGCCTCCACCACGGCGAGGAGCACCCGGCGCGCCCGCCGCGAGACCGCGGCCTCGGCGAACTCCGGCGTGTGGTCCGAACCACCGGAGTCCATGATCGCGACGAAGGGGTGGATGGCGGGCACCCGGCCGCTGACGTTGCCGATGTCGGAGGAGCCCAGATAGACGCCGGGAGCGGGCGGGGCGAGGGCGATCCCGGCCCGGTCCAGGTGCCCGGCGAACCGCTCGGACAGCGGGGAACTGTCCCGGAAGTGCTCGTAGCGCACGCTCGCCCGCTCCACCGTCACGGTCGTGCCGGTCGCCCGCGCCACCCCCTCGGCGGCCGTGGTCAGCCGCTCCGCCAGCTCGTCCAGGGCGGCCGTCGTCAGCGCCCGCAGCCCGAACCGGCCCTCCGCGAACTCCGGGACGATGTTCGTGGCCGTACCGCCGTGCGTGATGATGCCCTGCACGTGCGAGCCCTCCGGCAGCCGCCGGCCGAGCGCCGACAGGACGTTGAACAGCTCGATCAGCGCCGCCAGCGCGTCGATGCCCTCGGTCGGACTGCCCGTCGGGTGCGCGGCCCGGCCCCGGAACGCGACCCGGTACTGCTCCTGCGCGGTCAGCGGGGCCCGCACCCAGTCGTACACCCCCGGGTGGAACATCAGGGCCGCGTCCACCCCGTCGAAGACGCCCGCCTCCACCTCCAGCGCCTTGCCGCCGCCGCCCTCCTCGGCCGGTGTGCCCACCGCCAGGACCGTGCCCTCGGCACCGTCCCGCACGGCGTCCAGGACCAGGGCCGCCCCGAGGCCGGCCGCCGCGATCAGGTTGTGCCCGCAGGCGTGGCCGAGCCCGGGCAGCGCGTCGTACTCCAGCGGGAACGCCACCACCGGCCGGCCCCGGCCCGAGCGGGCCGTGAATGCCGTCGGCAGCCCCGCCGCCCCGCGCCGCACCTCGAAGCCCGCGCCCTCCAGCTCGCCCGTGAGCAGTGCCGCCGCCCGGTGCTCGGCGAACGCGGTCTCCGGATCCGCGTGCAGCGTCGACGCCACGGACCACAGCGCGTCGGCGCGCCGTGCGACCTCTTCCCCGATCCGGTGGTACAGCGACACGAGACCTCCTCGGTGCGGCGGGTGTGCTCCGTGCGGGTCCGGGTTCCACCCGGACGGCCCCCGACACCGGGCGGCCGGGTTTGGGCCGCCCCCGCGGTGCAACACGGTGGGTGCGGAACCGAACAGTTCAGGAGGCAGCCATGGACCACTCCCGCGTACCCGTGCTGGAGGCTCTGCAGGAGTTCCGGCGACGAGGGGACGTGGTGTTCGGGCCGCCCGGGCACAAGCAGGGCCGTGGCGCCGATCCGCGGGTGGCCGACATCCTCGGGCTGGACGTCTTCCGTTCCGACGTGCTCAGCCTCAACGGGCTGGACGACCGCCGTCAGTCCCAGGGCGTGCTGGAACAGGCGCAGGAGCTGATGGCCGACGCCGTCGGCGCCGACCAGGCGTTCTTCTCCACCTGCGGCAGCTCCCTGTCGGTCAAGACCGCGATGCTCGCCGTCGCCGGGCCGGGGGAGAAACTGCTGCTGTCCCGCAACGCCCACAAGTCGGTCATCGCCGCCGTGATCATCAACGGGGTGGAACCCGTCTGGGTGCACCCGAAGTTCGACGGCGAACGGCACATGGCCCATCCGCCGGAGGCCGACGACGTCCGCGACCGGCTGCGCGAGCACCCGGACGCCAAGGGCATGCTGCTGATCACCCCCACCGACTGGGGCACCTGCGCCGACGTGCGCGCGGTCGCCGACGTCTGCCACGCCGCCGACGTCCCCCTCATCGTGGACGAGGCGTGGGGCGCCCACCTGCCCTTCCACCCGGGCCTGCCCGTGTGGGGCATGAACGCGGGCGCCGACCTGGTCCTCACCAGCGTCCACAAGATGGGCGGCGCCATCGAGCAGAGCTCCGTCTTCCACCTCCAGGGCGACCGCATCTCGCCCACCGTGCTCAAGCAGCGCGAGGACCTCCTCGGCACCACCAGCGCCTCCAGCCTGGTCTACGCCACCCTCGACGGCTGGCGGCGGCAGATGGTCGAACAGGGGCACGGCCTGCTCGACGCGGCCCTGCACCGCGCCGAACGCGTCCGCGCCCAGCTGCGGGAGCTGCCCGGGCTGCGGGTCATGGGCGGCGAGATCATCGACGAGGGACTGGCCGCCGAGTTCGACCCGCTGAAGATCGTCGTCGACGTACGGGACCTCGGCATCAGCGGCATGCAGGCGACCGAGTGGCTGCGCGCGAACTGCCACGTCGACATGGGCGGCTCGGACACCTGCCGGATCACCGCCTCCATCACCCATTCCGACGACGACCAGACGGAGAAACTCCTGGTGGAATCCGTGCGTTCCCTGGTGGAGCGCGCCGACACCCTCGAGCGGCGACCGGCCGTGCACCTGCCCGAGCCGCGCGCCCTGGAACTGGAGCAGGCGATCCTGCCCCGGGACGCCTTCTTCGGTCCCGCCGAACAGGTGCCCGCCGAACGGGCCGTGGGCCGGATCGCCGCCGAGACGCTCAGCCCCTACCCGCCGGGTGTACCGGTCGTGGCACCCGGCGAGGTCATCACCGCGGAGATCGTCGACTATCTGCGCAGCGGTATCGCCCACGGCTTCCTCGTGCCGGACGCGTCGGACTCCTCCCTGGACACCCTGCGTGTCGTCGCCCGTTCCTGACCGGCCGGGCCGCACGCCTTCCGAACTGCGCCGCGCCGTGCCAGCGCCTAGGGTGGCGGATGCGGGCGGCCGGGTACCGGCGGCCCGCACCGGGTCAAGAAGCCGGCCCTGCCGATGTCGGACGTCCGCGGCAGGGGGCTGTGGCCCTGCCGGCGGCCCCCGGGCCGGACCGGCGTGTCCGGCGGGCCTGCCCACCCGGCAACTCGATAGGAGACGGCCCGACTTCACCCCGACCGGGAACTCCCCGAGTTCCCGGTTTCGGACGCCCCGGCCCGGGGACCCCGGTACGAGGCCGCCGTCGGCTCCCGCCACCCGGGACCCACCCGACGCAGGCCAAGGTGCCGGCCGCATGCCCCCGGCGTGGCCACCGCGCATCGGACACCCGCTCGTCCTTGCCCCGGCCCGCCCCCATGACCAGCGAAGGAATTGCCACAGATGAGCGAGACGAACCCCCTGAAGCGAGCCGCGGACAAGGTGGCGGACGCCCTCCAGGGAGGACCCAAGGGCCCCGAGGACGGCATCCCGGGCAAGCCGGGACCGCAGTCCCCGCCGGTCGCCGAACCGACCACCCCCCATGAGCCGTTCCCGCCCAAGCCCGACCAGACCGGCCCCGACACCGTCTCCCCGACCGGCCAGCCGACCGGCGCCGACCAGGCACGGATGGCGCAGAGCGGCAGCTATCTGACCACCGCCCAGGGCACCCGGCTGTACGACACCGACCACTCCCTCAAGGCCGGGCCCCGCGGCCCGGTGCTCCTGCAGGACCACCACCTGCGGGAGAAGGTGATGCACTTCGACCACGAGCGCATCCCGGAGCGTGTGGTCCACGCCCGCGGCGCCGGGGCGCACGGGGTGTTCCGCAGCTACGGCACCGCCGCGAACGTGACGAAGGCGGCATTCCTCGCCGAGGACGTCGAGACACCGGTGTTCGTCCGCTTCTCCACCGTGCTCGGCTCCCGGGGCTCCTCCGACACCGTCCGTGACACCCGGGGCTTCGCGACCAAGTTCTACACCAGCGAGGGCGTCTTCGACCTGGTCGGCAACAACATCCCGGTCTTCTTCATCCAGGACGCCATCAAGTTCCCGGACGTCATCCACGCCGGCAAGCCGCACCCCGACCGGGAGATCCCGCAGGCGCAGAGCGCCCACGACACCTTCTGGGACTTCGTCACCCTGCACACCGAGGCCGCCCACCACACCCTGTGGAACATGTCCGACCGGGGCATCCCCCGCTCGTACCGCACGATGGAGGGCTTCGGCGTCCACACCTTCCGCCTGGTCAACGCCGCCGGCGAGACCACGCTGGTGAAGTTCCACTGGAAGCCGAAGCTGGGCGTGCACTCCCTGGTGTGGGAGGAGGCCCAGATCATCAACGGCGTCGACCCCGACTTCCACCGCCGGGACCTCGCCGACGCCATCGAGGCGGGCGCCTACCCCCAGTGGGAGTTCGGCATCCAGACCTTCCCCGACACCCCCGACCAGACCTTCGAGGGCATCGACCTGCTGGACCCGACCAACATCGTCCCCGAGGAACTGGCCCCCGTGCAGCCGATCGGGCTGCTCACCCTCGACCGCAACCCGTCGAACTTCTTCGCCGAGACCGAGCAGGTCGCCTTCCACGTCGGCCACCTCGTCCCCGGCATCGACATCACCGATGACCCGCTGCTCGCGGGCCGGCTCTTCTCCTATCTGGACACCCAGATCACCCGCCTGGCCGGCCCCAACTTCTCGCAGATCCCGATCAACCGGCCGCACGCGCCCGTCAACGACATGCACCGCGACGGCTTCCACCAGACGGCCGTGCACCGGGGCGTGGCACCCTACCGGCCCAACTCCCTCGACGGCGGCTGCCCGTTCACCGCGGGCGCCGACCTCGGCGCGTTCATCGAGACCCCCGTACGCGTCCCCGAGGCGACCAAGGTCCGCGAGGCGCCCGAATCGTTCGGCGACCACTTCAGCCAGCCGCGCCGGTTCTGGCTGAGCATGAGCCCGCCCGAGCGCGAGCACATCATCGGCGCCTACACCTTCGAACTCGGCAAGTGCTACGAAGTGGCCATCCGCGAACGGGCGTTGCAGGTCCTGGCCAACATCGACCCGGAGCTGTGCGCGGGCGTCGCGGCCGGCCTCGGCCTGCCCGCGCCCGAGCCCACCGTGCCCCTCGCCGACGTCCAGCCCAGCCCCGCCCTCTCCCAGGTCGGGCACACCTGGCCCACCGACGGCCGGATCATCGGCATCCTCACCGGACCCGACGGCGACCTCGACGGCGTACGGGCCGTGCGCCAGGCGGTCCTCGACGGTGGCATGGTCCCGCTGGTCGTCGCCCCCGTCGGCGGCACCCTCGGCGACGGCGAAGGCGCCCTGACCGTCCAGCGGACCTACGCCACCGCGCGCTCCGTGGAGTTCGACGCGGTGCTGGTGGCGGGCACCCCGGGCGTGGGCGCCGACGCCTACGGCGCCCGCGACGCCAAGGCCGGCCAGCCCACCGCCTCACTCGCCACCCCCGACCCCCGGGTGGGGCTGCTGCTGGGCGAGGCGTTCCGGCACGGCAAGGCCATCGGCGCGGCCAAGGGCGGCGAGGCGGCCCTGGAGGCGGCCGGCATCCCGCTGGACGCGCCCGGGGTGATCGCCGGGGACACCGCCACGGGAGTGCTCCAGGAGATCACCCGGCTGCTGGGCGCGCACCGGGTCTGGGAACGCTTCCCGTCCGCCGCCTGAGCGGCCGGACGAGGGAACGCCGGGCAGGGGCTGCCCGAACGGCGTAGCAGCGCGGGCGGACGGGGCGCGCTCCGGGTGAGACGGAGGCGTCCCGACGCTCAACAGTGGGGCAGAACACGCGTCTTCGCAGCTTGGCCACCACGACCGTCATCACGGCAGCCCTTGCCCTGGCCGGCGCGGCCAGCGCCGTCGCCTCCGACGACGGCCCGACGACCGTCGGCGTCGCCGCGAACAGCCCCGGCGTCCTGTCCGGACACGTCATCCAGGTACCGGATCACCGTCCAGGCCAACGTGTGCGGCAACACCATCGACGTCATCGGGCTGTCGAACCCGGTCTTCGGCGACGTTTGCGCCAACAAGTGACGTCCGCCGTGCGCCGGCCCCGGCGACCGGGGACCGGCCGTTCACGCACGCGTGGTGCGGCACAACAGCAGGCAGATGTCGTCGTCGTGTTCGGAGTCGTGCAGCATCGGCTTGAGCAGTCCGTCGGCCGCCGCGTCCAGATCCGCGAGCTCCGGGGCGCGGAGCACCTCCATCGCCCGGGCGAGCCGGTCGATGCCCGCGTCGATCCCGGCGGCCCGCCGCTCCACCAGGCCGTCCGTGTACAGCGCGAGAACGGACCCGGCCGGCAGCTCGACGGTGTGCTCCTCGTACTCGTACGGCAGCGGAACCCCCAGCATGATCCCGGGCTTCGCCTCCAGCACCCGCACCTCCCCCCGGGGTCCGCGGGCCACGGCCGGCGGATGCCCCGCGGCGGCCCACACCACCTCGGGCTCCCCGGGCGTGAACCGGGCGATGGCACAGGTCGCGTACAGCTCGGGCTGCTGGTGGCGCAGCATCCGGTGCAGCAGGGTGAGGATCCGCGCCGGGCCGTTGCCCTCGACGGCGTAGGCGCGCAGCGCGGTGCGCAACTGGCCCATGATGACCGCCGCGCGCAGCCCGTGCCCCGTGACGTCCCCTATCACCGCCAGCACACTGCCGTCCGGCTGGGAGAAGGCGTCGTACCAGTCGCCGCCGATGTTCAGGCCGTGCGTCGCGGGCAGATAGCGTGCGGCCAGGTCCAGGCCCCGGACGGCGGGCAGCTCGGTGAGCTGGGCCCGTTGCAGGGCCTCGGCGACGTCCCGGTGCTGCTCGTACTGGCGGGCGTTGTCCAGCGCGATGCCCGCCCGCCGGGCCAGCTCCAGCAGCATCACGGTGGTGTCCGGGTCGAAGCGGTCGCCCGGCGCGGCCAGCGTCAGCACCCCCTGCACGGTGCGCGCGCCCAGCGGCAGGCACAGCAGCGGCCGGTCGGGGGAGAGCGCCGATGCCGGCAGGTCGTCCACGCCCGGCAGCTCACCGGGGTGCGGACCCGCGTGCTGGGGGCGGCCGGTGCGCGCCGCCGTCACCGTGGCCGCCGCCCGCTCGCCCGGCGGGGTCCGGTCGTCGTCCACCAGCCACACGTCGACGTGCCGGGCGTACTCCGGGACCAGCAGCTCGGGCAGCCGGCGCAGGATGTCCTCGTGCTCCAGGGAGGCGTGCAGCACCGCGCTCGCGTTGGCCAGGAAGGTCAGCAGGCGGCGGGCGTTCTCCGCCTCGGCGCGCGCCGCCCGCTCGGCGTCCAGCAGCTCGCGCTGCGCCAGCGCCGCCGCCTCCAGCTCGGCGTGCAGCGCCAGCACGCCCTGGTTGGTCTGGTGCAGCTCCTCCCGGTGCAGCCGCAGCAGCTCCTCCGTCTCGGCGAGGCTCGTCAGCACGGCGGCGGTGTCCTCGTCGGCGCCGAGCAGCGCCTCGGGGAGCGAGTCGTCGCCCGGGCGGGGGGCGCCGGGCGGCTCGGCGGGGCAGTCGAGCGTGAGCCGCCAGGGCTCCGGGCCGCCCAGCGCGACGTCCAGCCGGCCGTCCGCCGCGGCGGTCACGGTCAGTTCCGCGCCGCCCGCGTCCAGGGCCTGCCGCAGCCGGGTCCCGAGCGCGCTGAGGAAGCGCGCGCGGTCGAGCGCGGGCACCCCGGCGTCCGCGGCGAGCCGGGCCAGCCGGGCACGGGCGCGGGCCGCGTCGACGGCGGAGGCGATGGTCCAGGTGTCGCGGACTGTCATGGGGTGCTGGTCCGGCGGTCGGGGACCAGGACGGCCACGCTCGTGTCGTCGCGGGCGGGGCGGGCGGGGCTGCCCGCGTCGCGCAGGATCGCCGCGGCCACCACCGACGGGTCGCGGGCGAGCAGCCCGGGGTCCTGCGGCGGGGTCCACCGGTTGGGCAGTCCGTCGCTGTGCAGGACGAGCAGGCTGTCCGGGCGCCACGGCAGCCGGCGCACCGGGACCTGCGCCGGGAAGTACGCCCCGACGATCCCCGGATGGGGCACCAGGGACGTCCAGGAATCCCCGCTGCGCATCCGGGCACCGACGTTGCCGACCCCGGCGAAGCCGAGTTCCGCCCGTTCCGTGTCCACCTGGGCCACCGAGACCGCGGCGCCCCGGGTGGGCCGCAGCGCCGTATGCAGCCGGCGCAGGATCTCCCCGGGCGGCAGGTGCCCGGTGCGGCGCAGCTCCGCCACCGCGGCGGTGGAGGCGTGCGCGGCCTTCGCACCGTGCCCGAGACCGTCCGCGAGCAGCAGGGTCAGCAGCTTCCCCGTGCGCACCCAGGCCCAGGCGTCACCGCACTGTTCGGCCTCGCCGAGGGAGACCGTGATCCCGCCCGCGGGCAGCCCCGCCGAGGCCGCCCCGCGCGCACCGGCCTCCGGGTCGATCCGGGCCGCCGCCACCGTGCCCCGGCCGGGCCTGCTGTACAGCTCGAAGGCGTTGGCGCTGCGCCGGCAGCTGCCCAGCCCCGCGCCGAGCGAGCCGTCGGCGGTGGAGTAGCCGTCGCGCAGCGCGGTGTCCATGTCGGCGATGCCCGGCCCGTGGTCGAGCGCGTACAGCTGGACCGACGTTCCCGGGCCGCCGTCCGGCGGATCCACCAGGTTGACCACCATGTGGCCGCCGCCGGCGTGCTTGAGCAGGTTGGTCGCCAGCTCGGTGGCGACCAGCTCCGCCGCCGCCGTCCGCGCGGGGTCCAGGCCCGAGTCGTCGCACGCCTCCCGGGCCGCCATCCGGGCGTCCCGCACCCGGGTGGAGTCGTGGACCGGGATTTCCCACACCCGGCTCATCGCACCCCCGGGCGGGACGCGGGCACCTGGGCCACCCAGGCCACGGCCGTGACGGTCGTACCCCGGCCGGGCTCGGTGTCCACACTGAACTCGTGCACCAGCCGCTTCGCTCCGCTCAGTCCCAGCCCGAGGCCGCCGCCGGAGGTGTACCCGTCGGTCATGGCCAGTTCCAGATCGCGGATTCCCGGACCGTCGTCGATGAAACACATCCGCAGACCACGGGCCCGCCCGTTGTCCAGCGGGGTGACCTCCACCCGCCCGCCACCGCCGTGCACCAGCGTGTTGCGGGCCAGCTCGCTCGCCGCCGTGACCAGCTTCGTCTGCTGCACCAGACCGAAGCCGAGCCCCGCCGCGCACTGCCGCACGTGCTGTCGCACCCAGGCCAGGTCCGCGTCCGAGCCGATCGGCAGGCTCTTCGCGGACACCTGGCCGGACGGCTGCATCAGCTCCCCCTCTGGGAGAGCAGTTCCATGGCGCGGTCGACGTCCAGCGCGGTCACCAGGCCGGGCAGCGTCAGCCCCAGCTCGACCAGGGTGATGGCCACCGCGGGCCGCATCCCGGCCAGGACCGTACGGGCCGCGAGCAGTCGGGCCGTGGAGGCGATCTCCGCGAGCACCCGGCCGAGGAAGGAGTCGACGATGTCCACCCCGGAGATGTCGAGCACCACCCCGGTCACCCGGTCCGTGGCGATGCGCTGGGTGATGTCCTGCTGCAGCTGTTCGGCCATGCCGTCGTGCAGCTCGCCCTGCAGGGAGACCAGCAGCACATCGCCGAGGGCGAGCACCGGGACCGGGGAGGGCTGAGCGGGAAAGGGCTGGTTCACCGGGCACTCGCATCCGCGTGCGCCCGGGACACCTCGATCCCCTGCCGGCCGAGCGCGTAGGCCAGCGCGTCGGCCAGTGAGGACCGGGTGAGGACCGAACCCAGGTCGATGCCGAGCTGCACGATGGTCTGCGCGATGGCCGGGCGGATCCCGGAGACGATGCACTCGGCGCCCATCAGCCGGGCCGCGGCCACCGTCTTCATCAGGTGCTGCGCCACCAGGGAGTCCACGGTCGGCACCCCGGTGATGTCCAGGATGGCGTACCGGGCCCGCTGGTCGACGATCGCCTCCAGCAGCGACTCCATGACGACCTGGCTGCGCGCGCTGTCCAGGGTGCCGATCAGCGGTACGGCGACCGTGCCCTCCCACAGCTTGATCACCGGGGTGGCCACTTCGAGCAGCTGCTGCCGCTGCCGCTCGATCAGCTCCGCGTTCGCGTCCAGCGCCGTCTCCATCACCACCAGCCTGAGCGTGCCCAGCAGCAGGGTCAGCGCCAGCACGGACTCCTGGGCCTGCGGGGCGGCGGGGTCGGCGAACTCCTCGCGGAGCAGTTCCACCACGGGCAGGCGCAGCCCGGCCACCTCGTCGGCGATCTGGGACGGGGCGTAGCCGGAGCGGGCCCGGTTCTGCGTCATCCGTCCCAGCTGGTCGCGCACCGGGGTGAAGCCGGGCGCTCCGATGTCCTCCAGCCGTCCGCTGACGGCCACCTCGGACAGCGCGTCCACCACGGCCTTGCACGCCTCGACCGCCTCGTCGCGGGAGACGGTGAAGACCGAGCGGAACAGAGGCGTGTCGGCCCAGCGCTGGGCGATCTGCTCCTTGCGCTTTTCCAGGAAGGAACTCACCATCTGGGGTGCCGATACGGCCGGGTCCTGCTCGGGCACTGTCATCCTCTCCTCTCGCACCACACGGTGCGCCGGTCGGCCGGCTCCGCGGAGCCGATCATTGCCGACCGTCCACCGTAGCGACCGGTGTCCGGCCGGGCCAATCCGCTCCCGGGACCGCGGCCGGACCACCGATGCCCAGGTCATGGGCGGTGGCCCCGGTGTGGCGGGCGGGCGAGCGGGTGGGGTCCCGGTCGGTTGGTCCGCGTACGTCGGCTCCGCTCCCTCGGTGCGTTCGGCTGCCGCCGGCCCGTCGGTGTGCGCCGCCGGGCCGGTGTCGGTCAGCCGCTTACCCCGAAACCCGCGAACCTCTCCTCGATGTCGCGTACGTCACCCGCGCGTGGGACCGGCCCCGTCGGCGGGAGGTGCGGGCGGGGCGGGCGGCCCGGGGTGCGGGAGGCCGGAGAGGGGCGAACAGAAGGCCGAAAAAAGCCGGAAGGTATGGCGGGAAACGGCGAGGCCGTCAGTCGTGTGCCGGTGCCGGTGCCGGTGCCGGTGCCGGCGCCGGGACCTCCCGCCGGGCCGGCGGCGGCGCAGCAGCAGGCACCGGGCCGGGCGCTCCACCGCCTCGTACAGCACCCACGACAGGCCGAGCGAGACCGCGAACGCGGCGGCGCCGACGGTCAGCCCGGCCAGGAGGCCGAACCGCGGCTTCGTGCCCAGCAGGGTCGTAGCGGCGCGCAGCACCAGCAGATGGACCATGTAGAAGGCGAACGACAGCTCCCCGAGCCGCACCATCCGCCCGCCGCGCCACAGCGACGGCAGCCCGCGCAGGTCCGCGACCGCCGCCGCCGGGATGAGCAGGGCGAACCCGGTGAGGGTGCACACGGTGGCGGAGTAGCCGGGGGTGACCTGCGGGACCAGGAAGTAGCCGATGAGGGCCAGCGCGAGCGACGCCTCCAGCCCCGGCCCGCGCCAGCGGCCCAGCAGCACCAGCCGCGCGGCGACCGCGCCGAGCACGAACTCGGGCAGCCGCGCGGCGGGGAAGGAGTAGACCGGGTGCGTCCACCAGTGGTGGGCGTCCGCCCAGGCCAGCAGCAGGACCACGGCCGCCGACAATCCGCCCAGCGCCCCCGCGCCGCGCGCCCCGAGCCGGCGCAGCAGCAGGATCAGGGCCGGGAAGACGGCGTAGAAGAACGCCTCGCAGGCCAGGGACCAGCTCACCGGGTTCAGCGTCTGCCACCACGGCTGCCACCAGGAGTGCAGCAGCAGCGCGTTCGCCAGCGCCTGCCCGGGCGTCGGCAGCGCCCGGTGCGTCAGCGTGCACGCCATGACCAGCGCGACGACGAGGGTGACCAGGTGCACCGGGTACACCCGCGCGACACGCCGCCGCCAGAAGGCGAGCGCGCGGTCGCGGGGCCGCGCCGACCAGGTCAGCACGAATCCCGACAGGACGAAGAAGAACGACACTCCGGTGGCCCCGGCGCCGAAGCCCCAGGACATCAGGCGGCCACCCGTGCCGCCGAACCAGCCGAAGTTGTGCACGTGCAGTCCGAACACCAGCAGCGCCGCCATCCAGCGCAGCCCGGTGAGGGACGGCAGGGAGGGCGGGGCGGGCGGTGCCGGGGACCCGGCGGCCGTCGTGCCGGTCCGGGCGGGCGGCATCCGGAGCGCCCGGGGCGTCGCCGTGGTCATCGCATCACCTGCCGCAGGAGAATCGCGTGGGGCATGAAGGGGTTCGTTGCCCGCCCGCCCCCGATCCCTCACGCCACCCGGCGAACTTCACACCGCTGCCGGACGACGCGACCCGCCCGGTCCCACGGACGGCGGGACGCCGTGCACCCGCGCGGGTGACGCCACCGGCCGGCACCCGGCCGCACGGGCGGGGTGACCGTCCCGAGGGCCAGGACCCCGGCCACCCCGGACGGCGTGACCCGCCCGAGGGCCGGGCGCGCCGGGTGCCGGGTCCGGTCCGCCGCCGCGCGGGCGGCGCCCGTCCGGCTCGCCGTACCGCCGCGGGCCGGTCCGGGACCTCCTGACGCGGGCGTGCGCGGACCGCCCCGCGGCCCGTGCGCCACCGGCGCGGACAGGGCCCCGAAGACGGCCGTGCGTCGCCCGGACGAGGCCAGAATTGCATCCTTCGTTTTATTGAACCCCTCGTGTTTGTGACGGTAGGTTCAGCCCATGTCCGCCTCCCCGAGACCGACCACCGCCGAGGAACTCCGCGGTGCCGGCCTGCGCGTGACGGCAGCTCGCGTCGCGCTGCTGGAGACCGTCCGGGACGGTGACCACCTCGGCGTCGAGGCGATCGCCTCCGGTGTCCGCGGTCGTGTGGGCCACATCTCCCTGCAAGCCGTCTACGAGGCACTGCACGCGCTGACCGCGGCGGGCCTGGTACGCCGTATCGAGCCGGCCGGCCACCCGGCCCGGTACGAGGGACGCGTGGGGGACAACCACCACCACATCGTGTGCCGGTCCTGCGCGGCCGTCGCCGACGTCGACTGTGCCGTCGGCGACGCGCCCTGCCTGACCGCCTCCGACGACCGGGGCTTCGCCATCGACGAGGCCGAGGTCGTGTACTGGGGCCTGTGCCCCGACTGTTCCACCGGCCGCAGTTCCTGAGCACCGAGTTCCGCACAGTTCGGAAGGATTGCCATGACTGAGAACCACGACGCGATCGTCACAGACGCGAAGGCGGAGGGGAGCGGCGGCTGCCCCGTCGCGCACGACCGGGCCCTGCACCCGACCCAGGGTGGCGGAAACCGCCAGTGGTGGCCGGAGCGGCTCAATGTGAAGATCCTCGCCAAGAACCCGGCCGTGGCCAACCCGCTCGACGAGGACTTCGACTACGCGGCGGCCTTCAAGGCCCTGGACCTCGCGGCCGTGAAGCGGGACATCGCCGAGGTGCTCACCACGTCGCAGGACTGGTGGCCCGCCGACTTCGGCCACTACGGCCCGCTGATGATCCGTATGGCCTGGCACAGCGCGGGCACCTACCGCATCAGCGACGGCCGCGGTGGCGCCGGCGCCGGCCAGCAGCGCTTCGCCCCGCTCAACAGCTGGCCGGACAACGGCAACCTGGACAAGGCCCGCCGCCTGCTGTGGCCGGTCAAGAAGAAGTACGGCCAGAGCATCTCCTGGGCCGACCTGCTGATCCTCACCGGCAACGTCGCCCTGGAGACGATGGGCTTCGAGACCTTCGGCTTCGGCGGTGGCCGCGAGGACGTCTGGGAGCCGGAGGAGGACGTCTACTGGGGCCCCGAGACCACCTGGCTGGACGACAAGCGCTACACCGGCGACCGCGATCTGGAGAACCCGCTCGGCGCCGTCCAGATGGGCCTGATCTACGTCAACCCCGAGGGCCCGAACGGCAACCCGGACCCGGTCGCCGCGGCCCGCGACATCCGTGAGACGTTCCGCCGCATGGCGATGAACGACGAGGAGACCGTCGCGCTGATCGCCGGCGGCCACACCTTCGGCAAGACCCACGGCGCCGGCCCCGCCGACCACGTCGGCGCCGACCCGGAGGCCGCCGGCCTCGAGGAGCAGGGCCTCGGCTGGCGCAACACCTACGGCACCGGCAAGGGCGCGGACGCCATCACCTCCGGCCTGGAGGTCACCTGGACCAGCACCCCGACCCGGTGGAGCAACGGGTTCTTCAAGAACCTCTTCGAGTACGACTACGAGCTGGAGCAGAGCCCGGCCGGCGCCCACCAGTGGGTGGCCAAGGACGCCCCCGAGATCGTGCCGGACGCGCACGACCCGGAGAAGAAGCACCGCCCGCGCATGCTCACCACCGACCTGGCGCTGCGCTTCGACCCGATCTACGAGCCCATCTCCCGCCGGTTCCACGAGAACCCGGAGGAGTTCGCGGACGCCTTCGCCCGCGCCTGGTACAAGCTCACCCACCGTGACATGGGCCCGAAGTCCCTGTACCTCGGCCCCGAGGTCCCGGAGGAGACCCTGCTCTGGCAGGACCCGCTGCCGGAGCGCGACGGCGAGCTGATCGACGACGCCGACATCGCCGCCCTGAAGACCAAGCTGCTCGACTCGGGGCTGTCCGTGTCCCAGCTGGTCACCACGGCGTGGGCGTCCGCGTCCACGTTCCGCGCCAGCGACAAGCGCGGCGGCGCCAACGGCGCCCGCATCCGCCTCGCCCCGCAGCGCGGCTGGGAGGTCAACGAGCCCGATCAGCTGGCCCAGGTGCTGCGCACCCTGGAGGGCATCCAGCGGGACTTCAACGCCTCCTCCGGCGCCAAGAAGGTCTCCCTGGCCGACCTCATCGTCCTCGGCGGTGCCGCCGCCGTGGAGAAGGCCGCCAAGGAGGGTGGCTTCGCGGTCGAGGTGCCCTTCACCCCGGGCCGTGTGGACGCCGGCGACGAGCACACCGACGCCGAGTCCTTCGAGGCGCTGGAGCCGACCGCGGACGGCTTCCGCAACTACCTCGGCAAGGGCAACCGCCTGCCCGCCGAGTACCTGCTGCTCGACCGGGCCAACCTGCTGAGCCTGAGCGCGCCCGAGACGACCGTGCTCGTCGGCGGTCTGCGCGTCCTCGGCGCCACCTACCAGCAGTCGCAGCTCGGCGTCCTCACCAGGACGCCCGGTGTCCTCACCAACGACTTCTTCGTCAACCTGCTCGACATGGGCATCCAGTGGAAGGCGACGTCCGAGGACCAGACCGCCTTCGAGGGCCGGGACGCGAGCACCGGCGAGGTGAAGTGGGCCGGCAGCCGGGCCGACCTCGTCTTCGGCTCCAACTCCGAGCTGCGCGCCCTCGCCGAGGTGTACGCCGGCGACGACGCGAAGGAGAAGTTCGTGAAGGACTTCGTCGCCGCGTGGAACAAGGTCATGAACGCGGACCGGTTCGACCTCGTCTGACCGCTCCGCCCGCTCCGGCCGGCTGAACGGCGCGTCCGGGTCCGCCCCTCGGGGCGGACCCGGACGTTTCGCTCTCGCTGTCCGGGGTCCGGGGTCAGCGGCCGAGGGCCGCCGCGCCCGCCTGCGCGTACCGCTCGTCCAGGTCGCCCGACGGGGCGCCCGCGACGCCGATGCCCGCGACCGGCGCGCCCTGGGCGGTCACCGGGGTGCCGCCCGCGAGGAACAGCGTGCCCGGGATGTCCTTCAGGTTCGGCGCCTGCGCCAGCCGCCCGGCCAGCTCCGAGGTCGGCGCGTTCCAGGAGACCGCGGTGTACGCCTTGCGCTCCGCCGACTCGTACGACTGCGGGCCGGCGCCGTCCCCGCGCAGGGTGACCACGGTGTTGCCGTTGCGGTCGACGACGGCCACGGACACCTGCCGGCCGTCCTTCTCGGCCGCCGCCAGCGCGGCGCGCGCCGCCTTGGTGGCCGCGTCCACGCTGAGGTGCCTGCTCTGGGTCAGCTCGCCGCCCCGGGCCGCCACGGGCGCGGCGGTGGCCCGGGCGTCGGCGGAGCCGGCCGCGTGGGCGGCCACCGTGCCGACGGCGCCGGCCCCGACGACGGCCAGGGCGGCACCGCCCACCAGGACGCGGGTACGGGAGGACGGCTTCTTGCGACTGGGCATGCTGGGGAACCTTCCGGTAGGGCCTCACGGGAGGCCGGATCGCCTCCCGGAACCGATCCTGGTGCCGGACGAGGCCGCGCCCCGTCGGTGGACCGGTCGTGGGGGGGGGGGGGGGGGGGGGGGGGGGGGGGGGGGGGGGGGGGGGGGAAAAGAAGAGGAGAAGGGGGGAAAAAGACGACAA
>NZ_JBVHXT010000020.1:144190-154067 GCF_055569255.1 Streptomyces sp. NPDC029296
GGGGGGGTGGGCTTTCCTTTAGAGGCGGGTTTGGCTGCGGGGGGGGCCGGCCTGTTGGGGGGGGAGGTGTGTTCGTGGGGGTCGGGCAGTGGGCTACCCCCCCGGACCCCGCACCTGGGCACAATGGAGGGTGTTTGCCCAGTTCAGCGCGGACCCGAGGGAGGTGCCGGGAGTGGCCGTACCCGAGCGCGACGACACCCGTGCCCTCACCGTCGTCATGCACACGGCGTTCTTCGTGCTGCTGTCCGCGTCCGTCGCCCGCTACCTGGCCCGGCACGCGGAGGGACCGCACACCCCCTGGGTGATCGCCCTGTCCGCGCTGCTCGCCGTGCTCTACGTCCTCGGCCCGGCCCTCGGCACCCGCCCCACGCCGCGCCGGCTGGCCTGGCTCGGCCTGGTCGTGGCGGCCTGGGCGCTGCTGGTCGTCCTGGCCCCGAGCTTCGCCTGGTGCGCGGTCCCGCTCTTCTACACCGGTCTGCGCACGCTCCCGCCGCGCGCCGCGATCGCGTTGGTGGCGCTGCTGACCGCGCTCGCGGTGGCCGCCCAGCTCGGCCTGGCGGGCTGGCCCGATCCGAACGTGCTGCTGGCCCCGCCCGCGGTGGCCGCCGTCGCCACCACCGTGTTCGTCGTCATGCAGCGCCAGGCGGCCCGCCAGGACGCCCTGATCGACGACCTGGTCCGCACCCGGCGCGAGCTGGCGGCGACCGAGCGCCGCGAGGGCACCCTCGCCGAACGCGAACGCCTCGCCCGGGAGATCCACGACACCCTCGCCCAGGGCCTGTCCAGCCAGCGCATGCTGCTCCAGGCGGCCGACCGGCTGTGGGACACCGCCCCCGGCACGGCCCGCGAGCACGTCCGCACGGCGGCGGCCATCGCCGAGCGCAGCCTCGCCGAGGCCCGCCGCTTCGTCCACGACCTGACCCCGGCCGATCTCGCCGAGGGCGGCGGCCTGCTGCGGGCCCTGCACGCCGTGGCCGAGCGCGAGACGACGCCGGAACTCACCGTCCGCGTCCATACCGAGGGAAGCCCGCCCGAGCCGCTGCCCGCACCGGTGGAGTCCGCCCTGCTGCGCATCGCGCAGGGCGCCCTCGCCAACGTCCGCGAACACGCGGCGGCCCGCACCGCCATCCTCACCCTGACCTGCCTGGACGACCAGATCGTGCTGGACGTCGCCGACGACGGCCGCGGCTTCGACCCGCGCGCCCCCGCCGCCTCCGCGTCCGCCGCGGGGGAGCGCGGCCACGGCCTGCCCGCCATCCGTGCCCGCCTGCGCCAGCTGGGCGGCACCCTCACCATCGAGTCGGCACCGGGCGAGGGCACCGCCCTGTCGGCGGCGATCCCGTTGGAGCCGAGATGACCCACACCCCCGCGTCGGCCGCCCGGACACCGGTGCGCATCCTGGTCTGCGACGACCACGCCGTCGTACGCGCCGGACTGCTGGCGCTGCTGCACAGCGCGCCGGACATCGAGGTGGTCGGCGAGGCGGGCAGCGGCGAGGAGGCGCTCGCCCTCGCCCGCAAGACCGCCCCGGACGTCGTGCTGATGGACCTGCAGCTGGGCGAGGGCATCGACGGCGTCGAGACCACCCGCCGGCTGCGCGCCGAGGCTCCCGCCCCCCATGTCCTGGTCCTCACCACGTACGACACCGACGCCGACGTCACCCGCGCCGTCGAGGCGGGCGCCACCGGCTATCTGCTGAAGGCCGAGCGCGCCGAGGACCTGTTCACGGCGATCCACGCCGCCGCCCAGGGCCGCCCGGCGCTCTCGCCCCCGGTCGCCGACCGCGTGATGTCCCGGCTGCGCAACCCGCGCCCCGCCCTCACCCCCCGGGAACGGGACATCCTCGCCCACCTCTCCCGCGGCCTGTCCAACCACGCCATCGCCCGCGCCCTCTACATCAGCGAGGCCACCGTCAAGACCCATCTGCGCCGCATCTACGACAAACTCGGCGTGGACACCCGGGCGGGCGCGGTGGCGGTGGCGCAGGAGCAGCGCCTGCTGTCCTGACCGGCCGTGCGGCACCCGGGACCCGTCAGCCGCGCAGCGCCTCGAACGCCTCCCGCGCCGCCGCCCCGATGGCCAGGTCGATGTCCGGTGCCAGCCCCGCGCGGCGGTTGCCGCGGGTGAGCGCCGCCATCGCCACCCGCTGCCCCCGGTCCGCCTCGACGACCCCGATCTCGTGCCGCAGATGCAGGAACGTTCCGGTCTTGCCGCTCCACCGCAGCGTGTCCGCGCGCAGGTCGCTCGCCAGCCGGTGGGTGAAGACCTGGTGGCCCATCAGCCGGCGCAGCTCGGCCGTCGCCCGGGGGGTGGCGATCTCGTCGCGCCACACCCGCTGGAGCAGGCCGACGAGCGCCGCGGCCGTACCCGCGTTGGCGTGCGCGGGGTCCAGGGTCTCGATCGTGTGCCGGCCCGTCCCCTCGTCGCGGACGGCCAGCTCCAGCGCGAGGGAGAAGTCGTTGCCGGCGGCACCGGCCGCGCACTCGTACAGGTGGTTCATCCGGTGCCGCAGCCGGATCCCGTCGCACCCCCAGGCGCGCAGCCGCGCGTCGGCCTCCGCCACCGGCACCAGGCCGAACAGCGCGTCCGCGGCGGCGTTGTCGCTCACCGACAGCATCAGCAGGAGCAGGTCGCCGACGGCCACGGTGGCCGGGTGCCGGAAGGCGGCGAGCCCGGTGGGGCCGACGCTGCTGGTGCCGGGGTCCACCGTCACCGGGCGGGCCGCGTCCAGCTCCCCGGCCGCGATCCGGTCCAGCACGACCAGGGCGAGCGGGACCTTCGCCACCGACGCGAGCGGCACCGGCTCGTCCGTGTCGAAGCCGAGCTGCTCGCCGGTGTCCAGGTCGCGGGCGAGGAAGGAGCCGCGCACGCCCAGCGCCGCCCAGTTGGCGGCGATGGCCTCGGCGACGTCCAGCAGGGCGCCGTCGCCGCCGGTGTACATCGGGTGGTGGGCCGCCGCGCTCATCCGCGTGCCGCCAGCCGCGCGGGGACGTCCGGGTGCCCGGCCGCCGCATCCGGTCCCCCTCGGCGGGGTGCGGCGCCCACCGCCGAGGCGAGCAGCGCGGCCAGCCAGTCCGGTACGTCCCTGGCGCCGTCGCGGTCCGGGGCGGCGCCCACGTCGTAGCCCCGGTGCAGCGCGCGGTCGGCGAGCGGGGTCCAGTGGGCGCCGTGCTGCCGGGCGAACGGTTCGGCGCACAGCAGCAGGGCGTGTCCGGCCAGGGTCTCGGCGAGCGCGGTGGCCGCCGCCCCGGCCGGCCGGATCCGCTCCTCGGGGAGTCCGGCGCGCGCGGCGGCGCGCGTCAACCGGTCCTGGAAGTAAGGCACCTGGTCCTCCGTCAGCAGCAGCAGGGGCGGAGCGGCGGCGGGTGCGGCCCCTCGGCCGCGGCGGGGCCGCAGCTCCTCCAGGTGGAGCGTGCGCCGGGCGCCCGCGCCGTCCGGCACCGGCGCGGACGCCAGCCCCAACGGCACGCGGAAAGCGGCCCGTTCCGGAGCGGTGCGCACCAGCGCGTAGCCGAGGGAACCGTCGGTCAGCCCGGAATCCCGCTCCAGTGGCGCCAGTTCGCGCATGCCGAGGGTGATCCCGTGCTCGCTTCCGGCGCGGAGGGCGCGGGCCAGCGCGGCCGGGGCGCAGTCGGCGGGGACGCCCACGGCGCACACCCGCGACCGCCGGGCGGAGCGGGCGACCTGCCGCAGCCGCTGGGCCCGGTCCAGCACGTCCCGGGCGTAGGGGAGCAGCAGCACCCCCAGTTCCGTGGTCTCGATCTGCCGCCGGGACCGGTCGAACAGCGGGCCGCCGAAGTGCTCCTCCAGCGTCTTGACGCGACGGCTGAGCAACGGCTGGGCGATGCCGAGCCGTTCGGCGGCCCGGGAGAAGCCCGCCTCCTCGGCCGTCGCCACGTACGCCTCCAGGTGGGCCAGAAGATCCATCCGGTATTCATATCAAAAAGGCATGCGGGCTTCAAACTTTCCTCTTGGACATGGATCCCCTTCGGCTGTTTCGCTGTTCCCCGTCGAAGATCGGCACCCACGACGTACCTCCCGGGAGGAGTACGCCCATGACCAGTACGCCCTTGACCAGGACGACCATCCCCGGCGCGGCCGGCGCCAACAGCCCCGCCCCGCTGCCGCGCCGCCGTTTGCTGCGGGCCGGCCTCGCCCTCACCGGCGCCGCCGTGGCCGCGACGGCGGTGTCCGCGCCCGCCGCGTCCGCGGCCCCCGATGCCGCCACGCGCGCCGCACGGGCCGAACTCGCCGGACTGGAGCGCCGTTACGGCGCCCGGCTCGGCGTCCACGCCCGCAACGTCCGCACCGGGCGGACCGTGTCCCACCGGGCGGGGGAGCGGTTCGCGATGTGCTCGACGTTCAAGGCGTTCGCCGCGGCGGCGGTGCTGCGCGACCACGGCGACCGCGCTCCGCTGGACCGGGTGGTGCACTACCCGCCGCGTGACATCCTGCCCAACTCCCCGCGCACCGAGGAGAACCTGGCGACCGGCATGACCGTGGCCGCCCTGTGCGCGGCGGCGATCCAGTACAGCGACAACGCGGCCGGCAACCTGCTGCTCCGGGAGCTCGGCGGCCCGGCCGGGCTCACCCGCTTCCTCCGGTCGCTCGGCGACCCGGTGAGCCGGCTCGACCGCTGGGAGCCGGAGCTGAACACCGCGCTCCGCGGCGACCTGAGGGACACCACGACGCCGGAGGCGATCGCCGGGAGCCTGGAGCGCCTCGCCCTGGGACGGGCGCTGGCCGCCGCCGACCGCGAGCGGTTCGTCGGCTGGCTGAAGGGCAACACCACCAGCACGGACCGGTTCCGCAAGGGGCTGCCGGCCGCCTGGGTCGTGGCGGACAAGACCGGGACCGGGGACTACGCGACCGCCAACGACATCGGCGTGGCCTGGACGACCCGGGGGACCCCGGTGGTGCTGGCCGTGCTGTCCGACAAGAGCGCCCCCGACGCTCCGGTGGACCAGGCGCTGATCGCCGACGCGGCGGCCGTCGTCGCCCGCACTCTCGCGCCCGGCGAGTAACCTCCCGCTGATTCACTTATCTGAATATGAATCATGTACACGACCATTGACGTGTGCATGACTGCTCCCTACCGTCGGGAAAGTCCAGAGGGAAAGCGCTTTCCGATCCTGCTTCACCATGCCACGACCGGCCGCCGTGTTCACCCCTCTGGACCGCTCGCACCCGCACAGCCGAGTCAACCCGCAGGGAGACAAGCCGATGCAACTGAGACCAGCCATCGCGAGCGCCGGACTGCTGACCGGTGCGCTCGTCGCGCTGTCCGGCACCACGGCCCAGGCCGTGACCACCCGGTACGAGGCCGAGAGCGCGCCCGCGGTCTGCACCGGGACCGTCGACTCCGACTGGACCGGGTACTCCGGCAGCGGATTCTGCAACGCCACCAACGCCTCGGGCGCCTACGTCCAGTTCACCGTGAACGCGGCGAGCGCGGGCACCGCGACCCTGAACATCCGCTACGCCAACGGCTCGGCCACCGCCCGGCCGGCCACCGTCGCCGTCAACGGCACGTCGGCCGCCACCGCCTCCTTCGAGGCCACCGGCGCCTGGGCCACCTGGACGACCAAGACGTTCACCGTGCCGGTCAAGGCGGGCTCCAACACCGTCCGCCTCACCCCGACCACCGCCGACGGCCTGCCCAACCTCGACTACCTCGACGCCGACGTGGCGCCGGCGGCGACCGGCAACGTGCTCTACGTGTCACCCACCGGCACCGACGGCGCGGCCGGCACGGAGTCGGCGCCCACCACGCTCACCTCCGCCATCGGCCGGATCACCCCCGGCGGCACGATCTACCTGCGCGGCGGGACGTACCGCCCGTCCTCCACCGTCACCATCCCGGCCGACAGCGACGGCACCGCCGCCGCCCGCACCACCCTGGCCGCCTACCCGGGCGAGAAGCCGGTCCTGAACTTCTCGGCGCAGACGGAGAGCCCGTCCAACCGGGGCATCCAGCTGTTCGCCGACTACTGGCGGCTGTCCGGCCTCACCGTCGAGCACGCCGGCGACAACGGGATCTACGTCGGCGGCAGCAACAACGTCGTCGAGCGCGTGGTGACCGCCTACAACCGCGACACCGGGCTCCAGCTCGGCCGGATCGCGTCCACCACCCCCAGCTCCCAGTGGCCGTCGAACAACCTGATCGTCAGCTCCGAGTCGCACGACAACGCCGACTCCGACGGCGAGGACGCCGACGGCTTCGCCGCCAAGCTGACCACCGGCACCGGCAACGTCTTCCGCTACGACGTCTCACACCACAACATCGACGACGGCTGGGACCTGTACACCAAGACGGACACCGGCCCCATCGGCCCGGTGACCATCGAGTACTCCCTGTCCTACGACAACGGCACGCTGAGCGACGGCACCGTCAACACCAACGGCGACCGCAACGGCTACAAGCTCGGCGGCGACGACATCCCCGTCAACCACGTCGTCCAGCACAGCATCGCCTACAAGAACGGTCACCACGGGTTCACCTACAACAGCAACCCGGGCACCATGACGATCTCCGGCAACGTCGGCATCGACAACGCCGAGCGCAACTTCTCGTTCGACAAGGGCACGTCGGTGTTCCGCGACGACACCTCCTGCCGCTTCGCCGGCGGCGGCTCCAATGACAAGACGGTCGGCAGCGTCGACGGCTCCGACCAGTTCTGGACCGGCTCCAACGGCTCGCGCTGCTCCTCCTACGCGGGCGCCCTCGGCTGGTCCTTCGCCTCCGACGGCCGCCTCGCGGTGACCTTCGGCGGCGTCGTCGTCAACCCGTAGGCGCGTCACGGCGGACGCGCGGACGCGGGACACCGCACACGGCGGCGTCCCGCGTCCGGCCGTTCAGCAGCGGGAGCCGGTCTGGGTGAGCAGGCCGAGCCGCCACGGCAGGCTGTTGTAGTCACCGCCCGCGTCCGGGGCCATGCCCTGGTACAGGTACTGGAGCCCGCACGCGGGGATGGTGAGCGTCTGGTCGTAGCCGGCGCGGATCATCTCGCCGTGGCTGATGTCCTTCGTCCAGGCGCCCGACGGGAAGGCCACGTTGCTCGCCCGGGCGAACGGATTGCTCTCGGAATCGGCCAGCGGGGACCAGGAGCCGGCCAGGCTGGAGGAGGTCCAGGAGCGGAAGTAGCGCCGTCCGTCGGAGCCGATCGCCTCCACCAGCATCAGGTACTGCTTGCTGCCCTGCACCTTGTAGATGTTGCTCGCCTCGAACAAGGCGTACCGGTTGGAGTCCTGGGCCGCGATGACGGTGTTGGTGAAGCCGTTCGGGAACTGGCGGACGGTGGTCTGCGAGCGGTAGAGGTGCCCGTTGTCGTCGGAGGAGAACAGGTAGCAGTTGACCCGGTCGCAGATCACCCACATGTCGACCCAGTAGCCGTCGCCGATGTTCCGCTTGATGATGTCCGGCATCTCGGGGTAGAAGTCGCGCGGCGCGCTCCAGCCGTCCGGGTCGGAGATGTCCTTGTTGGTGGAGTACGACGCGTTGCCCGTCTGGTAGACGAGGTACCACAGCTTCTGCGGCGCGTAGTAGAACACCTGGGGCGCGGCCCGGTAACCGCTGCCGACGGCCGTGCGGTCCAGGTAGTGGTGGGTGGCCGAGCCCGCCTGCGACCAGTCCTTGAAGCTCAGGTAGACGAGGTTGTAGCCGGAGGCGCTGGCCACGCTCGCGAACACGTGGTACTTGCCCTTGTAGCGGACGACGGACGGGTCCTTGATGCCGGCGATGTCGTGCGTCGCGTCGGACTTGGGCGCGATCAGCTGCTCGCTGGACGACCAGGCGAAGCTCGACGGCAGTCCCTTGTGCCTGGCCGGCGCGGCGGGCGCGGAGCCGAGCGCGGACAGCACCGCGCCGTACGCGGCCTTCTTGTTGCCCGCGCCGTCGAACAGCAGCGGGTTCTCCCCGGTGCGCCAGGAGTCGCTGTCGCGGATGCCCCACACGGTGATGCCGGTGCAGCGGCCGACGTCGCGGCACGCCTTGACCGTGTCGGCGTACGCGGTGGCCGGTGCCTGCGCGATGTCCAGCTCGGTGATCTGCACGTCCACGCCGAGGGCGGCGAAGTTCGCCAGCGTGCTCCGGAAGCTCGCCGGCGGGCCGGAGGTGCCGAAGTGGCTCTGGAAGCCGACGCAGTCGATGGGCACGCCGCGGGACTTGAAGTCGCGCACCATGCGGTACACGGCCTGGGTCTTGGCGTCCGACCAGTTCTCGATGTTGTAGTCGTTGTAACAGAGCTTGGCCGCCGGGTCGGCCGCGCGGGCGGTGCGGAAGGCGTCCTCGATGTAGCCGTCGCCGAGGACGTTCTGGAAGACGGAGGCCCGGCGCGCCCCGCTGCCGCCGTCGGCGAACGCCTCGTTCACCACGTCCCAGGCGTAGACCTTGCCTTTGAAGTGGCTCGCCTCGGCGGTGATGTGGTCGCGCATCACGGTGCGCAGCGTGGTGGCGTCGCTGATCGCGGCGACCCAGGAGGGAAGCTGGGAGTGCCAGACCAGGGTGTGACCCCGCACGCGCTGTCCGTGCGCGACGGCGTGGCCGACGATCTGGTCGGCGGCGGTGAAGGTGAAGGAGCCCCGGGAGCGTTCCGTGGCGTCCCACTTCATCTCGTTCTCGGGCGTGACCGCGTTGAACTCCCGGTCCAGGATCGTGCTGTACGTGCCGTCACCGAGCTTTCCGGCGGCCACCGCGGCGCCGAAGTACCGCCCCGACTGGGCGGCCTGGGCGCCGAGGGTGTCCGCCTTCACCGGCGCGGGCCGGGCGTCGGCCGTGCCGGTCACCGCGAGGGTGGCCGCGGCGAACGCGCCCACGAGGGCGACCAGGCGCCTTCCTGACCACGGGGGACGTTTCATGGTTCTCCTCGTACGGTCGATCGTTGCGGGTATGCCATGTACCTGACATAAGGGAATGCCGCCCCGCATGTTCGACATGGCGAACAATGGTCGACTTCCCGGACTGGATGATAAGAGGGGGTGGCGGGCCGTCACTACCCCCCGCATCATTCGAGGTTGGCAACGAAATATTTCGGAGGATCAGCCGACCCGGTCGTCCGGGAAGGCGGGATGTGCCTCCAGGTCCGCCGATGCCAGCAGGTCCGCGATCAGCTCCCGGGAGCCGCCGACGTAGGTGCTGACCAGGTCCACGTCCCCGCCCAGCACCCAGGCCCGGTCCTGCGGCCACCACAGGTCGGGCAGCTCGGCGTACTCGTCCGGCGTCACCGGGGAGACGGCGTCGGTCAGCCGGCCGGCCAGCAGGACCTCCTCGCGGCCCGGGGTGCCGAACGTCGGGAACCGGTCCCAGTCCCAGCGGCCGTACCCGTGCCAGAGCCCGAACCAGCACCGCTCGGGCGTGCCGGTGTGCCGGGCCAGCACGGGCAGCAGCGCCTCCGCGACCTCGGGCGGGGTCGGGCCCTCGGCGGGGTGCTCGTCCCACACGCCGGGCAGCCCGGGACCGGATCGGCTGACGTGGTCCTCGTCCGCCCCGACGACCTCGTGCCAGCGGATGTCCGGCGTCACCCGCGTCCCGTGGGCGGCGGCCACCGCCGACCAGCGCACCGGCCGCTCGTCCAGCCGGGCGGGGTGCAGGATCCGGGCGTAGGCGTCGAAGCCCGGCGCGGCGATGGCCGCCACCGTGCCGAAGGCGCCCTGGCCGGGGCCGTGTGCGGTGAGCCAGTCGGCGGGGGAGAGGTCGGCCGCCCGCACCCGCAGGCGTCCGTACCGTTCGGGGGCGGGGTCCTGGTCGACCAGGGCGAAGTCGTGCACCCGCCCAGTGTGCCGCAGGGGGGGGGGGGGGGGGGGGGGGGGGCGGCGTCCTGGGGGGGGGGGGGGGGGGGGGTGGGTGTGGGGGGGGGGGGGGGGTTCGAGCCGGGGCTCT
>NZ_JBVHXT010000021.1:0-153295 GCF_055569255.1 Streptomyces sp. NPDC029296
CTGCCCGACCGGAGCGGGCAGCCGGTGCTCGCCGTGGAGAACCTCGCCATCGGCTTCCCGGACCGGCACCGGGGCGTGGACATCGTGTCCCGGGTTACGGGCGCAGCCGCAGCACCTGCGGGTCGTGGTCGCTGATCTGGTCGTGGAACTCCGAGTTGATGTGCACGCTGTCGTAGTCGAAGTCACCGCCGCGGCGGATCGCCGGGCTGATCAGGATCTGGTCCAGGACCTGCTGGTTGCCCTGGTAGTCGTAGGTGTAACGCTCGCTCCCCGGCAGGGACTTGATCGCCGACCACAGCGCCCCGTCGTCCTCCAGGATTTTCGTGGTGCCGGAGAACTCGAAGTCGTTCATGTCACCGAGCGCGATCACGTCCGCGTTCTTCTGCACGGCCAGGACGTCCTTGACGAACGCGTTCACCGCCGTCGCCTGGGCGTGCCGCTGGATCTCCGAGCTGCGCACCGGGGGCTGGTACTGCGAGGTCAGAGGCTGGTCGCCCCCCTTGGAGTTCAGGTGGTTGGCGATCACGAACACGGTCTTGCCGCGGAAGACGAACTCGCCCGCCAGCGGCTTGCGGCTGTTGGTCCAGGCCGCGCTCGCCGGGTCGATCCGGCCCGGCGACACCGTCAGCCGCGCCTTGCCGTGCACCTTGGCGACCCCGACGGCGGTGGTCGAGTCGCCGCCCGCGCGGTCGGTGAAGGAGACCCGCTCGGGGTTGAACAGGAACACCTGGCGGATGTTGCCGCCGGGCTCGCCGCCGTCCTGGCCGTCGACCGGGTTGACCGAGCGCCAGTCGTACACCGGGCCGCCCGCCGCGGCGATGGCGTCGATCAGCTTGGTCACGGTCCGGTCCGCGTCGACCGTGCCGTCGTTCGTGGCGCCGTTGTTGTCCTGGATCTCCTCCAGGGACACGATGTCCGGCGACTGGAGGTGGTGCACGATCGCGGCGGCGTGCTGCTCGAAGGTGGCGTCCGACGGGTCGAGGTTCTCCACGTTGTACGTCGCCACCGCCAGCTCGCGGCCCGACTGCTTCCGCGTCGTCTCGCGCTCCAGACCGCCGCTCTCCAGCGTGCCGAGGCCGCTCGCGACCAGCGTGTAACCGCCGTACTGGTTGAAGTCCAGCGGGCCGGTCGTCGTACCGGAGAGGGTGTCGCCGACGTCCGCCTTCGGGAAGTCGGCGGCGGAGCCCAGCGACTGGATCTGGAGCCGGCCGGTGTTCTGGGAGTCGTAGGAGCCGTAGACCGTGCCGCCGCGGCGGTTGCGGTGCTCCCACGGCTTCACGGTGACCCACAGCTCGCTGTGCGAGTCGGTCGCGGTGACCACGCGGGCGTCGGCGACCCGGACGTTCATGCCCTCCAGGGACTCGTAGTAGTCCAGCGCGTACGCCGACGGGTCCAGGGCGAGGCCGTTGACCGAGCCGCCCGCGGCGGTGTCGCCCGCGGGCGCGTAGGCGTCCGGTACCGCGTCCTCGTCGATCACGGCCGGCGCCGGGACCGCGTTGCCGGTGGAGACGGTGGTGACCTGCGGCTTGGTGATCTCGGTCAGCGACTGGTTGCCGGAGGAGGCGCCGCCCGGGACGTACTCGGTGACCGTGCCGGTCACCGTCACCGCGTCGCCGACCGCGACCTTCGGCGTGGAGCTGGTGAAGACGAAGACGCCCTCGCTGGTGGCCGGGTCGTCGTCCGGGGCCGCGTCCTGGAGCCAGAAGCCCCGGGAGGAGCCGTAGGTGCGGGTGGCGGTGACGATGCCGGGCACGTCCGTGACCTTCTGCCCGGCGTACGGCGATATCCGGGTCGTGCCCTGGATGTCGTGGACGCGCACCGAGTCGGCGTGCGCGGGGGAGGTGAGGACGACGGCGGACGCCGCGCCGCAGACGGCGGCGACGGTGAGCGCGGCGAGGCGCGCGGAAGACCTGCTCGGCAAGGGATTCCCTCCGGGACGTGCGTGGGCGCCGGGACGAGGACGGAAACGGAGACCGTGTGGGGCGGGTGGCCCTGTGTGACACGCGTAGAGCCGAGTGAACAGTTGTCCCCCTGCTTCTACGCGCGTCAATCTCCTGCCTGCCCCGGGGAGTTGTCAAGGTTTCGGCCATGTACGACTCCTTGCGCGGAGATGAACCGGGCGGCATGGGTGGAAATCCGTCTAGGCTGAGCGGCTGAGCCCGTTTCACGGTCCGAGGAGATCCAGCCGATGTCAGACAGCTCCCCCCTGCCGCCCGCGCGGCTGCACCCCGAAGCGGAGCTGGCGCGTGCCGCGCTGTCCACCCCCCTGCTGTCCCGGGCCGCGCGCCTCGCCCGCTGGGCCGGGCCGGACACCCGGGTGGACGCCGGCGGCTCGCTGGCCGAGGAGCAGCTGCCGGCCGCCGCCGGCCTGCTCGGCCTGACCGGGGACGACGCCGCCGCCTACGCCGGCGAGGCCTGGCGGGTCGCCGTGGACGCGGGCCTGATCGAGATCGTGGACGAGGAGGCCGGGACCGTCCGCGCGGGGGAGAGCCTGGCGCTGCTCACGGGCTCCCCGCGCGAGGTGCTCGCGGTGTGGCGCACCGCGCTGGAGACCGTCATCGCCGACGCGGCCGTCCCCGACCTGGACGACCTGGCCGACGCGATGGACGAGAGCGGCAAGGTCGATTTCTCGTCACTCGACTGGGATCCGCGGGCCGAGGCGGACTTCCTGGACGGCGTCCTCGGCAACCTCTATCTGCTGACCGTCGGTGAGGACGGCCCCGACGGGGTGCCCGTGCCGCTGCCCGCCCTCGCCGCGTCGATGCTCGTGCCCGACGGCATGGGCGAGCCCACCAACGACGTCCTGGAGCAGGTCTCCGACGCGATGATGCGGCTCGACGACCAGTTCCGCGCGCTGGAGCCGGCCGGGGTCGTGGCCTACCGGCCGGTGGACGAGGCGCTGATGGCCGACGCCGAGGAGGAGCCCGCGGCGCCCGTGGACGAGACCGACGTCTCCCGCTACGGCGTGGTCCGGCTCACCCCGCTCGGCGTGTACGGGCTGCGGGCCCGGCTGCTGGAGGCCGGGTTCGACGCGCCGGCCGTGGGCGACCTGGCCGACAAGGGCGCGGACGCGCTGCTCGACGGCACCGCCCGGTTCGGGCAGTCCGCCGCCCGCGCCGAGACCGAGCAGTGGCTCGCCCGCCGCGAACCCCTCGCCGGGGCCCGGGAGCTGCTGGCGGCGGCGCGCGGCGCGGACGCCGGGGGCCCGCTGCGCCGGCTGCGCTGCCAGCAGGCGCTGTCGCTGGTGGGCGCCGAGGCCGAACCCGCGCTGCGGGAGGTGCTGGACGACCCCGAGCTGGGCGGTCTGGCCCGGGTGTGGCTGAGCGAGCGGGGGGCCGAGGAGGTGCCGGCGCCCTCCCAGGAGCTGGTGTTCTGGCTGACCATCGACACGCTGGCCGCGCAGCTGGCGGCCGAGGGCAACTCCGAGGAGCTGCGGGCGCTGGTGGAGGGGCTGGCGGCACCGCACAGCGGGTTCTTCGCGGCGGCCTGGCGGGTGGACCACCCCGCGACCGCCGAGGTGCTGGACGCGATGGGCCGGCTGCACCCGGACAAGAAGGTGGCCAAGGAGGCCCGGAAGGCGGCGTTCAAGGCACGGTCGCAGCACGGGGGATGAGCGCGGAGGGGCCGTGGTGACGGGCGCGGGCGGCCAGGCGGTCGCCGATGCCCGGGGCCGTGGACTGCTGACGCCCGGGGCGTGGGGCGTCGGTGCCCGGGGCCTTGTCGGCCAGGGCCCCGGGCGGCGGCGTGCCCCGGCCCGGCCGGATCCCCGAGGGGGTGGCGGTACGCGGGCCCGGACCGGCGTCCGGCCGCGAGGTTCCCCGCGTCCCTCGGGCGCTGCCCGCCGTACCGGGTTCCGGTCCGGGCCGTCGTCCTCTACGCGGTCATGGTCTGCCGCATACGGATTCATGGAACAGGCGCCGCGGTGGTCGTCCGGCGTTCAACTCCTGTTCACGGATGGGCGGGAGCGTGGCGCCGAACCGAGGCCCCCCACCCTCCACGACACCGCAACCGTCGTCACAGGAGACACCATGTCGCTCACCCGCAGGGACTTCGCCAGGACATCCGCGCTCACCGGCGCCGGGGTCGCCCTGGCGGGCAGCGTCGGCGCCCTCGCCACCGCGCCGAACGCCCTTGCCGCCACGGAGACCGGGAGCGGCGAAGCCGCCTCGGCGCACGGGGGCCACGACCACCACGGCGTCGGCTACGGCCCGCTGCTCCCCGACCCGGACGGCATCCTCGCCCTGCCGGCCGGCTTCCGCTACGAGATCATCACCTACAGCGGCCGGACCCGCCTGGAGTCCGGCGAGTTCACCCCGTCCAACCACGACGGCACCGCCGCCTTCGAGGGCCGGCGCGGCACCACCCTGCTCGTCAACAACCACGAGCTGGCCGGCGCCCGCGCCCAGTGGCCGCACCCGGTGCCGCTCACCGAGGGCCTGGTCTACGACCCGGCCGCGGCCGGCGGCTGCACGGTGGTCGAGGTCCGCCGGGGCGGGGAGGTCGCCGAGTGGGTGGGCATCGCCGGCACCGCCACCAACTGCGCGGGCGGCAGCACCCCCTGGGGCACCTGGCTGACCTGCGAGGAGACCGAGGACAAGGCCGGGAAGAACGGTTTCACCAAGGACCACGGCTATGTCTTCGAGGTCGACCCGGAGGACCGCCGGGCCAACCGCGACCCCAAGCCGGTCAAGGCGTTCGGCCGCTATGCCCACGAGGCCGTCGTCATCGACCCCAAGCGGGGCCACGCCTACCTCACCGAGGACGCCTCCGGCCCCAACGGCCTGTTCTACCGCTGGGTCCCGCCGACGGGCTTCCGGCACGGCCGCGGCAGGCTGCGCACCCTCGCCGACGACGCGGGCGTGCTCCAGGCCTTCAAGTGCTTCGACTCCGGCGGCCGGTTCGTGGACGACCTCTCCCGCGCCACGAAGACCGGCACCGTGTACGGCGTGGACTGGGTGGACGTCCCCGACCGGGACGCCCGGACGGTCTCGGTGCGCAAGCAGTTCACCGAGGGCCAGGTCACGCGCGCCCGCAAGCTGGAGGGCATGTGGTGGGCCGACGGCGGTGTCTACGTCGTCTCCTCCTTCGCCCGCCAGGAGAGCCCGGTCCAGCACGACGGCCAGGTCTGGTTCTACGACCCCAAGCGGCGCACCCTGACGCTGAAGGTGCTGCTCGGGGTGAACCCGGACCCGGCCGTCGACGGTGCCTTCGACGGCCCCGACAACATCACCGTCTCCCCTTACGGGGGCCTGGTCATCGCCGAGGACGGCGAGGGCGTCCAGCACCTGTTCGGCGCCACGGAGAGCGGCCGCACCTACCCGATCGCCCGCAACGAGCTGAACATCGGCACCCCCCGGGAGCCGGAGTACAGCGAGTTCACCGGTGTCACCTTCTCGCCCGACGGCCGGACCCTGTTCGCCAACATCCAGACGCCCGGCATCATGCTCGCCATCACCGGCCCCTGGAAGCGGCACCGCCGCTGATCCTCCCGGATTCCCAGCCGTCGACCACGCCTGGACGCCGCGGCGGCCGTCGTGCCCGTCGCGGCGCCGGCGTGGGACGGGGCGGTGATCGGCAGGGCCGGTGCGCAGGCGCCGGTGGCCCGTCGGACGCCCCCTTCACGCGCGGAGACTCCGGCGCCCGCCGGTCAGGACCGTGGCCGCCACCAGCAGGGCGGTCAGTGTGAGCAGGGCACCGGCGGCGAAGGCGTGGGCGGTGCCGTGGGTGAGGACGGCGTCCGGGGAGCCGGTGGCGTGCCGGGTCGCCGTGCCGTACACCGTGACCAGGACGGAGAGTCCGACGGTGCCGCCCAGCCACTGGAGGGTCTGGAGCAGGCCGGAGGCGGCGCCGGCCTGCCGCGGGGTGACGGCGGACAGGATCGTCGCGTTGAGCGGCAGGAAACTCAGGCCCATGCCCAGGCCGATCAGGGCCAGCGGGCCGAGCAGTCCGCTCGCGTAGCCGTCCCCCGGCCCCAGCAGGGCCAGCCGGCCGGTGCCGAGCGTGGCCAGGGACAGGCCGCTCAGCAGCACCGGCCTAGTGCCGAACCGGGCCAGCAGCCGGGGCACCAGCCGTACGGTCGTGAACATCACCAAGGTCAGCGGCAGGAAGGCGAACCCCGCGCGGAGCGGGCTGTAGCGCAGCACCTGCTGGGCGAACAGGGTGAGGAAGTAGAACGCGCCGAACATGCCCGCGGGCAGCAGCAGGATGCTCGCGTACCCGCCGGCCCGGTCCCGGTCGGCGAACAGGGACAGCGGCAGCACGGGCTGGTCCGCCCGGGACTCCAGCAGCAGGAAGCCGGTGAGCAGGACGGCCGCGGCGGCGAAGCCGGCCGGCGCCCCGGGGTCGCTCCAGCCGCCCTCCGACACCCGGATGAACGCGTACACCAGCGAGGTCGTGCCGGCCGTTCCGGTGAGCGCGCCCGGCAGGTCGAACCGGCCCGCGTGGCGCCCGGTCTCGGGGACGAAGCGGGGCAGGGCGAGGGCCAGCGCCAGGCCGAGGGGGACGTTGACCAGCAGCGCCCAGCGCCAGGACGCCCACGAGGTGAGCATCCCGCCGAGGACCAGGCCGACGGAACCGCCGATGCCGGCCATGGAGGAGTAGACGCTCAGCGCGCGGTGCCGGGGCGGGCCGTCGGGGAAACTCGTGGTGATCAGGGCCAGGGTGTTCGGCGCGATCAGGGCGGCGCCGACGCCCTGGAGCGCGCGGGCGGCCAGGAGCCGGCCGCTGTCGGTGGCGAGGCCGCAGAGCAGGGACGACAGCGCGAACAGCAGGACACCGGCGGTCAGGGTGCGGCGGCGGCCGAGGAGGTCGCCGATCCGTCCGCCGAGCAGCAGCAGGCCGCCGAAGGCGAGGGTGTAGGCGTTGAGCACCCAGGACAGGGCGGTGGGACGGAAGCCGAGGCCCCGCCGGATGTCCGGCAGCGCGACGTTGACGACGGTGGAGTCGACGCCGACCATCAGGTAGGCGGTGACGATGACGAGGAGGGTGGTGGCGAGCCGCGCGGGGGCCGGTGCCAAGGGGGCGGCGGAGGACGATGCCGACGTGGACGGGGTGGACGGGGTGGACATGCGGTCTCCCGGTCTGGGGTCCCCGGGCGCGCGGCTTCACGCGGGCAGGGGTGAGCTGCCCACGGAGTACTACGGCGGTAAGCGGGGACTGTCTCCGTTTAGTGCTCGATAAGATACGGAGACGGTCCCCGGTTGGCAAGGAGTGAGTGGATGACGCAGGCCAGGCCCATGCGCGCGGACGCTCGGCGCAACTACGAGCGGTTGCTGAAGGTGGCGGCACAGGCTTTCGCCGAGCATGGAGAGAACGCGTCACTCGACGACATCGCCAAGCGGGCGGGGGTGGGCTCGGGCACGCTGTACCGGCATTTCCCGACCCGGCAGGCGCTGTTGGAGGCGGCGTACGTGGACCGGATCGAGGCGCTCGGGGCGCGGGCCGACGAGCTGGCGAAGCGGCTGCCCGCGGGGGAGGCGCTCGCGGAGTGGCTGTACGAGCTGGCCGTCGGCACGATCCAGGTGCGCGGGATGAAGGCGCTGCTCGGCTCCGCGGTGACGGACGGCGGGGCGGCGGCGCTGACGACGTGCGGGAACGTGGTGAAGGCGGCCGTGGCGAGGCTGGTGGTGGCGGCGCAGGCGGAGGGGGCGCTGCGGGGGGACGTGGAGCCGATCGAGGTGCTGCGGCTGACGCACGGGGTGGCGTCGGCGGCGGAGCTGGCGGGGGCGGGGGAGGAGGAGATCCGCCGTTATCTGCGTCTGCTCGGCGAGGGGTTGCGGGGCGGCGGGGACTGACCGGCCGAGGTGCTCGCCGCTGCGGGCTGCCGGCCGGCCGAGGGTGCCCTTCGGCGCGGGTGGGGCGGTGCCGGGCGGGGGCGGGATCCGCTCGTCCGGGCCGGCGGGGTGCCTTACCGGCCCGGGGCGGGGGTGGAGGCCGCCCCGGGGGTGTGCCGGTGTCCTACAGGGCCTTCGCCGCCGGGTCGACCATGTTGCGTACCGTGCGGGCCTTGACGAAGTCGCCCATCGCCGTCATGTCCCATTCGCCGGAGAACTGGCGGATGAGCTTGGCCATCATGACGCCCGTGCGGGGCTCCGCGGCGGTGAGGTCGAAGCGGACCAGTTCCTCGCCCGTGGCCGCGTCGATCAGGCGGCAGTAGGCCTTGGCGACCTCCGTGAACTTCTGGCCGGAGAAGGAGTTCACGGTGAAGACCAGGCCGGTGACCTCCTGGGGCAGCCGGCCGAGGTCGACCGTGATGACCTCGTCGTCGCCCCCGCCCTCGCCGGTCAGATTGTCACCGGAGTGCCGGATCGCGCCGTTGAGGATCACCAGGTTGCCGAAATAGCAGCTGTCGATGTGGTTGCGCTGCGGGCCGTAGGCGATGACCGAGGCGTCGAGGTCGATGTCCCTGCCCCGGAACGCCGGTTCCCAGCCGAGGCCCATCCGCACCTGCGACAGCATCGGCCGGCCGCCCTTGACCAGGGACACCGTCTGGTTCTTCTGGAGGCTGACCCGGCCCTTGTCCAGATTGATCTTCCCGGCGCCCGGCACCGGCGCGGGCGGCGGGGCCGCCGGCTGCGGCGGGGTCACCGGCTGCGGCGGTGCCTGGGGAGCCGCGGGGGCCGCCGCAACCGGCGTGGCGGCGGCCGGCTCCTCCACCGTCACCCCGAAGTCGGTCGCGATGCCCGCGAGCCCGTCGGCATACCCCTGGCCGACCGCCCGCGCCTTCCACTGGCCGCCCCGGCGGTAGATCTCCACGATCACCAGCGCGGTCTCGGTGCCGAGCCGCGGCGGGGTGAACGTCGCCAGCACGGCCCCGCCGTCCGCGTCCCGGATCGTGGCCGTCGGCTCGATGCCCTGGAAGGTCTGGCCGGCCGCGTCCGGGCTGGCCGTGACGACGATCTTCTCGATCTGCGGCGGGACGGCGGCGGTGTCCACCGTGACCGCGTCGGGGGCCGTGCCGCCGCCCGAGCGGTAGGTCACGCCGGGGCCGCTGGGCTGGTTGTAGAAGATGAAGTCGTCGTCGGAACGCACCTTGCCGTCGCCGGTGAGCAGCAGGCCCGACACGTCGAGCCGCACCGGGGCGGACACGTCCACCGTCACGCGCGCGGTCGGCAGAGGGATGTTCGAGCCTGGGGTCATAGCTGTCATGCCGGGTGAACGAACGACACCGCTTTACCGTTCCCTTACCGGCCACAACCCGCCGAACGGACTACGGCACCACCACGATCTTCCGCCCCACGCCCGCCGCGAACTGCTCCAGCGCCTGCGGGTAGCGCTCCAGCGGGACGCGGTCGCTGATGAACACCTCCGGGTCCAGCACCCCGTTCGCGAACAGCTCCGCCGCCCGCTCGAAACTGTGCAGCACGGCCATGGAACCGGTGATCGTGATCTCCTGGTTGTAGATCCGGTACGGGTCGATGGTCACGCGGGTCGCGTAGTCCGCCACGCCGAACTGGAGGAACGTGCCCGCCTTCGCCACCCGGTCCAGGCCGTCCTGGATCGCCGCCGCGTTGCCGGTCGCGTCCACGACCACGTCCCAGCCCCGCGGCCGGTCCAGTTCGTCCGCGCTGCCCGCCGCTGCCGACACGCCGAGCCGGCGGGCGGTCTCCAGGCGGGCCGGGTTCACGTCGACCACGTCCACGCTCGCCGCGCCGGTCCGCTTGGCCAGCTCCAGCATCATCAGGCCCATCGTCCCGGAGCCGTAGATCAGCACGTGCGCGCCGAGGCGGGCGCGGAGCACGTCGTAGCCGCGGACCGCGCAGGACAGCGGCTCCACCAGCGCCGCGTCCTCGGTGCGCACGTGCTCGGGCAGCCGTACGCAGTTCGCGACGGGGGCCACGGCGTAGCGGGCCGCGCCGCCCGCCGTCGTCACGCCGATCGCCGCCCAGCGCTCGCAGAGGTTGTTGTGGCCCGTACGGCAGTAGCGGCACTCGTGGCAGTACAGGGAGGGGTCGACCGCGACCCGGTCGCCGACCGCCACCTCCGTGACCCGGGTGCCGACCCCGACCACCTCGCCGGCGAACTCGTGTCCCGGCACGATCGGCAGCTTCGGCGCGAACTCGCCCCGGAGGATGTGCAGGTCCGTGCCGCACAGGCCGCAGGCGGCGACCTCGACGACGACCTCGCGGGGTCCTGGCGTCGGGTCGGGCACCTCGGCGACGACGGCGCGGCCCACGGACTCGATGACGGCGGCCTTCATTTCACGGCTCCCAACGACAGGCCCTGGACCAGCTTGTCCTGGGCGGCGAACCCCGCGGCGAGCACCGGCAGGGAGATGACGAGCGACGCGGCGCACACCTTGGCCAGGAACAGGCCCTGACTGGTGATGAAGCCGGTCAGGAAGACGGGGGCGGTCTCGGCGACCACGCCCGTCAGGACCCGGGCGAAGAGCAGTTCGTTCCAGCTGAAGATGAAGCAGATCAGGGCCGTGGCGGCGATGCCGGGCAGGGCGATCGGGGCCACCACGCGGGTGAGGACGACCGGGAGGCGGGCGCCGTCCACCCGGGCCGCCTCGATGACCGCGACCGGCACCTCGGCGAGGAAGGACTGCATCATCCACACCGCGATCGGCAGGTTCATCGAGGTGTAGAGGACGACCAGCAGCCAGACGTTGTCGAGCAGGCCGGCGTTCCTGGCGAAGAGGTAGACGGGCAGCAGGCCCGCCACGGCCGGCAGCATCTTCGTCGACAGGAAGAAGAACAGCACGTCCGTCCACTTGCGCACCGGCCGGATCGACAGGGCGTAGGCGGCCGGGAGGGCGAGCAGCAGGACGAGGAGCGTGGAGGCGACCGAGGCCACCGCGGAGTTGGCCAGCGCGGGCCAGGGGCTCGACCCGCCGCCGCTGCCGAAGAACTCGCGGTAGCCGTCCAGGGTCAGCGCGGCGGTGAAGGACGGCGGGTTCGTCGCCGCGTCCGTCTCCGAGTGGAGGGACGTCAGCGCCATCCAGGCGATGGGCAGGAAGAACACGATCCCGGCGAACCAGGCCAGCAGGCCCGGCCCGTGGCGGCGTACGGCCCTCATGCGCGGGACACCTCCTCGCGGAACAGGGACGACACCACGCGCAGCGCGAACGTGGCGATGACGAGGGAACCGATGACGACGAGGACGCCCGCGGCGGAGGCGAGGCCGTTCTCGTGGGCCTGGTAGAAGCTCTGGTACACGGTGTAGGGCAGGTTCGCGGTGCCCAGGCCGCCGGAGGTGATCGTGAACACCGCGTCGAAGTTCTGCACGATGTAGATCGAGCCCAGCAGGGCGCCCAGTTCGAGGTAGCGGCGCAGGTGCGGCAGCGTGAGGTGGACGAAGATCTGCCAGTCGCCCGCGCCGTCCACCCGGGCCGCCTCGACCTGCTGCTGGTCCCGGCTCTGCAGCCCGGCCAGCAGGATCAGCATCATGAACGGCGTCCACTGCCACACCAGGGAGGCCTCCACGGCGAGCAGCGGGGTGCGGGACACCCAGTCCGGCTGCGGGCCGCCCACCGCGTGCGACAACCCGTTCAGGAGGCCGTATTCGGGGTTGTAGAGCACGTGCTTCCAGAGCAGGGCCGCGGCCACCGGCACCACCAGGAACGGGGCGATGAGCAGGGTGCGCACGATGCCCCGGCCGCGGAACCTCCGGTCCAGCAGCAGCGCCAGCGCCAGTCCGAGGATCAGGCTGGCCAGCACCACCGCCGCGGTGAGCAGCACGGTCGTCCACACCGAGTGGCGCAGGTCCGCGTCGGTCAGGACCTGGCGGTAGTTGTCCAGGCCGGTGAAGCGGCGGGCCTTCGGGTAGAGGGCGTTCCAGTCGAAGAAGGAGATCACCAGCGTGGCCACGAACGGCAGCTGGGTCACGGCGATCAGGAAGACGAGGGCGGGCAGCAGCGGGGCCCGGGTGGCCCAGGCGCGCAGCCGGGCGGGGGGCCGGCGCGCGGCGCGTGCCGGGGCGCGGGTCGGGGGCGCGGTCGTCGCGGTCATCGTCCCTCGTACTCCTCGGAGATCCGTTCGGCGAGCCGCTGGGACTTGCGCAGGGCCGAGGCGACGGACTGGCGTCCGGCGATGGCCGCGCTGATCTCCTGGGAGACCTTGGTGCCCAGATCGGTGAACTCGGGGATGCCGACGAACTGGATGCCGGGCGCGGGGCGCGGCTGGACGCCGGGGTCGTTGGGGCGGCTGCTCTCGATGGCCTTCCTGGTCATCTCCTGGAAGGCGGCGGCGGAGGCGCGGTAGTCGGCGTCGGCGTACGTGGACGCCCGTTTGCCCGCGGGCACGTTCGCCCAGCCGCTGGTCTCGCCGACCAGCCGTTCGTAGCCCTTGCCGGACGCCCAGGACACGAACTTCCAGGCCTTGTCCGGGTTGCGGGAGGAGCGCTGGATGCCCCAGGCCCACGTGTAGAGCCAGCCGGAGGACCCGGTGCGCTCCACGGGCGCGGGGGCGTAGCCGAGCCGGCCGCGCACCGGGGAGCCCTTCGCCTCCAGCAGGCCGGCCGCGGAGGTGGCGTCGTACCACATGGCGGTCTTGCCCTGGGTCATGTTGTTCAGGCACTCGGCGAAGCCGGACTGGGCGGCTCCGGACTCGCCGTGCCGGCGCACCAGGCCGACGTAGAACTTGGTCGCCTTCTCGAAGGCGGGGGAGTCGAGCCGGGCCGTCCAGTCCTTGTCGAACCAGGTGCCCCCGAAGGTGTTCACGACGGTGGTGAGCGGCGCCGTCAGCTCGCCCCAGCCGGGCAGGCCGCGCAGGCAGATGCCCCGCATGCCGGGCCGGGCGCCGTCCGCCTTCGCGGCCAGCTCGGCGACCTGCCGCCAGGTGGGCCGGGCCGGCATCGTCAGGCCCTTCGCGGCGAACACGTCCTTGCGGTACATGAGGAAGGACGACTCGCCGTAGAAGGGCTGTCCGTAGAGCTTGCCGTCGGTGCCGGTGAGGGCCTCGCGCATGGGCCGCAGGATGTCCGGTTCGTCGTACGACGGGTCCTTCGCCACGTACCGGTCCATGGCGTGCAGCCAGCCGTTGCGGGCGTAGATCGGTATCTCGTAGTTGGACAGGGTGGCCACGTCGTACTGGCCGGCCTGGTTGGCGAAGTCCTGGCTGATCTTGTCGCGGACGTCGTTCTCCGGCAGGACCGTGAAGTTCACTTCGATGCCGGTGTCCCGGGTGAAGTGGGCGGCGGTCAGCTTCCGCAACTCGGTCATCTGCGGGTTGTTGACCATCAGGACGTTGATGGCGTCGCCGCCGGAACCGGACCCGCCCGCACCGGCCCAGCAGCCGGACAGCAGCGGGGCGAGCAGCGTCCCGGCGGCGGCCGCGGCGAGCGCGGCTCGCGGCCTCGGTCGGCTCGGGGTGCGCATGGATCGCTCCTGGATATAGGGGGAGATAAGGGGCGTGAGAGGGTGTGCCGCGGCCCTGCGGGGAGGGCGGGCCGGGCGGTCAGACGCGGATGACCTGGGGGCCCAGCAGGGAGTAGCGGTGGGCCTCGGCGGACGGCAGGAGGGTGCTGGTCACGATCGCCTCCAGCGAGCCGACCTCCGCGAACCGGCAGAAGCTGACCGCGCCGAACTTGCTGTGCACGCCCACGAAGACCGTACGGCGGGCCGCCCGCACGGCCTGCGCCTTCACCTCGCTGACCGCCGGGTCGGGGGTGGTCAGGCCGTACTCGCGGGATATGCCGTTGGCCCCGATGTAGGCGAGGTCGATCACGAAGCCGGCCAGCATCTTCGTCGTCCAGTGGTCGACGGTGGCCAGCGTGCCCGGGCGGACCCGGCCGCCGAGCAGCAGCACGGACGCGTGGTCGGCCTCCGCGAGGGCGCCCGCGACCGGCAGGGAGGCGGTGACGACGGTCAGCGGGCGGTCCCGGGGCAGCGCCTCGGCGATGAGCCGGGGGGTGAAGCCCTCGTCGACGAAGACCGTCTCGGCCTCCCCGAGCAGCCCGGCCGCCGCGGCGGCGATCCGGCGCTTCTCGGGCACCCGGCTGGTGGCGCGGAAGGCCAGCGTCGTCTCGAATCCGGCGCTCTCCACCGGATAGGCGCCCCCGTGGGTGCGGCGGACCAGGCCGTGGTCCTCCAGTGCCCGCAGATCGCGCCGGATGGTCTCCTTGGCCACGCCGAGTTCGGCGGCGAGGGCGGTGACGTCCACCGAGCCGGCGGCGCGTGCGACGCGCACGATCTCCCGTCGGCGTGCCTCCGCGGTCCAGGCGTCCATGTCGTCACCCGCTTCCCTGGGGAATCGCCCGTTCGGGCCCATGGGGGAAGTTCTACCGTCGGCGACCGGCGCTGACCAGGTCTGTCATGGGCCCGATCCTGCCCGTTCGGGCCCGCTTCGCACGGGGCGCGCCCGCGGCGGACCTGCGCGGCCGTCCGCGGCGGGGTGGGTTCGGGCACGGCGGATGCCCGGATGCGGCGGCGGGCGGGCCCGTTCGGTGCCCGCCCGCGCGCGTGGACGTCCGTTTCCGGCCGCCGGGCGGTCACCCGGGAGCCGGCCGGGGTTCAGTACGGCCAGATCGGCGGGTCGTTCACGAAGTGGCCGCCCAGGTGGGCGTGGGCCGGGTTCTCCGGGTCGAGTTCGCCCTGTTCGGCGATGAGCTTTCGCGCGTACGGCTCGGAGTCGTCCCGGGGTTCGTAGCCGAGCGCCCGCGCGCTGCTCAGGTCCCACCACAGGCGGGTGTTGGCGGAGGAGCCGTAGACCACCGTGTGGCCGACCCCCTCGGCGGTCAGGGCCGCGTGGAAGAGGCGGGCGCCGTCGGCCGGGCTCATCCACACCGAGAGCATGCGCACGCTGGTGGGCTCGGGGAAGCAGGAGCCGATGCGCACGGACACGGTCTCCAGGCCGTGCTTGTCCCAGTAGAACTGGGCCAGGTCCTCGCCGAAGGACTTCGACAGGCCGTAGAAGGTGTCCGGGCGGCGCGGGGTGTCGACCGGGATCGGCGGCTCGCCCGCGCGGGGGGCCGGGGTGAAGCCGACGGCGTGGTTGGAGGAGGCGAAGACGATCCGCCGCACGCCCTCCTCGCGCGCGGCCTCGTACAGGTGGTAGGTGCCCTCGATGTTCGACTTCAGGATCTTCTCGAAGGGCGCCTCCAGGGAGATGCCCGCGAGGTGCAGGACGGCGTCCACGCCCCGCACCGCCTCGCGCAGCGCGTCCTTGTCGGTGAGGTCGGCGGTGACGGCGTCCGGCTCGCCCTCGACGGGCCGGACGTCGAACAGGCGCAGCGTGTAGCCGTACTCCGGCAGCAGGGACCGCATCAGGGTGCCGAGCCCGCCGGCGGCGCCGGTGAGCAGGACGGTGCGGGGAGCGGGCATCCTTCGATCTCCTTGGGGTCCGAGAGCCGGTGTCCTCGACGGCCGCATGCATGGACGGGGTTCACATTCGTGGACACGCTAGGGAGGGGTGCCGTGCCTCGTCAAGTGTGCCCCGCCAGGGGGAAATCCGCTGCTCTGTTGCCCGTTCTCCGGCTTGACCCGCCGCAATTGCGGCCCTTAGCGTGAGGCTGTTCAGAAATATAGACACTGGTCAGAAACATGCACTGTCAGGGAGCGCCTGTGACGCCAGCCCCTCTCGCCGCCCGGCTCCGCGATCCGCGCGGGCCGCTCTTCTTCCCCGTCACGGCCTACGGCCCCGACGGCTCGCTCGACCTCGACGTCTACCGCACCCATGTGCGCCGGGGCGTCGAGGCCGGAGCCGCCGCCGTCTTCGCCGCCTGCGGCACCGGGGAGTTCCACGCGCTGCTGCCGGAGGAGTTCGAGGCCTGCGTCCGCGCGGCCGTCGAGGCCGCCGACGGGCGCGTCCCGGTCGTCGCGGGCGCCGGATACGGCACCGCCCTCGCCGTCCGCTACGCCCGCCTCGCCGAGGGAGCGGGCGCCGACGGCCTCCTCGCCATGCCGCCGTACCTCGTGCTCGCCGGCCAGGAGGGCCTGCTGCGGCACTACCGGGAGGTCGCCGCGGCCACCGCCCTGCCGGTCGTCGTCTACCAGCGCGACAACGCGGTCTTCACCCCGGAGACCGTCGTCGAGCTCGCCCGCACCGACGGCGTCGTCGGTCTCAAGGACGGCCTCGGCGACCTCGACCTGATGCAGCGCGTCGTCAGCGCCGTCCGCACCGAGGTCCCCGGCGACTTCCTGTACTTCAACGGCCTGCCCACCGCCGAGCAGACCCAGCTCGCCTACCGCGCGCTCGGCATCACCCTGTACTCCTCCGCGGTGTTCTGCTTCGCACCGGAGATCGCCCTCGCCTTCCACCGCGCCCTGCGCACCGGCGACCTGCCCCTCGCCCACCGCCTGCTGGACGGCTTCTACGGCCCGTTCGCCGACCTGCGCGCCCACGGCCGCGGCTACGCCGTGTCCCTGGTCAAGGCGGGCGTACGGCTGCGCGGCCTGGACGTCGGCGAGGTCCGGCCCCCGCTGCACGAACCGGCCGAGGACCACGTCAAACAACTCGCCCGGCTGATCGAGCGCGGGCAGGCGCTGCTGGAGGAGGACGCGTGAGGACCTCGGCGTTCGTCTACCCCTGGGACGTCAACGGAGACCCGGAGGCGCCCGCGCGCATCGCCGGTCTCGGGATCGAGCAGGTCACCCTCGCCGCCGCCTACCACTCCACCCGCGCGCTGACCCCGCGCCACCCCCGGCGCCGCGTCGTCACCGCCGAGTACGCGGCCGTCCTCTACCCGCCCGGCGACCGCTGGGCGGGCCGGGGCCTGCGCCCCTACCCGGCCGGCCGCTGGGCCCCCGGCGACGCCTACGCCGACGCCGCCGGGGCCCTGGCCGCGGCCGGCCTGGAGGTGCACACCTGGGTCGTCCTCGCCCACAACTCCCGCATGGGCGCCGAACACCCCGACACCTCCGTGGTCAACGCCTACGGCGACCGCTACCCGTGGGCGCCCTGCATCGCCCAGCCCGGCACCCGCGCGTACCTGACCGACCTGGCCGCCGAGGCCGCCGTACGCCCCGGCGCACGCGGCACCGAACTGGAGTCCCTCGGCTGGTACGGGCTCCAGCACCTGCACGCCCACGACAAGACCGCCGGCGTGGCCCTCGGGGAGGCCGGGCAGTACCTGATGTCCCTGTGCTTCTGCCCGTCCTGCCGGGACGGCTACGGCGAAGGGGGCCTGGACGCCGACGCGCTGGCCGCCGCCGTACGCGAGGCGCTGGAACCGCTGTGGCGGGGCACGGCCGACGACACCGGCTGGCCGGCGGTGGAGAAGCTGCTCGGCGAGGAGACGGCCGCGGCCACGCGCGCCTGGCGGGACACCACCGCCCGCACCCTCCAGGAGGAGGCCGTCGCCGCCGTGCGCGCCGCCGCGCCCCGGGGCTTCCGGGTGCTGCTGCACGCCGACCCGGTCTCCTACCACTGCGGGGCGAACGCGGGCGTCGACCCCGCCCACATCCTGTCCGTGGCCGACGGCGTCGTGGTGCCCTGCACCGGCGGTACGGCCCTGCTGGCGCCGTTCGCCGCCGCGGCCCGGGAGGGGACGGTACTGGCCGCCAACCTCACGGTCGTCAGCGGCATGGGCGGCAGCCCCGGCACGCTCGCGGCGGACGCGGCCCGGGCCCGGGCCGAGGGCGCGACCGAACTGCGGCTGTACCACGCCGGGCTGGCGTCGGACGAGGACCTGGCGGCGGTCCGGGCGGGGCTGTCGGCTCTCTGAGGGCGGGGGCGGGGGCGGGGGCGTTCGTAAGGCCCCCACCCCCGCCCTCCGGCGCAACGGTGTCAGTGCGTCAGAACCCCTTGACCCGCCACTCCTGCGAGTCGTTGCCGGTCTTCGACCACAGGGTCAGATAGGTACCGTCGTCCAGCGAGTCCCCCTTGGGCGTGACGGCCTTGCCGAGGCGGTTGGTCACGGCACCCCCGTCCTGCTTGAACAGCTGTGACGCGTTGCCGTTGCAGGTCCACAGGGTCAGTACGGCGCCGTTGGTGTCCTCCGCGTCGGCCTGCGGGGTCAGGCACTTGCCGCTCGCCTTGTGGACGAGGCGGCCGTCCTGGAAGGCCCACCGCTGGCTCTCGGACCCGATGCAGTGCCAGACCGTGACGATGGTCCCGTTGGCGGTGCCGTCGCCCTTGGGCGTCGCACACGTGAAGCCGGGCTTGGTGAAGTTGGACATCCACCCCCAGCCGTCTACCGCCGCCCCGGCGGACGGGTTGATGGAGAACACCACACGCTTGGGGCCGACCCCATACGGGGGGTCCTTCTCCGCGAGGGCTTCGTTGAGGCCCCACAGACGCCCGGCGTTCGGATCCCAGGAAAGACTCTCGGTCAGCCCCGGCGCCTGCGTGAGGACGTGTGTTGCCTCACCCTCCGCCGCCACGTGGACGCACGAGTAGCCCGAGGGCCAGGACGACGGGCAATCGCCGCTCAGGTAGAAGTGCGTGCCGTCGGTGGCCGCGCCCTGCACGCTGAGGACCGGGTCGGCGTAGTAACCGCGGGAGGACGAGGTCACCTTGGCGGGGAGCTGGGTGCCCAGTTGTGCCAGCGGCCAGCGCACGATGCGCGCCCCGGTGTTCTTGCCGATGTTCTCCACGGAGACCAGGCTGGACGTCGACCGGTCGACGCTCAGGCCGCTCAGGCACAGCACGTCCTTGGCCGGGCCGCAGGTCCGCACGCCCGCGCCGAACGGCTGGGGATCGGTGTCGGTGACGGCGCCCGGCTTGGTGGTGTAGCGGGCCAGCAGCGGCAGGGCCCACCTGTGCCAGCGGGCGGAGGCGCGCCCTCCGCTCATTCCGGTGTCGGCACCGCCCGCATCGCTCGTGTCGTTCATGCTCCACAGGTGGCTGAGGTCGTACACCTGCAGTTCCACGCCGTTGGCCACGAAGAGCCGGTTGCCGTACCAGGCGATCCCGTCCGCGTGCGACTTGTAGGACAGCTCCTTGAAGTTGCCCCGCACCGGTTCCACCAGCGCCACGTGCCCGTACGTCACCTGGTCACCGGTCGACTGGGTGATCGAGATCCGGGTGTACTGCTCGTTTGGAGCACCGGTTGCGGAATCGAACTTGCCGTAATACCACGAGGCGATGTACAGGTGCCGGCCCTGGTACAGGCCGTCCGCGTAGGCGTCGTGCGAGCCGGTGAACCCCTGCGGCATCCAGCCGCCGTCCCCGACGTCGTACCGGGAAGTGTCGTCGTCGCGGTCCCAGCAGAAACCGTCGTAGGCCAGCGCGCCGTTGAGCCCGGTGCCGTGGCACAAGTGGGCGATTCCGGTGCGGGAGCCCAGGACGTCGGTGACGGCCGCCCTCGCGACACCGGCCGACTCCGCCGACTCGATCAGGGGCTCCTTGTCACCGTCGACTCGCGTCAGGGTGAAGTCGGCGTCGAAAGACGTCAACTGGGAGGCCGCCTGGGCGGGCTGTGCGGGAAGCAGCAGACCGGCGGCCAGGGCCGCGCCGGCCACCGGGGTCAGGACACGCCGTACGTGTTCGAACAATCGTTTCACGGCGGACAAGTCAACCACGCCGCGGCCGGGGAGCCCTCGCGGTTTTCGCCGGGCCCCCGGCCGCGAACCGTAGGCGGCCGGTCCTCCGCTCCCGGCGGCCCCGTCAGTCCAGGATCGTGGCGATGCCGCGGCGGCGGAGGTCGGCCAGCGCGTCGCGCATGGCCTCGATCTGCTCGGGGGAGTGGCCGGTCCAGTCCCTCAGCTCCGACACGACACGCACGGGCTCGCGCGTGCGGTAGGAACGGGTGGGGTTGCCGGGGAACTTCTTGTCGGTGACGTTGGGGTCGTCCTCCAGGGTGCCGGTCGGCTCCACCACGTAGATCCGGCCCGGCCCCTCGCCGGCCGCCAGCTCGGCGCCCCAGGCGGCGGCGTCCAGCGTCTCGGAGACGTAGACGTGACGGGATGTGCGACCCTCCTCGTAGTTGGACGCGTGACCGGGGGTCAGCACGTCCCCCGGAGCGAGGTCCGCCTTCGTCCCGTGCAGACAGGTCCCCGCCTCGTACACCTGGAAGGGGACAGGGGTGCTGGTCATGGGGGTGCTCCTCAGTCCTCGGCTCGGGAGGACAGGGAATCACGGCGGCTGCCGGAACCGCACACGAGGGGCGCGGTCCGCTTCCCCTCCCGTGAAACGGAACCCCCGTCACCGCAACTTCCTTTGTCAGAAGCATTGACGAAGCTTCCGGCCGCTCCTACCTTCAACGCGTCGTACTTCGTACGTCATATATGAGACGCGATATGTGAGATCCGAGAGGGCCGCATGACCTCTGTGCCCACGCCGATCCCGTCCCGCACGCAATACGTGCTGGACGCGATCAAACACCGCATCCTCACCGGGCAGTTGACGCCCGGTCAGGCACTGGTCGAGACGGAACTGGCCGCGCAGTTCGGGGTGTCCAAGACCCCGGTGCGCGAGGCGCTGAAGACCCTCGCCGGAACCGGTCTGGTCGTGATGAGCCAGTACAAGGGCGTCACGGTGCGCATGGTGGACGCGGACATGGCGCGCGAGGTGTACGACGTACGGCTGCTGCTGGAGCCGGAGGCGCTGCGCCGGGCCGTGACCAAGGGCTCCTCCCTCGACGCCGCCCGCTCCGCGCTGGCCCGCGCCGACGACGCCACCGACACCGCCGAACGCTCGCTGGCCAACCGCGAGTTCCACCGCGCCCTGTACCTGCCGTGCGGCAACCCGCTGCTCGCCCGGATGCTGGACCAGGTCCGCGACCAGGCCGCCCTCGTCTCCGCCGTCGCCTGGGCCACCGACCCCTCCTGGGAGCGGGAGGCCGCCGAGCACCGGGAGATCCTGCGCCTCGCGCTGGACGGCGACGCGGACGGGGCCGCCGGCGCCCTGCACGCCCACATCGCGTCCTTCGTCCACCGGGCGTTCCCCGAGCCCCTCCCCACGGAAGGTGAGCAATGAGCAGCGTGACCTTCGAGGCCCAACGGGCGGCCCTGGCCGACGTGGTGGCCATCCCGGTGACCCCCTTCGCCGCGGACGGCACCGTCGACACCGCCACCCACCGGGCGCTGCTGCGTCGCCTGCTCGACGGCGGGGTCACCACCCTCACCCCGAACGGCAACACCGGCGAGTTCTACGCCCTCACCCCCGAGGAGCGCCGGCTGGTCGCCGAGATCACCGTGGCCGAGGCCGGCGACCGCGCCGTGATCCTGGCCGGCGTGGGCCACGACCTGCCCACCGCGATCGCCTCCGCCCGGTACGCCCGCGACCTCGGCGCGCAGATGGTCATGGTCCACCAGCCGGTGCACCCCTACGTGTCCGCGGCCGGCTGGGTCGACTACCACCGCGCCATCGCCGAGGCCGTCCCCGAGCTGGGCGTCGTGCCGTACATCCGCAACGCGCAGCTGCCCGGTGCCCGGCTCGCCGAACTCGCCGGCCACTGCCCGAACGTCATCGGCGTGAAGTACGCCGTCCCGGACGCCGCCCACTTCGCGGCCTTCGCCCGCGACGCCGGTCTGGACCGCTTCGTCTGGGTGGCCGGACTCGCCGAACCGTACGCCCCCTCCTACTTCTCCGCGGGCGCCACCGGCTTCACCTCCGGGCTGGTCAACGTCGCCCCGGCCGTCTCCCGGAACATGCTGGACGCCCTGCGCGCCGGCGACTACCCGGCCGCCATGAAGGTCTGGGAGCAGATCCGCCGCTTCGAGGAACTGCGCGCCGCGCAGGGCAGCGCCAACAACGTCACCGTCGTCAAGGAGGCCCTCGCCGCGCTCGGCCTGTGCCGCCGGGACGTCCGCCCGCCCAGCAGGCCGCTGCCCGAGGACGAGCGCGCCGAGGTCGCCGCCATCGCCGCCGGATGGTCCATGTGAACGCAACCCCCAAGCGGCCCGAGGAACTGCGCAGCCACCAGTGGTACGGCACCGACGGGCTGCGGTCCTTCAGCCACCGCGCCCGCACCCGCCAGCTCGGCTATCTGCCCGAGGAACACCTGGGCAAGCCGGTCATCGCCATCCTCAACACCTGGTCCGACATCAACCCCTGCCACGTCCACCTGCGCGACCGCGCCCAGGCCGTCAAGCGCGGCGTGTGGCAGGCGGGCGGCTTCCCGCTGGAGTTCCCGGTCTCCACCCTCAGCGAGACCTTCCAGAAGCCGACCCCCATGCTCTACCGCAACCTGCTCGCCATGGAGACCGAGGAACTGCTGCGCTCCTACCCGGTCGACGGGGCGGTGCTCATGGGCGGCTGCGACAAGTCGACGCCCGCGCTGCTGATGGGCGCGGCCTCCGTCGACCTGCCCGCCGTGTTCGTGCCGGCCGGCCCGATGCTCCCGGGCCACTGGCGCGGCGAGGTCCTCGGCTCCGGCACCGACATGTGGAAGTACTGGGACGACAAGCGGGCCGGCCTCATCGGCGACTGCGAACTGGCCGAGCTGGAGAGCGGCCTGGCGCGCTCGCCCGGCCACTGCATGACGATGGGCACGGCGTCCACGCTCACCGCCGCCGCCGAGGCGCTCGGGGTGACCGTGCCGGGCGCGTCCAGCATCCCGGCGGTGGACTCCGGGCACGACCGGATGGCGGCGAAGGCGGGCATGACCGCCGTCGACCTCGTCCACCGGGACCGCAGGCTGTCCCACCTCCTCACCCGGGAGGCCTTCGAGGACGCCGTCACCACCGTGCTCGGCCTCGGCGGCTCCACCAACGCGGTGATCCACCTCATCGCCATGGCCGGCCGGGCCGGGGTCCGGCTCACCCTGGACGACTTCGACCGCATCGCCCGCACCGTCCCGGTCCTCGCCAACGTCCGTCCCGGCGGACAGAAGTACCTGATGGAGGACTTCCACTTCGCCGGCGGCCTGCCCGGGTTCCTCTCCCGGATCACCGACCTGCTCCACCTGGAGCGTCCGACGGTGTGCCACGACACCCTGCGCGAGCAGATACGCGGCGCCCGGGTCCACGACGGCGACGTCATCCGCACCCGGGACAACCCGGTCGCGAGCGAGGGCGGGGTCGCCGTGCTGCGCGGCAACCTCTGCCCGGACGGCGCGGTCATCAAGCACATCGCCGCCGAGCCGCACCTGCTCAGGCACACCGGCCCGGCCGTCGTCTTCGACGACTACAAGACCATGCAGCGCACCATCAACGACCCCGCGCTCGGCATCACCGCCGACAGCGTCCTGGTGCTGCGCAACGCCGGCCCCAAGGGCGGCCCGGGCATGCCCGAGTACGGCATGCTGCCCATCCCCGACCACCTGCTGAAGCAGGGGGTGCGGGACATGGTCCGGATCTCCGACGCCCGGATGAGCGGCACGAGTTACGGCGCGTGCGTCCTGCACGTGGCCCCCGAGTCCTACGTCGGCGGCCCCCTGGCCCTGGTGCGCACCGGGGACCTCATCACGCTCGACGTCGGGGCGCGCACGCTCCGGCTCGACGTGGACGACGCGGAGCTGGAGCGCCGCAGGGCCGAGTGGACACCGCCGCCCGTGCGCTACGAACGCGGCTACGGCGCGCTCTACAGCGAGCAGATCACCCAGGCGGACACCGGCTGCGACTTCGAGTTCCTCGCCCGGTCCGGCACGGTGCAGGACCCCTACGCGGGCTGAACCGCCCTCGCCACGACCCCATGCGGTCGAGATCCCGAACATCGATCGGAAAGCGCTTCACCGAGAACGGAGAACAGTCATGGCCCAAGCCGCAGCCGTGGCGAAGCCGCCCGCGCCACCCCGGCGGCGCCGTGCCTCCGCGACCCCGCGCAGGCTGCCGTATCTGCTGATCGCCCCGGCGGCCCTGCTGATGCTGGGTTTCATCGCCTACCCGGTGCTCAGCGTCTTCTACTACAGCCTGCAGAACTACAACCCCACCAAACCCTGGCGGAACGGCTTCGCGGGCCTGGACAACTTCACCCACGCGTTCGCCCACGACCCGCAGTTCTGGGACACCCTGACCTTCAGCGCCAAGTGGGTCGTGGTGGAAGTCGGGCTGCAGCTGCTGTGCGGTCTCGCCCTGGCGCTCATCGTCAACCAGACCTTCGTGGGCCGGGCCGTGGGCCGCGCGCTCGTCTTCTCGCCCTGGGCCGTCTCCGGCGTGCTGACCTCCGCCATTTGGGTGCTGCTCTACAACTCCCAGACCGGCATCAGCCGTTACCTCGCCGACGCGGGCCTCGGCTCCTACGGCACCAGCTGGCTGTCGGACACCTCCACGGTGTTCCCGGCGGTGGTGGTCGCCGACCTGTGGCGCGGGGTGCCGTTCTTCGCGATCCTCATCCTCGCCGACCTCCAGTCCGTCTCCAAGGACCTGTACGAGGCCGCCGAGGTCGACGGGGCGAGCCGGCTCAAGCAGTTCTGGCACATCACCCTGCCCCACCTGAAGGACGCCATCGTCCTGTCCACGCTGCTGCGCGCGGTGTGGGAGTTCAACAACGTCGACCTGCTCTACACCCTGACCGGCGGCGGCCCGGCCGGCGAGACCACCACCCTGCCGCTGTACATCGCCAACACGTCCGTCGACGCCCACAACTTCGGCTACGCCTCCGCCCTCACCACGGTGGCGTTCGTGATCCTGCTCTTCTGCTCGATCGTCTATCTGCGGCTGAGCAAGTTCGGAGGTGAGTCCAGGTGATCACCGAGATCGCTCCCGCTCCCGACCGCGTGGCGGCCGAGCCCGCCCGGCCCGGCGGGAAGCGCCGCGCCTGGGACGAGGTCCCGCGCTGGCAGATCTACGTCCCGCTCTCCGTCTACCTGCTGTTCACGCTGATCCCCTTCTACTGGATCCTGCTCTTCGCGCTCCGCCCGGCCGGCTCCACCTCCCTGGTGCCCTGGCCGATGACCTTCGAGCACTTCGAGAAGGTGTGGACCGAGCGCAGCTTCGGCACCTACTTCACCAACAGCGTCTACGTCGGCCTCGCCACCCTGGTGCTGACCACCGTCGTCGCCCTGGCCGGCGGCTACGCGCTCGCCCGCTTCGAGTTCCGCCTCAAGCGCGGCTTCATGCTGGCGCTGCTGTGCTCGCAGTTCGTGCCGGGCGCGCTGCTGCTGGTCCCGCTGTTCCAGATCTTCGCCAACCTGCGGATGATCAACTCCCTGGGCAGCGTGGTCATCGCCGAGACCGTCTTCCAGTTGCCGCTGTCGATGATCCTGATCAGCGGGTTCATCCGGAACGTGCCGTACTCCCTGGAGGAGGCCGCCTGGGTGGACGGCTGCAACCGCCTGACCGGTTTCCGGATCGTGGTGCTGCCGCTGCTGCGGCCCGGGCTGATCGCCGTCGGCTCCTTCGCCTTCGTGCACGCCTGGAACCACTTCCTGTTCGCCCTGATGTTCCTCTCCGACCAGGGCAAGCAGACCATCCCGGTCGGCCTCAACACCCTGATGAGCGCCGACAGCGTCGACCTGGGCGCCCTGGCGGCGGGCGGCATCATCGCGGCCGTGCCCGTGGTGATCGTGTTCGCCTTCATCCAGAAGTGGCTGATCACCGGCTTCAGCGCGGGGGCGGTGAAGGGATGAGGCCCGGGGGAGGCCGTCCGGTCGGCCTGCTCGCCCTTGGCCCCGCCTGCGACCGTGGCGGCGAGCGCGACCTGACGGGGGACGCCGGCCGGACGCCCGTCCCGCACGGGAGGACCGACAGCGCGGCGGCGGCCCACCGGGCCGTGGCGCGCGGCGCGGGCGCGGGGAGGATCCCATGACCGTACCCGTCGTCCTCGCGGGCGCCCGCGGTCACGGCCGCTGGCATCTGGACAACATCCGCCGGCTCCAGGCCCGGGGCGTGGTGCGGCTCGCCGGGATCTGCGAACTGACCCCGCTCACCGGGGCGGAGATCCCCGACGGCCTGGGCACACCGGAGCAGTCCGCCGACCTCGGCGCGCTCCTGGACACCACCGGCGCGCGGATCGCCGTGATCTGCACGCCCATCCCCACCCACACCGAACTGGCCCTGACCGCCGCCGCGCGGGGTGTGCACCTGCTGCTGGAGAAGCCCCCCGCGCCCTCCTACGCCGAGTTCCGCCGCATGGCCGACGGGGTCGCGAAGGCGGGGGTGGCCTGCCAGATCGGCTTCCAGTCGCTCGGCTCGCACGCGGTGCCCGCGATCCGGCGCCTGATCGCCGAGGGCGCCATCGGGCGGGTCGCCGGGGTCGGCGCGGCCGGGGCCTGGGCCCGGGACGAGGCCTACTACCGGCGGGCGCCCTGGGCGGGCCGGCGGCGGCTGAACGGCGCCGACGTGGTCGACGGGGTCCTCACCAACCCCCTCGCGCACGCCGTCGCCACCGGCCTCGCCGTGCTCGGCACCACCCGCGCCGAGGACGTCACCGGCATCGAGACCGAACTGCTGCGCGCCAACGCCATCGAGTCCGACGACACCTCCTGCGTCCGCGTGCGCACCCCGCGCGGACCGGTCACGGTCGCCGCGACCCTGTGCGCCGAGCATCCCGGCGAGCCGTATGTGCTGGTGCACGGCGACGCCGGCCGGATCACCTTCTGGTACAAGCAGGACCGGGTGCTGCTCCAGCGCACCGGGCACGGCCCGGAGGAGACCGAGTACGGCCGCACGGACCTGCTGGAGAACCTGGCCGGCCACCTGGAACACGGCACCGGGCTGCTGGTGCCGCCGGACCGGACCGGCGCCTTCATGCGGGTCGTCGAGGCGATCCGCTCCGCCCCGGACCCGGCGCCGCTGCCGGACACCGCCTGGCGGCTGCTGCCGGACGAACGGCGCCGGATCGTGCCCGGCGTCGACGGCCTGGTCGCGGCGGCGGCCGACACCCTCGCCCTCTACTCCGAACTGGGCGCCCCCTGGGCCCCGCCGAACGAGGTGAGTACCTGATGACAGCCCACGACAGCCTGGTCCTGCGGGCCGCGGGACGCCCGGTCGGCCGCTATGTCACCCGGCCCGAACTGCCCGCCCGGCTCGCCCCGCGCCCCTATCTGCACCCCGTCACCACCCTGGCCGGCACACCGGTCACCGAGGTGAGCCCCGCCGACCACGCCCACCACCTCGGCGTCGGTGTCGCCGTTCCCGACGTCGAGGGGCACAACTTCTGGGGCGGCCGGACCTTCGTGCGCGACCGGGGGCCGACCGAACTGGACAACCACGGCGCCCAGCGGCACACCGGCTTCCAGCTGTGCGACCCCGACGGCTTCGTGGAGGAACTGCGCTGGGTCGCCGCCGGCACCGAGCTGCTGCGCGAGCGCCGCACGGTCGCGGCCACCGGGCTCACCGGGTCCGCCTGGGCGCTGGACTTCACCTTCTCCCTCACCAACGTCACCCCCGGCCCGCTGTCCCTCGGCAGCCCCGCCACCAACGGCCGGCCCGGCGCGGCCTACGGCGGCTTCTTCTGGCGGGCCCGCAAGGAGTCCCGGCCCCCGGAGGTCTTCACCGCCGACCGGGAGGGCGAGGCCGAGACGCACGGCGCCCGTGCCGACTGGCTCGCGCTGGCCGGCGCGGACTGGACGCTGGCGTTCGCCGGGGCCACCGACGGCACCCGCCGCGACCCCTGGTTCGTCCGGGCCGCCGAGTACCCCGGCGTGGGCTCCTCGCTGGCGCACACCGAACGGCTGGCCGTCGCGCCCGGCGAGACCCTCGTCCGCCGGATCGTCACCGTCGTCGCCGACGGCCGCCCGGCCCGCGACGAGGTGGCCGCCCTGGTCCGCAAGGCGGTGGCCCAGTGACCGCGACCTACCGCAACCCGGTGCTGAACGCCGACTGGTCCGACCCGGACGTGGTCCGCGTCGGCGACGACTTCTACCTCACCGCCTCCAGCTTCGGCCGCGTCCCCGGACTGCCCCTGCTGCACTCCCGGAACCTGGTCGACTGGACCCTCGTCGGCCACGCCCTCGAACGCCTGGAACCGGAGGAGGAATTCGCGCTGCCCCGGCACGACCGCGGGGTCTGGGCGCCCTCCATCCGGCACCACGACGACCGCTTCTGGATCTTCTGGGGCGACCCCGACCAGGGCATCTTCCAGGTCAACGCCCCCGAGATCAGGGGCCCGTGGACCCGGCCGCACCTGGTCAAGGCGGGCAAGGGCCTGATCGACCCGTGCCCGCTGTGGGACGACGAGAGCGGTGAGGCCTACCTCGTGCACGCCTGGGCCAAGTCCCGCTCCGGCGTCAAGAACCGCCTCACCGGCCACCGGATGCACCCCGACGCCACCTCGCTGCTCGACGAGGGCAAGGTGATCGTCGACGGCGACCGCGTCCCCGGCTGGTTCACCCTGGAAGGGCCCAAGCTCTACCGGCACGACGGCTGGTTCTGGATCCTCGCCCCCGCCGGGGGAGTGGAGACCGGCTGGCAGGGGGCGTTCCGCTCGCGCGGGTTCTTCGGCCCGTACGAGGAGCGGATCGTGCTGGAGCAGAAGGACACCGACGTCAACGGCCCCCACCAGGGCGGCTGGGTGCGCACCGCGGCCGGCGAGGACTGGTTCCTGCACTTCCAGCAGCGCGGCCCCTACGGCAGGGTGGTCCACCTCCAGCCGATGCGCTGGGGGAGGGACCACTGGCCGGTCATCGGGGACGAGGGCGCCCCCGTCGCCGTACACCGGCGGCCCGCCCTGCCGCCGCAGCCGCCCGCCGCGCCCGCCACCGACGACGACTTCCCCGGCGGCCGGTACGGCCGGCAGTGGCAGTGGACCGCCAACCCCGGCGACGGCTGGGCCACCCAGCACTCCGGGGACGGGCTGCGGCTCGCCTGCGTCCGCTCCGCCGACGCCCAGGACCCGCGGAAACTGCCGAACGTCCTCACCCAGCGGCTGCCCGGGCTGCCCGGCACGGCCGAGGTCGAGCTGCGGCTGGACGCCGGCGAGCCGGGCGCCCGCGCGGGACTCGTGGTGCTCGGGGACGCCTTCTCCTGGATCGGGCTGGAGCGCGGGGCCGACGGCACGGTCCGGCTCGTGCACCGGTTCGGGGAGACGGTCGCCGAGCGGGAGCGCGACGCCGGGGTGCCGTGCGCCGCGCCCGAGGGCCGGGCACGGCTGCGGATCGAGACCGGACCCGGGGCGCGCTGCCGGTTCTCCTACGACACCGGGGACGGCTTCCGCCCCTCCGGCCCGGTCTTCGCCGCCACGCCCTGGCGCTGGGTCGGCGCCCTGCTCGGCCTGTTCGCCGTCGCACCCGAGGGGCCCGGGCACGCGGGCTCGGCGACCTTCACCCGGTTCCGGATCACGCCCCTGTAGTTCCTGAAGAAGCCCTGTTGGGAGCCGCAATGACGCACATCCCTGGCAAGCGCTTGCCCCGGCCGGCCACCGTCCTGGCCGCCGTGGCCGCCCTCGCCGCCACCTTCGCCCCCGGACCGGCGGGCCGGGCGGAGGCTGCGGAACCGGCGGTGGCCGCCGCCCCGGCACAGCCCCCCGGGCCGGCCGCCGGGCCCTTCGACGACCGGCCGCACGGCTTCGCCTCGCTGGCCGGCGGCACCACCGGCGGCGCCGGCGGCCGGGTCGTCACCGTCACCGACCAGGCGTCCCTCGCCCGCTACGCGTCGGCCCCGGAGCCGTACGTCATCCGGGTCGCCGGATCGATCGCGGTGGAGCCCTTCGGCTCGGACATCGCGGTCGCCTCGGACAAGACCATCGTCGGCGTCGGCGACACCGGCGAGATCGTCCACGGCGAACTGCACCTGGACGGCACGCACAACGTCGTCATCCGCAACCTGACGATCCGGGACTCCTACGTCGAGGGCGACTGGGACGGCAAGACCACCGACTTCGACGCCCTCCAGATGGACGGCGCCGACCACGTCTGGATCGACCACAACCGCTTCACGCACATGGGCGACGGGCTGCTCGACATCCGCAAGGACAGCCAGTACGTCACCGTCTCCTGGAACCGGTTCACGCACCACAACAAGGCGCTCGGCATCGGCTGGACGAGCAACGTGCGCAGCCAGATCACCATCGACCACAACTGGTTCTCCGGCACCAAGCAGCGCAACCCGTCCGCCGACAACTGCGCCTACGCGCACCTGTACAACAACTATCTGTCGGGCCAGGTGGCCGACGGCGACCCGGTGTGGACGTACGGCAACTGGTCGCGCGGACGGACGAAGATGGTCATCGAGAACAGTTACTACGACGGTGTCCAGCACCCCTACCAGGCCGACGCCACGGCCGAGCTGGTGCAGCGCGGATCGATCCTGAGGAACACCGGCGGGCGCACCGACGAGCACGGCACCGGCTTCGACCCGCACGCCTTCTACGCCTACCGGCCGGACCCGGCCGCCGCCGTCCCCGCCCTGGTCAAGCGCTTCTCCGGCCCGCAGGAGCGGATCGGCGCCGTGCCGCGCGTGCCGGACGACCGGGCGCCGTACGCCCGCCGCTGACCCGTCCCACGACTTCGCACCGACCCCCACACCCGTTGTCCCCGCCCGATCCAGCAGAAGAGAGCCGACCAATGACAAGCAGCATCCACACCCGCGGAAGCAGGCGCGCCGCCCTGGCCGCGGCCCTGGGCGCCGTCCTCGCGCTGACCGCCACCGCCTGCGGCGACGACGGCAGCGGCAGCGCGGGACAGAAGGGGAACGAGGGGTCCGGCAAGGGCGAGATCACCTTCTGGGACAACAACGGCGGGGTCCGCACCGACGTCTGGAAGCAGATCATCGCCGACTTCGAGGCCAAGTACCCCGACATCAAGGTCAAGTACGTCGGCATCCCCGCCGCGAGCGTGCAGTCCAAGTACGACACCGCCATCCAGGGCGGCGGCCTGCCGGACGTCGGCGGCGTCGGCACCGCGATGCTCGCCGAGGTCGCCGCGCAGGGCGCGCTGGAGCCGCTGGACCAGCGGCTCTCCTCCAGCCCGCTCGGCGGCACGCTCAACGCCAAGTTCCTGGAGAGCGTCAAGGCGGCCGGCGGGGACGGCAAGACGTACACGGTGCCGACGTCCGCGAACAACGGCACGCTGTGGTACCGGACCGACCTGTTCGGCGCGGCCGGGCTGGAGCCGCCGACCACCTGGACGAAGTTCTACAAGGCCGCCGGCAAGCTCACCGACAAGGACAAGAACGCCTTCGGTTACACCATCCGCGGCGGTGAGGGCTCCATCGCCCAGGCCCTGGACGCCATGTACGGGCAGAGCGGCATCACGTCCTTCTGGAACGGCGACAAGACCACCGTCAACGACCCGAAGAACGTGGCCGCGCTGGAGAAGTACACCGGGCTGTACAAGAAGAACACCCCGGCCGCCGACGTCAACAACGACTTCACCAAGATGGTCGCCCAGTGGGACTCCGGCACGATCGGGATGCTCAGCCACAACCTGGGCTCCTACGCCGACCACGAGAAGGCGCTGAAGGGCAAGTTCCGGGGCATCCCCAGCCCGACCCTGGACGACGGGACGCGGGTGCAGGTGTCCAACCCGGTCGACGGGCTCGCCCTGTTCAAGCCGGGCAAGAACAAGGCCGCCGCCTGGAAGTTCATCGAGTTCGCCGCCTCGCACGAGTCGAACAGCAAGTGGAACGAGTCGGCCGGGTCGGTGCCGGCCAACACGGAGGCGGCGAAGGACGCCTGGGTGCGGGCCAACGAGCCGACGAAGCTGGCGACCGAGGCGCTGGACGGGGCCGGCACGAAGATCGTTCAGCTGCCGTACTACCTGCCCGACTGGAACACCATTTCCAAGGCCGACAACGAGCCGAACTTCCAGAAGGTGCTGCTCGGCAAGATGAGCGCGAAGGAATTCCTGGACCTGCTGGCCGACCAGCTGAACAAGGCACAGGAGGACTGGAAGCAGAACCACTGAGAGTCCACTCGGATGGTCGCGGGGGCGGGGAACCGCCGGCCGGTGACGGGCCGGTCGCGCGTTTCCCCGCGCCCCCCGACCGAGACACAGGTGAAAGGCGCAGGTTGTGTCCCTTACGCGCAGACAGGTCACGTCCGCCGCGATCGCCGCGGTCCCGCTGGCCCGGCGTTCGCCGAAAGACGCTCGCCGCCTCTACATCGCCGGTGATTCGACGGCCGCTGTGAAATACGCCGACGCCGCCCCCGAGACCGGCTGGGGAATGGCGCTGCCCTTCTTCCTCCACAAGGAGCTGGAGGTCGTCGACCACGCGGTGAACGGACGGAGTTCGAAGAGCTTCGTCGACGAAGGCCGGCTGGACGCCCTTCTCGCCGAGATCCGGCGCGGGGATCTGCTGGTCGTCCAGTTCGGGCACAACGACGAGAAGGCCACCGACCCCACCCGCTCCACCGAGCCGTGGACGACGTACCAGGGGTATCTGCGGCTGTATCTGGACGGGGCCCGCGCGCGTGGTGCCCGGCCCGTCCTCGCCACCTCCGTGGAACGCCGCAGGTTCGACGCCGGGGGCACCGCCCAGCCCACCCACGGCGACTACCCGGCGGCCATGCGGGCGCTCGCCGGGGAGGAGAAGGTCGCGCTGCTCGACATCGAGGCGCTGTCGCTCGCGCTGTGGCAGCGGCTCGGCCCGGAGGAGACGAAGACCTACTTCAACTGGACCGCCACCGAGCAGGACAACACGCACTTCAACCCGCCGGGCGCCATCGCCGTGGCGCGGCTGGTGGCGCGGGAGCTGCTGCGCACCCGGGTGCTGGCCCGGCCCGACGTCCGCCGGCTGGACGAGGACGTCCCGGCGTCCTGGATCACCTGGCCGCCCGCCCCCGCGCCCTGACCAGCGCTCACCGAGCCACCGGACCACCGATCCACCGATCCACCGATCCACCGAGGAGAGCCGCACAGTGCGTACCCATAGATGTCATGGACGGGTCATGAGTGCCCTGGTGGGCGCCACCGCCCTCGTCCTCGCCGTCACCGGCACCGCGTCCGCGCACCCCGCCCACCACGCCGGCCCCGAGCGGCAGACCTTGCCCGCCCGGGACGGCTGGGCCGCGTACGGCACCGGGACGACCGGCGGGGCCGCCGCCGACCCCGCGCACGTCTACACCGTCGGTACCTGGGAGCAGTTCAAGGCCGCCCTCGCCGACGGCGGCAGCGCCCCGAAGATCGTCCGGGTGAAGGGCACCCTCGACGCCGACGGCCCCGGCTGCGACGCGTTCGCGGTGCCCGGCTACGACTTCGACGCCTATCTGAAGACCTACGACCCGGCGGTGTGGGGCCGTACCAAGACCCTCGACGCCGAGCCCGACGACAGCCCCGAGGGCCTGCGCCGCGCCTCGGCCGCCCGCCAGGACGCCTTCATCAAGGCGGCCGTCCCCGCCAACACCACCATCGTCGGTGTCGGCCGCGACGCCGGGTTCAAGGGCGCCAGCCTCCAGATCAAGGGCGTCGACAACGTCATCGTGCGCAACCTGGCCTTCGAGAGCCCCCTCGACTGCTTCCCGCAGTGGGACCCGACCGACACCGCCGACGGCAACTGGAACTCCGAGTACGACAGCGCCGTGGTGTACGGCTCGACCCATGTGTGGATGGACCACAACACCTTCACCGACGGCGAGCACCCGGACAGTACCCTGCCGTCGTACTACGGCCGGATCTACCAGCAGCACGACGGCGAACTGGACGTCGTCAAGGGCGCGGACTACGTCACCGCCTCCTGGAACGTCTTCGAGGACCACGACAAGACGATCCTCGTCGGCAACAGCGACAGCGCGGCCACCGCCGCCGTCGACCGCGGGCACCTGAAGGTCACCTTCCACCACAACCTGTTCCGGAACCTGGTCGAGCGGGCCCCGCGCGTCCGCTTCGGGCAGGTGGACTCGTACAACAACCACTTCGTCGCCGGCGACGGCTACTCCTACACCTACGGCATCGGCCTGGAGTCCCAACTGGTCGCCGAGCACAACGCGTTCACCCTGCCGGACGGTGCCCGGGCCGGAGCGGTGCTGAAGAAGTGGAAGGACGCCCCGGTCACCGCCGCCGACAACCACGTCAACGGCCGGCCGGTGGATCTCCTCGCCGTCCACAACGCGGAGGTGCCCGGCGAGGTCCTGCGGTCCGGGGCCGGCTGGACGCCGAGCCTGCGCACCAGGGTGGACCGGCCGCAGGCCGTCCCCGGCATCGTCGGCCACCACGCGGGCGCCGGACGCCTGCGCTGACCTTTTGGCCGGGGCGTGTCCCGCCCCGGTCACCCGAGAGGGAGGACGCCCATGCCCTTGACCCGACGAGGTCTCCTCACCGCGAGCACCGGAGCCGCCGCCGCGCTCGCCCTGACACCCGCCCCGGCACACGCCCGCCCCCGCCCCTTCGGCCGCTACGGCTCCCCGGCCCGCCGCCTCACCCCGGACACCCTGTACGTCGACCCGCACGGCCGGGGCGACTTCTCCTCCGTCCAGGCCGCGGTCACCGCCGCCACCGGCACCGGCCGGACCCTGGTCATCGCCCCGGGCACCTACCGCGAGACGGTCGCCGTCGACCCCGGCCGCACGGAGATGACCTGGATCGGCGCCGGCGAGGACCCGCGGGAGGTGGTGATCGTCCACGACAACGCCGCCGGCACCCCGGCACCCGGTGGCGGCACCCACGGCACCAGCGGCTCGGCGACGGTCACCGTCCAGGCCGACGGGTTCACCGCCCACCGGATCACCTTCGCCAACGACTGGCTGCGCGCCGACCACCCCGGCACCACCGGCACCCAGGCCGTCGCCCTCAAGGCGCAGGGCGACCGGAACGCCTTCCGGCACTGCCGCTTCCTCGGCCACCAGGACACCCTGTACGCCGACTCCACGGTCCTGTCCGCCTTCGCCCGGCAGTACTACGCGCACTGCTACGCCGAGGGAGACGTCGACTTCGTCTTCGGCCGGGCCGCCGCCGTGTTCGAGCACTGCCACTTCCGCACCCTGGACCGCACGGACCTGCCCGCCGCGCCCTACGGCTTCGTCTTCGCGCCCTCCACCGCCCGGGCCAACCCGCACGGCTTCCTGGTCACCCGGAGCCGGGTCACCAGCGAGGCCCCGGACGCCTCCTACAAGCTGGCCCGGCCCTGGGTGCCCAGCTCCGACCCCACCGCCCACCCGATGCTCACCGTCCGCGACACCCGGCTCGGCCCCGGCATCGACCCGGTCGCCCCCTACGCCAGCATGCGGGACGCCTACCCGTGGCAGTCCATGCGCTTCGGGGAGTACCGCAACTCCGGGCCCGGCGCGGTGGTGAGCGTGCCCGCCGACCGGCCGCAGCTCACCGCCGCCGAGGCCGCGCGGCACACCCCGGCCGCCTGGCTCGGTGACTGGGACCCCCGGCGACGCTCGCGCATGTCGATCGGGTGAGCGCGGGCACGGCCGGAGCCGGCCGGCCCTAGGAGGGGACGTGCGGGGCGAAGTCGCCGGCCACCGCGTAGGTGCGCCCGCCGGCCGTCCCCGTCATGACATAGCCGTCGTCCTTCGCGTCCCGCCCCCCGCGGGCGTGGTCGTACTGCCCGGCGAACACCCACTCGCCGGCCGGCACCGTACGCCCCCGCCGCAGCGTCCACGTGTAGACGACGAACCCGTCCTTTTCCACGACGCGCTGGGCGAAGTCCGCCTCGGGCAGCGAGCGCCAGGCGCCCGTGGAGGTCACCCCGCCGGTCTGCGCGATCCGCAACTCCACGGTGAGGGACGTGAGCCGGTCCGACGTCTTCAGGGTCAGGTTGCTCTGCGCCCAGAAGCCGTTGCTGTGCGGGTCGACCGAGCCGTCCGACCACAGGGGGCCGCTCCGCTCGGCACGGGCCGGCGGCGGCGCGGCCGGGGCGGTGGCCCCCGGGGTGGCGGAGGCGGGGGAGGAGGGCGAGGAGGACGGCGCCCGGGAGGGGGCGCCGGGCGTCCCGCCGGGCGTCGGGCGGGCCGTGCGGACGGGGGGTGCCGGGGCCGTGGTGCGCTGCGGGGACCCGCTGGGCGTCGGCGAGGCCGCCACCGTCCGGCGGGCCGGCGGCTCGTCCTTCACCGCGGACGCCACCGCGTAGCCGCCGACCGCGAGCACACCGGCCACCGCGGCCGTCGCGGAGGCCACCCGGAACCACCCCACCACCGGCGGGCGCACGGCGCGGTGGCCGGGGCGGGACGGCTCGGCCATGCCGCGCTCCACCCGGGCCAGGATGCGTGCGCGGTCCGGTTCATGGGCCCCGGCCGCCTCGTGCAGCCGGGCGCGCAGCTCGTCGTGCACGTCCTGCCGCCTCATCGGTTCCTTCCTCCGCTCTCCCCGCCCCGGGCCGCCATCGCCGCGTGCACCCACCGCGGGTCGCCCTGCGGGCCGAGCAGTCGCTGGAGTTCGGCCATGCCCTTGGACGTCTGGCTCTTAACCGTACCCACCGAGATCCCGAGCGCGAGCGCGGTGTCCTTCTCCGACAGGTCGAACGCGTGCCGGAGCACCACACACGCCCGCTTCCGGAACGGCAGTCGGCGCAGCGCCCCTTGGACGTCCACCACGCCGGCGACGTCCGGGTTCTCCGTCCGCTCCTCGCCGCGCGGCCAGAACAGGGCGATCCGCCGCCGCTCGCGCACCGCGCCGCGGATGCGGGTGCGGGCCAGGTTGGCGACCACGCCCCGCGCGTACGCCACCGGACGGTCGGCCGCGCGCACCCGGTCCCAGCGGTGCCACAGGGCCAGCAGGGCGTCGGCCGCCAGGTCGTCGGCGGCGTCCGGCTCGCCGGTCAGCAGGTGGGCGAGGCGGGCCAGTTCGGCGTAGTGCCGTTCGAAGAAGGTATGGAACTCCACGGAGGCTGCGTCGTCGACGACTGTGCCCACGGGTGACCTCTTCTCGATACGCGCTCTGGAGGTGAGTGTCATGTGAATGACATGCGAGAAGTCCAGGGAGGCCCGGACGGAGATCCGGAAGCGTAGCAGTGATCGTTTACGTGTTCTCGTACGGGGGGCCGGACGGTGTATGACGGACCGAACCCGTTGAGGGAACACGGAAATGACCCGAAGAGGGTTCACAAGGAAGGGGAAACAGGGGGGATCCGCGCCGGACGGGGCCGGGGGAGTGGGTGGCGCCCCGCCCCCCGCCGGGGCGCCACGGACGGGGCTACTTCAGCGCCGCCTGCATCATGGCCCGGGCCACGGGCGCCGCCAGGCCGTTGCCGCTCACCTCGGAGCGGGCCGCGTCGGACTGCTCCACCATCACCGCGACGGCCACTTCCTTGCCGTCGCCGTCCGACTTGCCGTACGAGGTGAACCAGGCGTACGGCGTCTTGCTGTTGTTCTCGCCGTGCTGCGCGGTGCCGGTCTTGCCGCCGACGGTCACCCCGTCGATCAGCGCGTTGGTGCCGGTGCCGTCCTTCACCACCGTCACCATCGCCGACTGGAGCTGCTCGGCGGTGGCGGAGCTGATGATCTCCGAGGTGCCGGTGTCGTCGTCGTAGTCCTTCAGCACGTCGCCGCCGCTGTCGGTGATCCGCGCGACCATGTGCGGCGAGGCCAGCTTGCCGTCGTTGGCGATGACCGCCGAGACCATGGCCATCTGCAGCGGGGTGGCGGTGACGTCGAACTGGCCGATGCCGGACAGGGCCGTCTGCGCCTTGTCCATGCCGGAGGGGTAGACGCTCGGGTAGGCGCGCACCGGGACGTCCCGCTCCTCGTCGTTGAAGCCGAACTTCTCGGCCATGTCCCTGACCTTGTCCTGCCCCAGCTCGACGGCCATGTGGCCGAAGACGTTGTTGCACGAGTAGCGCAGGGCGACCCGGATGGAGGCGTTCTCGCACGGCGCCGACGTGTTCTCGTTCTTCAGCGGGAGCACCGTGCCCGGCATGACGTACGGATCGGGGCTGTCGGTGGGTTCGTCCACGTCCTTGTACAGCCCGTCCTCCAGCGCGGCGGCGGCGACGACCAGCTTGAACGTCGAGCCGGGCGGCAGCGGCTGGCGCAGCGCGCGGTTGGTGAGCGGCTTGTCCTCGTCCGCGTTGAGCGCCTTCCACGCCGTGCCCGCGGTGCTCGCGTCGGTGAGCGCGGAGGGGTCGTACGACGGCGTCGAGACCACGGCGAGGATCTTCCCGGTCTTCGGGTCGATCGCGACGGCCCCGCCCTTCTTGCCGCCCAGCGCGCGATAGCCCGCCTTCTGCACGGCCGGGTCGATGGTCGTGATGACGTCGCCCGGGTCGGCGCGCTCCCCGGTGACGGTGTCCATCACGGTCTTGAGCTGGTTGTCCGTGCCGTTGAGCAGGTCCTTGTAGATGCCCTCCAGCTGGGTGGGGGCGTAGGCCTGCGAGGCATAGCCCGTCACCGCGGCGTACAGCTCGCCGTCCGTGTACGTCCGCTTGTACGCGAGGTCGCTTCCCTTCGTCCGCGCGGAACCGGTGATCGCGTCCCCGGCCACGATGATGTTCCCCAGGGGACGCGAGTACGTCGCGATCACGTTCCGCCGGTTGTCGTTGTCGTCCGCGAGGGCCTGGCCGTCGTACACCTGCAGCCACGTCGCCCTGACCAGCAGGGCGAGCACGAGCAGCAGCGCGAAGACGGACGCCCGCCTGATCGTCTTGTTCATCCCGCCCGGAAGACGAGCGGACCGGGGGTGAACGTTCCCGTACGCCCCGTTTTTTCATCCCGCTTTCAGGAAGCGGCCCGGCGCCGCGCCCGGGAGGGGAGTGCCGCCGGCCGTCAGGAAGCCGCCCGTCCGGGCCGGTCCGCGCCGCCCTCCAGGACGAGGACGACCTCCTCGATCTCCCGGCCCCGCGCGTTCGCGAACCCCCGCGCCCGGGCCGCCTCGCGGAACCCGCACTTCTCCAGCACGCGCAGCGATCCCGCGTTGTCCGCCGCCGCCCGCGCGTACAGCGGCCGTTCGGGGACCTCCGCGAGCAGGGCCCGCAGCGCGGCCGTCGCCACGCCCCGGCCCCAGTACGCGCGGTCGATCCAGTACGTCACCTCGCGCTCGCCGGCCACCCCGTAGACGGCGGCGTTGCCCGCCACCACCCCGTCGGCCAGGACGGTGCGCAGCACGGCGCAGGTGGCGCGCAGCCGCCGCCAGTAGACCGCGAAGGCCTCCGGGCAGGAGGGGTCCTCCGGGCCGAACGCGGCCATCCGGACGGCCTCCGGGTCGGTCATCTGGCGGTGGAACACCGGCACGTCACTGTCCCGGACGGCGCGCAGCGCGATCTTCATGCGGCCGAGCCTACGGCCCCCCGGCTCACAGGCGCCGGGTCGCCAGTGTCAGCCGGTCCCGGGCGTCGAACAGCGCGTCCTTGATCATCTGCTCGTGGGCCGGGGTCAGCCGGGCCACCGGGACCGAGCAGCTGATGGCGTCCCGGGCGGGCGTGCGGTACGGGATGGCCACGCCGAAGCAGCGCAGGCCCAGCGTGTTCTCCTCGCGGTCGACGGCGAAGCCCTGCTCCCGGACCTGGTGCAGCTCCTCGATGAGCCGCTCCCGGTCGGTGAGGGTGTGCTCGGTGAGCGCGGGCAGCGTCTCGGGCAGCAGCTTGCGCACCTGCTCGTCGGTGTAGGTGGCGAGGATCGCCTTGCCGAGGGAGGTGGAGTGGGCGGGCAGCCGGCGGCCGACCCGGGTGAAGGGCCGCAGGTAGTGCTGGGACTGGCGGGTGGCCAGGTACACCACGTTGGTGCCGTCGAGCCGGGCCAGGTGGATGGTCTCCGTGGTGTCGTCGGAGAGCCGGTCCAGGGTGGGCCGGGCGGCGGCCACCACCTCGTCGCCGTCGATGTAGGAGGTGCCCACGAGCAGCGCCCGCACCCCGATGCCGTACCGCGTGCCCGTGGCGTCGGTCTCCACCCAGCCCAGCTCCACCAGCGTGCGCAGCAGCATGTAGAGGCTGGACTTGGGATAGCCCACGGCCTCCTGGACGGCCGCGAGGGAGTGCATACCGGGCCGGCCGGCGAAGTACTCGAGCAGTTCCACGGTCCGTACCGCGGACTTGACCTGCGCCCCGCCCCCTGTGTCGCCTGCCGTCATCGCCCTTGACCCCTTCGTTCGACGAGGACCTCAGATATATAGTCTCAGCAGCGTTCATCATCAGAGACGGCGTTCAGTATATCGAACGCGGCGAGGGGTGACGCGCATGGTTCGGGATAGTGCGGCCTTTTTGGGAGGGACCCGCGGTGGCAGCAGCACCAGTCTGGAGCGTCGACCCGCGCACCGGGAAGCAGCGTGAACAGGTTGCGGCCGAGGCCACAGCCCAGGAGGTCGACGCGGCGGTCCGCGCGGCGCAGGCGGCGCGCGCGGCGCTCGCCGACCGCGCGGTCCGCGCCGCCTTCCTGCGCTCGGCCGCCGCGGGCCTGGAGGCGGCCCGGGACGGCCTGGTCGAGACCGCCGACGCCGAGACCGCCCTCGGCCAGGTCCGGCTGAACGGCGAACTCGCCCGGACGGCGTACCAGTTGCGGGCCTTCGCGGACATCGTCGACGAAGGCGCCTTCCTCGACGTCGTCATCGACCACCCCGACGACACCGCGACCCCGCCCGTGCCGGACCTGCGCCGCTACAAGGTGCCGCTCGGCGTCGTCGCCGTCTACTCCGCCTCCAACTTCCCCTTCGCCTTCTCCGTCGCCGGCGGCGACACCGCGAGCGCGCTCGCCGCGGGCTGCCCGGTCGTGGTCAAGGCCCACCCCGACCACCCGGCGCTGTCCGAGCGGGTCGCCGGGGTGCTGCGCGAGGCCGCCGCCGCGCACGGCATTCCCGAGGGCGTCGTCGGCCTGGTGCACGGCTTCGAGGCGGGCCTCGAACTGATCAGGCACCCGCTGGTCGCCGCCGCCGGCTTCACCGGCTCCGTCCGCGGCGGCCGGGCACTGTTCGACGCCGCCGCCGCGCGCCCGGTGCCGATCCCGTTCCACGGCGAACTCGGCTCGCTGAACCCGGTCCTGGTGACCGAGGCCGCCGCGGCCGAGCGCGCCGAGGAGATCGGCGGCGGGCTCGCCGGGTCGATGACCCTCGGCACCGGCCAGTTCTGCGTCAAGCCCGGCCTGGTGCTGGTGCCCTCCGGCGCGGGCGGCGACCGGCTGGTGAAGTCCCTGGCCGACGCCGTCGCCGGCACCGACGCCGGGGTGCTGCTCGACCACCGCATGCGGGACAACTTCGTCGCCGGCGTGGCCGAACGCGCCGAACTGCCGGACGTGGACGCGCCCGTCACCCCGGGCGAGGGCGGCGAGCACACGGTCAGCGCGGGCTTCCTCACCGTGCCGGCGGCGAAGCTGGCCGAGGAGGGCGACCACGACCTGCTCCTGGAGGAGTGCTTCGGGCCGGTCACCGTGGTGGCCCGCTACACCGACGAGCAGGAGGCCAAGACCGTCCTGTCCCGGCTCCCGGGCAACCTCACCGCGACGGTCCAGCTCTCCACCCAGGAGGCCGCGGGCAACGGCCGGGGACCGGAGCTGCTCGCCGAGCTGACCCCGCTGGCCGGGCGCGTCCTGGTCAACGGCTGGCCGACCGGGGTCGCCGTGGCACCGGCCCAGCACCACGGCGGTCCCTACCCGGCGACCACCTCCACCTCGACCTCCGTCGGCGGCACCGCCATCGAGCGGTGGCTGCGGCCGGTCGCCTACCAGAACGCGCCCGAGGCCCTGCTGCCGGCCGAGCTGAAGGACGACAACCCGCTCGGCCTGCCCCGCCGGTTCAACGGGCGGCTGGAGCGGTAACCCGCCGGCAGCCGAGCAGGAACGTCAGGGCGAGCAGGGCCGCCGCCACGGCCAGGCTCGCCCGCTGCCCGGCGGCGAAACCGCCGGCCACCAGGGCGCCGAACACCGCGACGCCGAGCCCGCCGGAGATCTGCCGGGCCGCGTTGAGCACCCCGGCGGCCAGCCCCGCCCGCCCGGCCGGCACGGCGTCCATCATCACCGTGGTGAGGGCCGGGATGGCCAGCGCGACACCGACCGCCATCGGCACCAGCAGCACGGCCACCACGGCGGCCGGTGTCCGCGCGTCCACGGCGAACAGGCCCAGCAGTCCCGCCACCGCGAGCGCCTGGCCGAGCAGCAGCGGCACCCGGGGCCCGTAGCGTCCCGCGAGCCGCCCGGCCACCACGTTCGTCACCGTGACCAGCCCCGTCATCGGCAGGAACAGCAGCCCGGCGGCGATCGCCGAACGGCCCTGCACCCGCTGGAAGAACAGCGAGAACAGGAAGATCAGCCCGTAGAACGCCACGCTGCACGCCGAGCCCGTGGCCACGGCCAGCCGCACCGTCCGGTCGCGGAACAGACCGAGCGGCACCACCGGGTGCGACCGCCGCGTCTCGATCCGTACGAACGCGACGGCGGCGGCCACGGCCACGGCACCGGAGACGAGGCCCGCCGTACCGCCCTCGATCACCGCGAACGTCAGCGCGGTCAGGGCGAGCACCGCCGTCGCCTGGCCCGGCAGGTCCAGCGGCGCGGGCCGGGGCGCCGAGCGGGGCGCACGCACCAGCAGGACCAGGGCGGCCACGCCCAGCGGCAGATTGACGAAGAAGATCGCCCGCCAGTCCCACCAGGTGGTCAGCATCCCGCCCGCCACCGGGCCGAGAGCCAGCGCCGTCGAGCTGCCGGCCGCCCAGGTGGCCACCGCCCGGCCCCGCCGGGCCGGATCCGGGTAGGCCTGGCGCACCAGGGCCAGCGAGGCGGGCAGCACCACGGCCGCCGCCGCGCCCTGCGCCGTCCGCGCGCCGATCAGCGCCGCCAGGCCCGGCGCCAGCCCGCAGGCCGCCGAGGCGAGCGTGAACACCGCGATGCCGAGGGCGTACGCGCGGCTCGCCCCGGCCCGGTCCGCGAAGGCGCCCGTGGAGAGCATGAGGGCGGCCAGCGCGAGGGTGTACGCGTCCACCACCCATTGGAGTCCGGACATCCCGCCGCCGAGGGACGAGCCGATCGCCGGAAGGGCGACGGTCACGATGGTCGCGTCGAGGGTGATCAGGGCGGTCCCGAGGATGGCCGCCACGAGGGTGAGCGCCGGTGCCGTGCCCGTCTCCTTGTCTCCGCCGGTCGGTCGAGGGGTGATCAGAGTCTGTCCGTTCGGCATGCCGCCATGGTGCTGATCTTTCCCGCCGTACAGTAGCGGCCTGAATGCCATGCATCCGGAGGTTCTGGCCATGCTGCGTGTCGCCGTCGTCGCGTCCCCGCCCGTGTCGATGTTCAACCTCGCCATCCCCGAGCTGCTCTTCGACAAGGTGCGGGTCGACGGGGAGCCGGGCTACGAGGTGGTGATCTGCGCGCCCGAACCCGGCCCCATGCCCACCACCGGCACGCTGGACCTGTACGTGCCCCGGGGCCTGGAGGCGCTGCGGGAGGCGCACACCGTGATCGTCGCGGGCACCGGCCGGCCCCTGTCCCCGGACCCGCGGGTGGTCGAGGCACTGCGCACAGCCGCCGGGGAGGGCAAGCGCATCGCCTCCATCTGCTCCGGCGCCTTCTCGCTCGCCGAGGCCGGCCTGCTCAAGGGCCGCAAGGCCACCACCTACTGGGCGCAGGCCGGGGAGCTGCGCCGCCGCCACCCCGACATCGACCTCCAGGGCGACGTCCTGTTCGTCCAGGACGGCCCGTTCCTGACCGCCTCCGGCTACGCCGCCGGCATCGACCTGTGCCTGCACATCGTCCGCACCGACTACGGCGCCGCCATCGCCAACGAGGTCGCCCGGCTCGCCCTGGTCGCCCCGGTCCGGCCCGGTGGCCAGACCCAGTTCACCCAGACCCCGCTGCCGCCCGAGCGCGGCACCGCCTGCGCCGACACCCGCGGCTGGGCGATGCGCAACCTGGACAAGCCGCTCACCCTGACCGACCTGGCCCGGCACGCCGGTGTCTCCGTGCGCACCCTCACCCGCCGCTTCCAGGCCGAGAGCGGGGTCAGCCCGCTCCAGTGGCTGCTGCACCAGCGCATCGAGCGGGCCAAGGAACTGCTGGAGACCACCCGGCTGCCCATGGACCAGGTGGCCGCCGCCTGCGGCCTGGGCACCGCCGACTCGCTGCGCGCCCACCTGGTCCGCCGCACCGGCCTCACCCCGAGCGCGTACCGGGCCCAGTTCAGCCGGCACGGAAACCCGACCGGATCCGGCACGCCCGCCGTGGCCTGAGGGCGACCCTCCGGACCACCACGGCCGAGCCGGACCGCAGCCCGTCCACCATCAGCCGGGAGATCCCTCCGCGACCGGCACCCCGTGAACGGTCAGTACCGGCCGCGCGCCGCGCACGCCCGGGCACGTGCCCCAAGGGCACCGATCCGTCCCGGCACAGCCGTGCACACATCGATGCCGTCGCCGCCGAACTCAACAGCTGACGACGATTCCGCGATGATCTGTCCATGCCTGGCAGGCGGAGACCATGGCGTTCAGCCACTCGGCCTCAGGGTTGCGCTGCGCGTAGGTCCGGTGCATGCGCAGGCTGGCCGCCGCGAAGGCGTCCACTGCCCCGGGCTGTGCCTGGTGCCATGCGGGGCACTGCGTGGCGCACCGTTCGGCGTGGCCTGGATCGTGGCCGGCCGCGATGAGCTGCACGACCAGGAGGGCGACATCGATGAATCCCGCGCCCCTGGTCGGCCATGCCCAGTCCACGACCCAGTCCCGTGTGGAGCCGATCAGGAAGTTGCTCGGGTTGATGTCCGTGTGCAGCAGGGAGTCACCCCGGAACAACGATGCCTCGGCGGGGTCTGCGGTGAAGCGGTCCCACCGGGTCTCGGTCCAGTGCTCGGCGACCGGGGGGAGGGGCAGCTCCCCGATCCGGCAGACGAGATCGACCACCTTCGGCACGTCCGGGGAGCCGGGCGCGAGATTCGCCGTCCGGGCCGGTACCGCCTCGAACCCCAGGATCAGCCAGTCGTCTTCGACCTCCCAGAGCAGGGGCGGCGCGATCGGGCTCGTGTAGTCATTGATCATCTGTTCCCGGATCAACGACGTACGCCGTCCCCCCGCACGGTTGCGGACCGCCTTGACGAAGAACGCTCCCTTCTCACAGTCGACAAGGGCGGTCAGGTCCGAGCTGAATCCCCGATCGGTCCGCCGGATGCTGCTCACCTCCCCCGTGTGCCGCCGGATGAACGGAAGGATCTCTAACTCTGGACTATCTGCGCTCATATGCCGCTCAGTTCCTCGGAGAACACGAAAGGACCGGGGTTCATCGGCGGCCGGACCACCAGTGAGGTCAACATCCTGAGCCCTCAGCCGCCCTCAGCCACATGGCACCGCCCCGAACCTCCACCGTCGATCACGCCGTAAGCGCATCAAAGGAACAATGGGAGTGGGCCGGTCAGCGAGTCGTGTGCGCCGGAGCGGACTCGGCGCGAAGAGCAGCCAGTCGCCGTTGGTACAGGGGACCGACAGCGTGAGCACCCCTGGCCTCACTGGGCGTGGCCTGTTCGATCAGATGATGGGCGACAGCCTTGAGGTGTGCGGCCCACGCCAGCACATGCTGTTGTGCCGTCCGCCCACATTCCCGGGGCTCGCCGGGAAGGCACAGCGGGAGTTCCGGCCCCAGCTTGTTGGCCGCGTGCCGCACGTACCGCGCGATGGTCAGCCACTCGTCCTCGGTCCGCTGAACGGCGTTGCTTTCGCTCTCCCACCCCCACGGGCCGAAGCCGTCCCCGTGATCGTCCATGCGTACGCTCCTTGACAGCGAAGCGGGTCAGACCGGTGGGCCGATGGTAGCGGCACTGTCCGCTTCCTTGGGATCACAGTGCCCGACCGAGGGAACGCACGGCGAGCACGGCCCGCACATCGGCAGGAATTGCGGAGGAGTGCACGACTGGACTCCTTCACCGTGCACCGCGCGGATATCGGCGAGTACTTCTCCCCAGCGCAGCCCGCCCCAGATCTCGGACAAGGGGGCTTCCCGGACGTTCCCCACCTTGAGGAACCTTCCCAGCACGCACGGCCACACGTCGCCGGTCGGGCCGATGGCACATTTGTCGTGCCCACAGTGCCCGCACAGATCGGTGATGGCCGGCGCCGCCCCCTTGCTGCCTCGGCCGAATGCCCGCGTACGGTCTCTGCCGACCTGTTCCACCCCCAGGGACAGAAGGTCTCGCGTCGCTTCTCGGACTCGCTGCTCCGGCCGCACGGCGACGACTCCTCCTCGCAGCGGAATACCGAGGCACAGTGCCTTTGCGATGTTCTCGCGCGTCCGCTTGTGGGAGCCGCGCAGCTTGGTGACGGCCTCGTGATCCTCCGCGCTGTCGGAGTAGTACGAGGTGGCGAGCCTGACACCGCATTCGCCGAACACGTCCCACAGTTCCGCCCTGATGTGGGTCATGTTCGAGAAGACCTCGATGCTCAGCCCGGACGCGTGCGCGTACCTGATGAGCGCGGGGAGGTAGGGGTGCAGGGCCGGTTCTCCGCCGATGAACTGAACGTCCCGTGTTCCCATGTCGGAGAGTTGCGAAATGACGCGTACCCAGTCCCGAACGGTCATGGTGCCGTGATCACCCCTCGGGGACGAGTCCGCGTAGCAGTGATCGCAGTTCTCGTTGCACAGTCCGGTGACCTCCAACCACGCGAACCTCAGCGAGTTTTCGGCAAGGGACACCTCGTTCACCTCTCGCCGGCCCCGGACCGTCATGCCGGGCACCTGACGCATGTGTACAGCCGGCCGTTGGGCTCCTCGCCGGACGGCTGCACCCGCCGGACCGGTTCCAGACCGCCGAATGGCTTGTGGCACCTGCGGCACCTCTCACCCTTGGGTGCGTACGTCGTGTACTCGCGCCGGAGCGCGCTGGTGTCAGCCTCTGCCTCCCGGCGACTTACCGGGTGCCTGCCTGCGGCTTGGGTCACTGGTCAACCTCCACGGTGTCGATGGCCACGCCCCGGACGTTCGCCCGTCGCGGGGTCTTTGCCGTCTGGAGAGCTTCCACCGCGCCCGGCTCCGCACGGAACAGCCAACGGGGAACCCCACATGCCCCTTTGGGGACCCCCGTTCCGACTCGTTCGGGGTTCTCCGTGGGAGTCCTGAGGCTAGGCTGGAGGGAGATCACTTCGGTCCTTGGCAGGTGGCTCCATGGATGACCGCGCGGCTCGGCGGAGCGGATATGCGTTGACGATTCCTGACACGCTCCTCAACAGCGCAGCCATGCGACAAGCCTGTGCCGCCCGCGACTTCCAAGAAATCTTCCGGCTCGTCAATCGCCGTACTGGATCAAGTCATGCCGTGATGGCGGCGGCTGTCGGGAAGATGACCAGTTCCCGGGTCAGCGACATCATTCGTGGTGTCCGGGGAATCCGGGGGCGGGAAGTCATCGAACGTGTAGCGGACGGGCTCGGCATCCCAGGGGAGATGCTCGGGCTGCCTGCGCGTCCATGGGAAAGCAGCAGCGACTCCACTCATTCGGATGTCGCCCTGCCGGACTCCACCCCACAGTTCAACCGGGGAAAGCGTGTAATTCAGGCCCTCGAAGTAATGAGCAATGACAGCGCCGACGCGTTGCCTGTCGTTCTCGGTGAGCTCATCGGACACTACGCTCTGGCGATCTGCTCCATGCCGCCGGCAGATGTCTATGAGGAACTGCTCACCGTCAGGAACTATGCGAATACTTTTCTCGGTGCCTCTTTGCCCGGTGGTCACCGGAAAGAAGTTGCGCTATCCGTCGGCTGGCTTTCGTGTCTGCTGGGCGTTGCCGCGTGTGACATGGGGTCGCATGCGGCAGCACATGTCTGGTGCAGTGACGCCGAACGGCGAAGTCAAGAAGTCGGACATCCGGAACTGTCGGGGTGGGCTGTTCTTACGAAGTCGCTGATTGCTTTCTATCAGGGGCGACCTCACCAGTCCGTGATGCTCGCTGAGCAGGGGCAGGGCATCACCACATCGGGGACTCTGGTTCATGCGAAGCTAGCCACCCAGGAAATGCGGGCAGCGGCGATGACCGGCGACGCCGATCGTACGGAAACAGCAAGGCGCTATGCGTCGAAGGAAATGGCTGGACTGCCTCACGACGTGGCTGTTGTAGGCGCGTTCTCGATCTCCCCCGGAGAAGACCCGCCGTACACCGCCACATCGTTGATGCTGTTGGGGCGGCATCAAGAGGCAGTGACTGCCACGAACCGCGTACTGAAAACGATCTATCGGCCCGAAGCGCGGCAGCGCGGTGAGCATCCATCCAGTTATGCCCGGGCCCTGCTGATTCTGGGGCTTGCGCAAGCAGGATCCGGAAACCTCGATGAAGCCGTGTCCGCTGGCCATGACGCGCTTGCGGGAAGTCGTCCGGCATGGCCGACCGTGACTCTTGCCGGAAAGCTCAGCCGTGTGCTCGAACGTCACTTCCCCAACGCTGGTCTGGTGGAGGAGTACCGATCTCGATATCAGGAAGTTGTCGGCCGGTTAATGGGAAATACAATCTAGCCATTCACTTGACTGGAGGGGTGCAATGAGTGCTGTCGATCCCGGTGTGGAGCAGATCCGTGACATCGTGGATTTCGTGGACATCGAGGCGCCACCGCCGCAGGACGAGCCAACCGCTCACTTCCTGTTCGGAACCAGCCAGACTCGGCCGGTCGAAATCACAGCACGGCAATATCACAAAGGGCTTGCACCGCTGATCATCGTAAGCGGAGGGGTCAACCGGCACACAGGAATCGTGGAGGCTCGCATGTTCCGTGAGCTTCTCATCGAACACGGAGTCCCTGACGGCGTCATCCGGTGCGAAGATCGGGCAGCCAATACCTGGCAGAATGTGGAGTTCTCTCGCCCTTATGTGCGGGAGGCGCTGGAATCGGGATTGAAGGTCACCGCGGTCAGTAAGTGGTTCCACCGCCGAACTCTCCATTGCCTGGCGACAGTGGTCCCCGACATCGGACCCTTTTATGCGATGTCCTGGGAGCCGGTTTACGCGGGCCGGGTGGTCAGTCGCACTGATTGGCTTGATATTCCTGATGGAAAGCGGCGAGTGCTCCGTGAATGGGAAGAAGTTCCCCGGCGGGTCTCCGAGGGAAGTTTCAGGGACGTGACTCTTATCGGTGGAGCCTGGCAGAGCTGACCTGACGCGGGCCTCGATCCGGGCGGCCGGGAATACCCCGCCCTGTTTGAATGTTCACGTACCCGGCCCGGGGAGATCCGCCGCGGCCGTACCGTACGACCTGGAGAGAGAGCCGAAGACATGCGCGTCGAGATCTGGAGCGACATCGCCTGCCCGTGAACCAACGGAACCACAGGTTACCGCAGGGCTGTTGACCAGGGCAGATGAACGAGGGAAGCCCCGCCCATGCGCCACGGGGGACGGACGCACGGACGGGGCAGTCAGGGGGGCAGCGCAGCCGGTCAGCGAGGGCTGTGCGCCGGAGCGGACTCGGCGCGCAGAGCAGCCAGCCGCCGCTGGTACAGGGGACCGACAGCGTGAGCACCCCTGGCCTCACTGGGCGTGGCCTGTTCGACTAGATGATGGGAGACGGCCTTGAGGTGAGCGGCCCACGCGATTACGTGCTGTTGAGCCGTCCGCCCGCATTCCTGCGGTTCACCAGGGAGACACAGCGGGAGTTCCGGCCCCAGCTTGTTCGCTGCATGCCGGACGTATCGAGCGATGGTCAACCATTCGTCCTCGGTCCGCTGAATGGTGTCGCTGTCGCTCTCCCACCCCCACGGGCCGAAGTCGTCCCCGTGATCGTCCATGTGTGCGCTCCCTGGTGATTGCAGCGGTTAGGCCGGTGCGCCGATGGTAGCGGCGTTGTCGGCTTCCTTGGGGTCGCAGTGCCCGACCGAGGGAACGCACGGGGAGCACGGTCCGCACATGGGAAGGAATTGCGGGGGCGTGCAGGACTGCACCCCGTCACCGTGAACCGCGCGGATATCGGCGAGTACCTCCCCCATGCGCAGCCCGCCCCAGATTTCGGCCAGCGCGGATTCCTGCGCATTGCCGATCTTGAGGAACCGGCCAAGCACGCACGGCCACACGTCACCGGTCGGGCCGATGGCACATTTCTCGTGTCCGCAGTGCCCACACAGATCAGCGATGGTCGGTGCGGCTCCCTTGCTTCCCCGGCCGAATGCCCGCGTACGGTCGCCGCCGACCTGTTCCACACCGAGGCTCAGAAGATCCTGTGCCGCCTCGCGGACTCGCTGTTCCGGCCGGACGCCGACGACTCCGCCCCGCAGCGGGATACCCAGAGCCAGTGCCTTTTCGATGTTGGCGCGGGTGCGCTTGTGGGAGCCGCGCAGCTTGGTCACGGCGTCGTGATCCTCGGCGCTGTCGGAGTAGTACGACGTAGCGAGTTTCACCCCGCATTCGCCGAACACGTCCCACAGTTCCGCCCGGATGTGGGTCATGTTGGAGAAGACCTCGACGGCCAGTCCGGACGCATGCGCGTACCTGATCAGCGCGGGGAGGTAGGGGTAAAGGGTCGGCTCCCCGCCGATGAACTGAACGTCCAGCGTGCCAATGTCGGCGAGTTGTGAAATGACACGCACCCAGTCCCGGACAGTCATGGTGCCGTGGTCACCCTTTGGCGACGAGTCCGCGTAGCAGTGATCGCAGCTCTCGTTACACAGTCCGGTGACCTCCAACCACGCGAACCGCAGCGGGTTTTCGGCAAGAGGCATCCCGTACCACCTTTCAGGTTGAGGGACTTCCAGGACCCCCGGCAAAATCCCCCGGGGGGCTGCCGGAAAGCGATCTAAGCGCCCCATCCTCGGGCGACTACCAGGGCAACAACAGTCGCCCATACCAGCTCAGCCAGCACGACCAGGAGACTGCGTAGCCGTCTCACCGGTCGGTGAGCGGACACAGGTCCGAGGGCGGGGCCATCCACTCGTGCCCGTTGTCGGAGCGGACGAATGCCATCGGCCGCTTTCGGCGCTTGGGCGGTAATACCGACGGGTCTTCCCAATCTTTGATGATTTCCTTCAGGATGCCGACGCGCTGGCCATCCGTGACCTTGCAGCCGATCCACTCACGGGTGAGGGTCACTACGCCCCCTCTCGGCACCGGATGCACGGCCGGTCCACACACAGCGCGTGGGGCGGGAACGCGATCACGCCGGATGCCCCGTCACGGACCCCGCCGTAGGACACCCACCAGTCGGGTTGTATGGCCGTCTGCGGGTCTACGGGCCCGTCCGGGAGGCTGACTAGCTCCGGGTCCGGTAACGCGCTCTGACGGGCGTTCTGGCGCTTCTGAGGGACCGTCACAGCACGTACCCCTGGACCAGGTGCCCGTACAGCTTCACCTGTTCCTGTGCCAGCTCCGCCAGCTCGGGCAGCGTGGGGGCTTCGAGCCGCTCTTTCATGTCGGCCGCGCGGTCCCCGTACACGCTCTTGATCAGCAGCACGGGAAAGGGCGAGAACGTGAACCAGTAGGACTTGCCGTCTCGCTTGCGCTGGAACTTGGGGAAGTGGGGCGGTAGTTCCGTCACTCGGCACCTCCCGGCGGGCACTCGACACAGGCGTACGGTCGGCCGGTCGGTTCCTCGCCGGACGGCTGCACTCGCCGGACACGCTCCAGACTGCCGAACGGCTTGTGGCACCTGCGGCACTTCTCACCCTTGGGTGCGTACGTCGTGTACTCGCCTCGCAGCGCGCTGGTACCCGCTCCCGCCCGCTGGTCCCTTTCGAAGCGTCTGGCTGTAGCTTTAGGCACTGTCGTCAACCTCCCGGGGTTGATGGCCACGCCCCCGGACGTTCGCCCGTCGCGGGGGTACTTGCGTCTGCCTATGTTTCGACGTCCAGGGACTACGCGGGAGTTGACCAGGGTTGACTAATCTGGAAGCACAGCCGGTCAACCCTCAGAGGTTCACGATGCGTGACGACTTTTCCGATCTTGCCCGCCGGGCACTGCGCGACGCCGGATACTCGATGAAGGCTGCCGCACGGGAAATGCACTACGACCTGGCGTACCTCTCGCGCGTGCTGAACGGAAAACAGCGCCCGTCGAAAAAGCTCGCCCACGCGCTGGATTCCCTCACGGGCTCCGGTGGCGCACTGGCCGGAACGGTTTTGGATGAAGACGACGCGTCTAGGGTCGCCCGCAGCGCGGAGAACCCTTCCCGACTGGACGGAGGGACCGTTGACGCTCTCGCTGGCGTACTGGCCGCTTACCGGCGGCTGGACGATACGACAGAGCCGCGCACCGTAATTCCGGCAACGATGGCTCAAATGCGGGAAGTTACTCGCATGCTCAAGGAAGCGCGCGGCCCGCACCGTGACCGACTAGCTGACGTAGCGTCAGAGTGGGTGCAGTTTTCAGGATGGCTGTTCGCGCAAACTCGCCAATTTGGGGAGGCGGTACCGCTGCTCAATGAAGCTGTGGAACTCGCCGACGAAACCGGAAATGGCACTCTCGCTGCGCAGGCACTCAATTTCAAGGGTTACATTGCGCGGCAGCAGGGGCGACCTCAAGGAATCGCCCGCTGGTTCGGGGCAGCAGCGAATACCCCCGGCGCACACCCCGCACAACGGATCGGAGACTACCTCCAGGCGGCGGGTGGACTCGCTGAAATGGGTGAGGCGGACGCAGCATTGCGCATGGTGGAAGATGCCGAAAAGCTCATGGACAAGGCCGCGAAACTCCCTCCGCCCGAGACCGCGTATTGGCTTACTCCCAACTTCAACCGGCTGAACATGGGCATTTGCACCCTCGCGTTGGGGCGATACAGCGAGGCGGCTGACCATCTAAGGGCCGGTCTCGCTGGCCTGCCGGACGAACTCAAAGACGCTCCTTGGACGTGGGAGCACAAGGACGCGCTACGGCGGGCAGTGGAAGCCGCCTAAGAATCGAAGGGTGCCCAGAACCCTTGGGCTCACTGGGCAGCACGCATCCGCCACCCCCGAGCCGGCGAGCGGGTCACCCTTGGTTTCGAAGGTGGCCATCAGAAACGCAGAAAGCCCCGTATCGGCTACCTGATGAAAGGCAGCGGATACGGGGCTCAGTCACACGGTTCCGATGGGTCTATTCAGTCAGTCTCAGCCCAATCGGTCACACGCTCGTCATGCTCGGAGATACGGAAAACTTCATCAGAGGCGCACCAGGCAAAGCGCCTGCGAGAGCGTGCAGCCAAAAATGCCGTTCGCTCGGCAGGGTCTATCTCCCACAGCGGGCGCGCTAGCTCCTCATCGGAAAGCAGCAGGAACGCCGCAACACGCTCCCTGTAAATGGTCGTCATAGATACTCTCAGGCAAGCAGAAAGCCCCGGCCACACACTGGCCAGGGCGTGAAGAAGAAGGGAAGGTAGCTAACTTTCCTCAGGGCGGGTAATTGCCGTCTGATACTCCCGCGTGATGTGGGCAGGCAGGCCAGCATCACGGACACGCGCCATAGCACGAGCCGGGGACTGTCCGTAAGCCACGAACTGGGCGGGGAGTCCAGCTGCAATACGGTCACGCGCTAGCTGACGTTCCCTTTCGCGGCCCCTGCGCTCGGCAGCTACTATCCGCTCCGCATACGAGGCAAGCTCAGCGCGGAATTCGTGATCAAGAATGAGCATGTGTTCCTCTCGAAGAGTCGGTTATGTACCAAGGTTTGTCCCACAAGAACGGTCTAATCATCCATCACGCCCTTTTCCCTCCCTGCCGCTCTGGGTCGCAGAGGGAGGGGAGTCGCCCCCCAGGGGTGGCATTCGCGCTCTCTGCTAGTACCGGAAAATCCCTCACACGGGGCACCGCTGGCAGGCATACTCGGCACATGGACAAGCGAGAGCGATGGTTCAGCGAGGGAGCACCGCTGTTCCGGCGGGTAATGGGCCGAATGGGGATCGCTGATCGGCTTCCCACCGATGATCCCTACTATGCATGCCCGTGCTGTCTGTATGCCTTCCCGTTTGAAGCGGTGGCCGCGCAAATCTTGACTGTTGAGCACGTGCCGCCGGAAGCGCTTGGAGGAAAGGGAATACTGCTCACCTGCAAGCGCTGCAACAATGATGCGGGACGTGACTTCGACTCTCACGCACAGAGGCGTGCAGAGTTTCACAACTTGATGACAGGCAAGGGTACAAAGCGGCCTATGCGTGCTGTCTTTGAAGCTGGGGGCATTCTGGTCAACGGGGAGGTTCAGAGCACGGGGAATAGCTGGTTCCTGCAAGGCGTACCCAAGCAAAACCATCCCGCAGTGCTCGACGCTCATGAGAAGGAATTGCGCGCCGCATCCGAGGGTCATGAAACAGCGGGATTCAAGTTCACGATCAAAGAGCGATTCTCGTCAAGGCTTGCCGATATCTCATGGGTGCGCTCCGCCTACTTGGCTGCATTCTCAGCCTTGGGCTGGAGCTACATTCTCCAGCCAGCTTTGAACCCCATACGAGAACAGATCAAGCCGGGCTCAACTGCCACCTTGCCGTCAATCATCGGCTTTAACCCAAGCCATGATGCCGACACTCGACAAATAATGATTGTCGAAGAACCGCAGGATCTGAGCAGCGTGGTCGTAAAAATCGGCCCATACACAGTGTTCCTCCCTGATTTGTGGGGCACCAGGAGCCTCGAACAGTTGGCGGAGTCAATTTCCGGATTGCGCGGTGACGATGGCGCGGTTCCATTGTCCATGAATGGCAAGATCGTGCCCTGGCCGACCGAGCCAATGTACGCGCTGGACACACTGACTCCATAGCGCCAGCACACGCACCGGTGAAGCAACAGTGCGCCATACTCGCAGGTCAGGGGGGCTGTAGGGGTTCGCCGGCTCGGGGTGGCATCTTGCGGCAGCGAACAGGCCGTGCCGTTGGCAGGGGAGGTCCAAATGGCACGGCCAGGAAGGGCTACGCAGGCGGGATCACCGGGGGATTAATCGGGTTTCCCGCAGCGTCACGAGGCGTCAGGTCGAATCCAACCCGCTTGCCGCTTGAAGTGGTCAGGTATTCCGTGCCTCGTCGCATTACCGGTCCGGTGTAGTCAGCCGGTACGGAATCCGACCACGCCGGGGAACCATTCGGCAGACGAGGGAAGTGCGGGTAATCGCCATTCGAGCCAGGGTCTAGCGCATCGTACGGCATTAGGGCTCCAGCTTGGGAATGGCAAGCAGTGCAGGGCGACCGTGGTCTAGGCAGTGAGCCGACGCAGGAAGGATGTTGTACAGCTCTCCTGTTATCCCTCGTGCGTAGCGAATGGGATTACTGTTCGCGTCCACCGGCTGCACGGGGTTACCACCCGCGTCGCGCGGCCAATTCGGATAGGTGTCATCAATGCCAGGATCAAGCAGATTATCAGAAGTGGTCGTCATTTCTTACTGCCCCCCATTCACGTAGGCGTCGCGCTTAGCCTCCAGCTCATCCGCGAAGTCAGCGGCGATGTCGCGCGCACGATCTTCGGCGGCCTCAACAATGTCATCCGCTAGAGAGGCGTCATATAGCCGATTCTCCGGAATGGTGATCGTCTGACCCAAGAGGCCCTGCGCATTCTGTGCTGCGTTGAGAATGTGGCCCCTCTTGTATCTGTGCGCGCGGTATTCGGCAAACGCTATGAACCAAGGCTCCTGAGAGATCATTTCAAGGAACTTAGCCTTGGCGATCCGCTCAGCCTTGCTGTTTGCCTCATCATCGGCACGCCATGAGTTCAGGACGTCATGAGCGTGCTTAGTTTCCCGCTTGTGCCGCTCATTCGCATCCTGAGCGGCCTTTTCTGCTTCGACAGCCTCAAGGGCAGCCAGCTCCTCCGCAGCCTTTGCAGCAGCCGCACGCGCCTTCTGTAGCTTCGCGTCAGTCATCGGTAAGACCCTCTCAGTTAGCCGGGGTGGAAAGCGTGCGGTACGCAGCCGCCAGCTTGTCGTCGCCGCTGGAGTTCACCGGAGCGGAAACATCACGGCCCGTAGCAGCGGCAGCCTTTTTGGCGTCCTGATAAAAACCCAAGGCCATACGAGCCGAGGGGCTGAGCTGCTCCCCGTTCGCAACAAGCTCCGCAGCCTTTTCCATCTCCGAACTGTGCCGCCACGCGTTAGCGCGAGAACGTAGAACACGCTCAAGGGATTCCTGAGTCAGGCCAGTAATGTCAAGGTTGTCAGTGGTCATTGAAGATCCCTTACTGTGCAGGTTCATTTGAAGTCGGGTGCTGCTCGGCGAGCCGAGATAGGACGTCGAATGAGCGCAGCAGCGTTCCTCGCTGCATTTCGTCCTTCGGCACGGTTGTGTGTGTAGCGATGATGTTCAGCGCTACACGCGCTGTGATGACCTCAGGGGGCATGATTCCTCTTAGCAGTGCTTTTTCGGGATTCACTCACGGGGGAGGGAAAGGGGGTCGGCCGGCTCGGGGTCCGGAATCGCCTCAGCTTTCCCTATCTGCTCAGGCAGCCACAATCCCGAACAAGGTGATTCCCTGCATGGTTTTCTTGCGGCTCACGCCCATACAGTCAAGGGCTTGATAGAAGTTGATGCGGCCCATTCGATACCGGCGAGGAATCTCCTCCCGCTCGCACCAGTTTGCGTACAGGCGGAATGCTTCATCACCCAACATGCGTGCATCCTCGGCAGCCGGAATCAGCACACCGGGGAAGAACCCGTGAAAGACACTCTCACGGGTCATAGCACGCTCAGCCTCACGCTTCTTTCGGTCGGCCTGCTCCTTGAGGATTCGAGCCTGGCGAGCCTGATGCTTGGCGAACTGCTCAGCTTCCTGCGCCGCAATTACGGCCTCATTGATTTCGAATTGCCGGGCGCGCTGCTGAGCCTCAACCTCTCGACGTTCGTCCGTGAGGCGAGCCCAAGCCTGCGCCTTTATCCGCTCTACCGCAGCGTCAAGACCAGAGAGACCGACACGACGGTAAGCGGCATCAAAGAGACGGTGATCCCTGCGACACAGAGGAATGTAATAAGCCGTGCTCTCCGACCAAACCAATCCGTCTGCCTCACGCTGATTGGGGTCTTGCCAGGTGTAAGCCCAATCCGTGGCCGTGCCCCCGCAGAACTTGCAGGCATTGACATTTGCCTTACCGTGGCACAAGACCACATCCCGGTGAACACGGGCGTACTCATACTGAGCGCTCATGAGCGGAGTCCATTCGGTGTGGTGTCAGAAAATAAAACAAGGCCCTATCCGGGGGACTCGCACATCGGGACACCACGACCGGATGTGCGAGTCAACCCAGATAGGGCCTTGTCACGCGCGTTTGTTACCGACGCGCGGAACGGGGGTCTAGCGAGCGAACTAGAGTGGTGTCGTCCGCCGTGAGGAACAACCAGCGGTGTCCCCTACTTGTACTAGAGCGCAAGGGTTTCGGATTTCGGCGATTCTAAGACTGTCGAGCGAATTTGTTATCCCACCGTTACCGAGCCGGCTTCCGGGTAGCAGAGGCATGACGAGCAGCGCGAGGGAAGACCCCTTCTGACCTGCGAATATGACGCACATGACGAAATGACACCGGGGCGCAATCACGCCTACAGCAGAGGGAGAGAGCGGCTGTATAGGGGGATTGAGATTTAGCGCCATATTCATCATATCGTCATGCTCTAGAGAGTTTCCGCTGGTCAGAGGCTTATGGAGGGCATGACGGAACCTTGCCTCCCCTTTGCTGTTCGTCATGCGTCGTCATGTCTGCCACCGTCGGCACGGTCCGTGCTGCGGGGAACGCGCTCGTTCCTCGCTACGAGCCTGAGCCGTCCACGTGGTGGGGAGCGTGGGCCCGGCTCCGCGTACGGCCGCAGACGGGCTCTCAGAGGCTTGGGAACGTCCAGTACGGACCGGTGGCCGCTCGTAGTGCCGTAAGGCCGTCTGGGGGCACAAAGAAAGCCCCCCGCCGCTCATTGCTGAGGGACAGGGGGCCGGGGCCGGAAGGGTCAGAGAGACAGGGCCTCAGGGAAGCCGAGGAGCGCGGTTATCAGAGCCTCTGTGCGCCTCAGTCGCTCCCGGATATAGGCCGACTCGCCACCGGTCGTCAGTCGGGCGCTCAGGGCGTTCCAGCGCTGCGAGAGGGCTCGGTATTCAGCCGTGCGAAAGTCCTGCATCTTCACGCTGCCTCTTGGCCAGCAAACGGGCTGCTGTGCTGTGCGCTGGCGAAGGCCAACTCATATTCCTCGCTGCCGCGTCCGTTCTTTTTGTCCTTCCAATCGGGCACAAGCCGCTCAAGGATCGGAGTTCGGTCGCCCCGGTACTTGGACGGCAGCAGCGTGATCCCGTTCAGCGCTGCCCGCAGCAAAGCGCGCTGTCCGCCGATGCCAGCACCTTCCCAAATGCCGATGAGTGTTTCCGGATTCATCAACGGGGAAATATCGGCCTCCCGAGACAGCTCCTCAAGTTCTGCCTTGAGGCTGTCTATCTGCCCGTTAAGTTCTCGCCACAAATACTCATAGGTGGCCTCGTCCATACGGTTGAGGATGAACCGCTCTTTCCGGAGCTGTATTTCGCGGCCTACCGCCGACTCAAGCGCAGCGTTTACGTGAGCCTTGCGTGCCTCCTTTTCCGGGTCTTGGTAGGACAGCCACTCGCGTGCGATGGCGAGAATGGTTGGAGAGTGAGGGGACAGTGCAAGTATGTGATTGACCCACAGGTTTGTTACTGCCTCATCTACGCGATTGCGTTCCGTGGAAACTCCCTGGCAGGAAGACGCTCCCTCGACCTGCCGTGCATAGCACCGGTAGTTGACTCCGCCATTCGCCATAGGGCCACCGCATCGCGCGCACTTGAGGAGTCCGGAGAGGAGCGCCACCGTTTCTCGCTTACCGCGCTTGCGAGAGCCGATGGAGGTTCCCGGCTGCGCCCGCTCAGCAAGGATTTTGCTAATCTTCACGTGTTCGGCAAAGGTGATCACGCCCTCACCGCACGAAATCGGGTTTCCGCGCTTGTCCAGAAGAGGAGCCCCACCCCTGTGGTACTTGCCGGTTTCGTTGCCGTGCTCATCGAGCATCTTCTCTCGCTTGACCACAAGTCCCGCCCATGCGACGGAGTGAGCAAGGCTGACGATTCCGGGGCCGGTCCACTTCTTTCCGTGGCGAGTTTTGATTTCCTCGCTGTTCAGCTTGTCAGCGATCCAATTTGGGGTCTTGCGGTGAAGCAAGTAGTCGGCGATGCGCCGGGCAATCGGGTATTCCTGCGGTTGGCGCTTGAGCTTGCCTGAACCCTTGGGGGAGTAGAGCCCGAAAGGAGTGACGCCCCCGGTCCAGCGACCGTCAGCCTTGTTGCCGTCAATTCCGATCTTTGTGAAATCGCCAATGTCCGATGCCTGCTCGCGTGCCTGTTCGCTCAGGATGGCGAGCACCATGCGTGATTTGGTGGAGTCCAGATTTTCGGCGACGACGAAAATCCTTGCCTGTCGCTCCTCGAACTTGTCCAGCAACAGGCCAACCTGTCCCATACCGCGACGGGAAAGGCGACTGGTCTTGAACACGTACAGGGTCTTGGACAGCCCAGCGTGAGTGATTGCAGCCGTCGCCTTTTCGAACTCTTCTCGCCGGACGTACGACTTGCTGGCGCTCTTCTGCTCAAACCAGACGTGCCGGATGCGTTTTCCCTCGTGCGCTGCGTGAGCGCACATTCGGCGAACCTGTTCCCGCAGGGAGCTGAGTGTGTCCTTTTTCTTGCTGCGCCGGACATACATCTCTGCCAGCGAGGCAGGGTCACCGATTACCGGTTCCCAAAGACCAAGCTCTTTCAGATCTGCTTCGTTGAAACCAAGTGCCAGCAGCGCGGGGCGGTCGTCGCGGTCCATGCGGTTCCTTCACGGAGGAGGGGGCTACCGCCCGCCGCTAGAGCGCAAGAGCTGTCACTCAGACACGTTTCCGCAGGTCAGTAGCCGTATGGCTCCGTTGGTCCATGGGTGCCCCTGGTGCTACGTGGGCAAGGCCCGCTTCGAGAAGGCGCTGGCTGCCTTCCCGCACCGTGCCGAGGTCGAGGTGGTGCACCGGTCCTTCGAGCTGGACCCGGGCCGCGCCAAGGACGACGTGCAGCCGGTGATCACCATGCTGACCAGGAAGTACGGCATGAGCGAGGCCCAGGCCCAGGCCGGCGAGGACAACCTCGGCGCCCAGGCCGCCGCCGAGGGCCTGGACTACCGCACCCGGGACCGCGACCACGGCAACACCTTCGACATGCACCGCCTGCTGCACTTCGCCAAGGAGCACGGCCGCCAGGACGCGCTGATCCAGATCCTGTACCGGGCCAACTTCGCCGAGGAGCGGTCCCTCTTCACCGAGGGCGACGTGCGCCTGGTGGAGCTGGCCGCCGAGGCCGGACTCGACGCCGGGGCCGCCCGCGCCGTCCTCGCCGACCCGGACGCCTACGCCGACGAGGTCCGCGCCGACGAGCGCGAGGCCGCCGAGCTGGGCGCCACCGGCGTGCCGTTCTTCGTCCTCGACCGGAAGTACGGCGTCTCCGGCGCCCAGCCCGCCGAGGTCTTCACCCAGGCGCTCACCCAGGCCTGGGGCGAGCGCCCCCCGCTGCGGCTGGTCGGCGAGGGGGACGCCGACGCCTGCGGCCCGGACGGCTGCGCGGTTCCCCGGCACGGCTGAGAAACCGCGGGTGGGGGCCGTCGTATCAGCGCCCCTGAGGGCCACCACGCGACAATCCGCGATGGACGGGGTGTTCCGGGGGACGCAGAGTGGTCCCATGCAGACCACGGAGACGTTCGACCGCCTCGTCCGCGCCGAGTTCCGCCCCCGGGGCACCTATCTCAACACCGCGAGCAACGGCCTGCTGCCGGCCCGCGCCGTCGCCGCCCTCCAGGAGGCGGCGCTGCTGCGGGCCGAGGGCCGGCCGCTGACCCCGCTCTACGAGGACGTGGAGGCGAGCCGGGCCGCGTTCGCCCGGCTCGCCGGGGTGCCGGCCACCCGGGTCGCGGCCGGCGCCTCCGTCGCCGCGCACACCGGGGTGATCGCCGCCGCGCTGCCCGAAGGTGCCGAAGTCCTCACCGCCGAGGACGACTTCACCTCCGTGCTCAACCCGTTCCACGTCCGCGGCGACCTCAAGATCCGCACCGTCCCGCTGGAGCGGATCGCCGAGTCCGTCCGGCCGGGCACCGCGCTCGTCGCGGTCAGCGCCGTGCAGTCCGCCGACGGCCGGCTCGCCGACCTTTCCGCCCTGCGCGAGGCCGCCCGCGCCCACGGCGCCCGCACCTACGTCGACTTCTCCCAGGCCGCCGGCTGGCTGCCCGTCGAGGCGGACGCCCACGACTTCACCGCGAGCGTCGCCTTCAAGTGGCTGCTGGGCCCGCACGGCGCCGCCTTCCTCACCGTCCCCGAGGACTTCGGCGGGCTCACCCCGGTGCTCGCCGGCTGGGTCGCCGCCGAGCGGCCGTGGGACAGCTGCTACGGCCCGGTCGCCGAACTCGCGCGTTCGGCCCGGCGGTTCGACCTCACCCACGCGCTGTTCACCTTCGCCGGACTGCGCCGCTCCCTCGAACTCGTCGAGGAACTGGGCGTGTCCGCGATCCACGCCCACGACACCGCGCTCGCCGACCGGTTCCGCGCGGGGCTCGCCCGCCTCGGCCACGAACCGGTCCCGGCCCCGGGCTCGGCGATCGTCTCGGTGCCCGGGCTGGGCGTCCGGCAGGCGGGGTTGAGCGAGGCGGGCATCGAGATCTCCGACCGCGCGGGCAACCTGCGCGCGGCCTTCCACCTCTACAACACGGCCGAGGACGTGGACCGCCTGCTGGAGAGGCTGTCCGGCTGAGACGCGACCGGGCCGGCACCCCCGTCCCGCGGGAGGTCCCGGCCCGGTGGCCGGGGGCGGCTACCGCACCGGTGTGAAGTCCCGGGCGCCGATGAACTCCGGCCGGCGCACCGGGGCCGCGAACGGCTCGACCGCCGTGTTCTCCACGCTGTTGAACACGATGAAGACGTTGCTGCGCGGGAACGGGGTGATGTTGTCGCCCGAGCCGTGCATGCAGTTGCAGTCGAACCAGGTCGCGGAGCCGGCCCTGCCGGTGAACAGGCGGATGCCGTACTCGCCCGCCAGCGCGGTCAGCGCCTCGTCGGACGGGGTGCCCGCGTCCTGCATCTGGAGGGACTTCTTGTAGTTGTCCTCCGGCGTGGCACCGGCGCAGCCGAGGAACGTCCGGTGCGAACCCGGCATGATCATCAGGCCGCCGTTGGTGTCGTGGTTCTCGGTCAGCGCGATCGAGACGGACACCGTGCGCATGTTCGGCAGGCCGTCCTCGGCGTGCCAGGTCTCGAAGTCCGAGTGCCAGTAGAAGCCGCTCGCACCGAAGCCCGGCTTGACGTTGATCCGGGACTGGTGGACGTACACGTCCGAGCCGAGGATCTGGCGGGCGCGGCCCACCACCCGCGGGTCGCGCACCAGGTTCGCGAAGACCTCGCTGATCCGGTGGACCTCGAAGACCGAGCGGATCTCCTTCGACTTCGGCTCCACGATGGAGCGCTCGTCGGCGCGGATCGCCGGGTCGGCGACCAGCCGGTCCAGCTCGCGCTTGTACATCGCGACCTCGTCCGGACCGATCAGCTCCTCGACGGCGAGGAAGCCGTCGCGCTCGTACGCCTGGAGGTCGGCGGTCGTGATCGGGCCCGGGGTGTCCGGGGCGCCCCAGACGACGGGGTCCTGGCGGGGGACGGTCACCTCGGTGGTGCCGCGGGTCGGGTAGAGGTCCCTCACGGTGGCGGTGGTCATGGTCCTCACACCTCCTCGTCCTCGGTGAGCAGGGGATAGACGCCGTTCTCGTCGTGGTCCTCCCGGCCGGTGACCGGCGGGTTGAACACGCAGATGCAGTGGAAGTCCTCCTTGACGCGCAGCGTGTGCCGCTCGTGCCCGTCGAGGAGGTACATGGTGCCGGGCGTGATGGTGTACTTCTTCCCGGTCTCCTGGTCGGTGAGTTCGGCCTCGCCCCGGGTGCAGACGACGGCCTCGATGTGGTTGGCGTACCACATGGACGTCTCGGTCCCGGCGTACAGAATCGTTTCGTGCAGGGAGAAGCCGACCCGCTCCTTGGCCAGGACGATCCGCTTGCTCTCCCAGGTGCCCGACGCCGCCTTCACATGACGGTCGGTGCCCTCGATCTCCTTGAACGATCGGACGATCACGGTGGTGCTCTTCCTCCTTGCCCGGCCCGTGCCAGGCGGTCTCCAGGCGGTTGCTAGGCGGTTTCGCGGACGGAGCGGGCGAGGACGCTCAGGCCCTCGTCCAGCTCCTCGGGGGTCACGGTGAGCGCGGGCAGCAGCTTGACGACCTCGCCCTGCGGGCCGGACGTCTCGATCAGCAGCCCCAGTTCGAAGGCGCGCCGGGCGACCCGCGCGGCCCGGTCCTTCGCGTGGAACTCCAGTCCCCAGACGAGACCGCGCCCGCGGTACTCCTTGACGTCGGCGAGGTTCTCCTCGGTGAGGGAGATCAGGGCCCGCTCGACCTGCTCACCGCGGGCGCGGGTCTGCTTCTCCATGGCCGAACCGTCGGTCCAGTACGTCTCCAGGGCGGCGGTGGCGGTGACGAACGCCGGGTTGTTGCCGCGGAAGGTGCCGTTGTGCTCGCCCGGCTCCCAGACGTCCAGCTCCGGCCGGAACAGGCACAGCGACATCGGCAGGCCGTAGCCGCTGATCGACTTGGAGACGGTGACGATGTCCGGGGTGATGCCCGCCTCCTCGAAGGAGAAGAAGGCGCCGGTGCGGCCGCAGCCCATCTGGATGTCGTCGACAATCAGCAGCATGTCCTGCCGCTCGCACAGCTCCTTCAGGGCGCGCAGCCACTCGGGCCGGGCGACGTTGATGCCGCCCTCGCCCTGCACGGTCTCCACGATCACCGCGGCGGGCTTGTCCAGTCCCGAGCCCTGGTCCTCGAGCAGCCGCTCGAACCACAGGAAGTCCGGGACCGTGCCGTCGAAGTAGTTGTCGAACGGCATCGGCGTGCCGTGCACCAGGGGGATGCCGGCGCCGGCCCGCTTGAAGGCGTTGCCGGTGACGGCGAGCGAGCCCAGCGACATGCCGTGGAAGGCGTTGGTGAACGACACGACCGCCTCGCGGCCCTTCACCTTCCGGGCCAGCTTCAGCGCGGACTCCACCGCGTTGGTGCCCGTCGGCCCCGGGAACATCACCTTGTACGGCAGGTCGCGCGGGCGTAGCACCAGGTCCTGGAAGGTGCGCAGGAAGGTCCGCTTGGCCGTGGTCGACATGTCCAGGCCGTGCGTGACGCCGTCCCGTTCCAGATAGTCGAGCAGCGCCCGTTTCAGTACCGGGTTGTTGTGACCGTAGTTGAGTGATCCGGCACCGGCGAAGAAGTCGAGGTAGGCATGGCCGTCCTCGTCGTACATCCGGCTGCCCCGGGCCCGGTCGAAGACGGCGGGCCAGCCGCGGCAGTAGCTGCGTACCTCGGATTCGAGGGTCTCGAACACGCTCAGGTCGGGCTGGGTGATGGTCATGGTGAAACGCTCCTCACAGGGCGGTGGACTCGGTCAGCGGGCCGATGCGGTAGAGGACTTCGGGGTCGTGCGAGCCGTCGGGGAACAGGTCGGCGGAGAAGAGCACCTCGCGGCTGACCCGTGCGCCGTGCCGCTCGGCGAACGAGGTGAACAGCCGCTCGGAGGCGGTGTTGCCGGGGGTGATGGTGGTCTCCAGCCCGGTGATGCCGTGCTCGGCGGCGAGCCGTGCGGTCAGCGCGTCCAGCAGTCGCCCGGCGATGCCGTGGCCCTGGTGCGCGGGGTCGACGGCCACCTGCCAGACGAGCAGGGTGCGGGGGCTGCCGGGCCGCAGGTAACCGGTGACGAAGCCGATCGGCTCTTCGTCCGCGCCACGGGCCACCACCGAGGTGCCGGCGAAGTCCCGGCACCACAGCAGATAGCTGTAGGACGAGTTCAGATCGAGGGTTTTCGAGTCCTTGGCGATGCGCCAGAGCGCGGCCCCGTCATGGGGCGCCGGATGGTCGATGAGCAGGTCTGCGGGTGCGGCGGTCATGCGGCACGAATTTAGCGAGGCGAATTAGAAAATGCACGGGAGTCGACACGAGGGCCCTGTGACGCCAGAGGCTAATGTCCGCAATGTCCCTAGGAAAATCGGTACAAAACATCTATCCTGTGGAACGTGTCACAGCCTGAAATGCCCGGGAAGCACACCGGAAAAGTCTCCGGTTTAGCTCTGCAAAAAGCGGGCAGAAGAAAACGGGAAGCTATCGTCCGGAGAATTGGCGGAAATCGTGAAAATGAAAGGGAGTGGGTTTCGATAACATCCGGGCATAAAAAAGTTCCCGGGAGCGGAGCCCCCGGGAACCGTGACCGACGGCTAACGCCAGGCGTCCTCCGCGGCCCGGCGGGCGGCGGCCGGGTCGACCGGCACGCCGTGCTCCGCGAGCGCCGCGCCCAGCGCCGCCAGCGAGCCCTGCACCGCGCCCGGCGTCGCGTCCCGGCCGTAGTGGTTGACCCGGATCATCTCCTTGGCCAGCGCTCCGCCCCCGGCCGCCAGCGGCAGCGCCGGATCGCTCCGCAGGGCCCGCGCCACGAGGTCCGACGCCGCCACGCCGGCGGGCGCCCGCAGCGTCGTGGCGACCGGCGCCGCGTCCCGCTCCTCGTACACATACGGCTCCAGGCCCCCGCCCAGCGCCACCGCGCCGGCCCGCGCGGCCCGCGCCGCGCGCCGGTGCCGCGCCATCACCGTCTCGAGCCCCTCCGCCTCGATCCGCTCCACACACGCCTGGAGCGCCAGCATCTCCAGCTGGGCCGGCGCGTGCGGCAGCACCCTGCGGCCGGCGTCGGTCCAGCGCTCCTTCCAGTCCAGCAGGGAAAGGTAGGAGCGGCGCGGGGCGTTCGGGTTGGCGGCCATCCGGGCCCACGCCCGCTCGCTCACCGAGATCGCCGACACGCCCGCCGGACCGCCCATCGCCTTCTGCGCCCCGATCACGCACAGGTCCACGCCCCACGCGTCCGGCAGCACGGGCTCCGCGCCCACGGAGGCCACCGCGTCCAGATAGAAGAGGGCGCCCTGCTCCCGCACCGCCTCTCCGATCTCCGCGACCGGGTTGGTGTTGCCGGTCGCCGCCTCGGCGTGCACCAGCGACACGAAGTCGATCTCCGGGTGCTCGGCGAACGCCTCCCGGATCTGCCCGGCGGTCACCGCCGTGTGGAAGGGGACGGAGAGGTCGTGCACGGTGGCACCGGCGTCCCGCAGCCAGTTCCCGAAGGTCTGCCCGTACGGACCCGTGATCACGTTCAGGGCCACCGTGCCCGGGCCGGCCGCCGCGCGGATCGCGCCCTCCAGGGGCAGCAGCGCCTCGCCCTGGGTGATCAGGACGTCCTGCCGGGTGTCCAGCAGCCGGGCCACGCCGTCCTCGATGGCGGCGAAGCGCTCGGCACTCAGCGGGGGCAGGTCGAGGAAGGGATGAATCACGGCGTGCTCTCTCTTCATACGCGGAGGTCGATTCTCCCGATCTTAGGCGCAGCGCCTCCGTTACCATGGGTTTGATTTGAGGGGCTCAAACTTTTCCTTATAATCGGAACCCATTGTTCCCCTACCGGGAGATTCCCCCCATGACAACGCTCCTCGGACGCCGGACCCGCGCTCTGGCAGCCATCACCGTGACGGCCGGGCTCGCGCTCGTGGCCGGCTGCTCCTCGGACGACGGCGGGGGAAGCGGCAAGACCACCGTCAAGGGCGTCCACCTGGCCAAGGCCGGCCGGCTGACCACCTGCACCCACCTTCCGTACCCGCCGTTCCAGTCGGAGGTCGACGGCAAGGTGCAGGGCTTCGACGTCGCCCTGATCGACCTCGTCGCCAAGGACCTCGGCGTCGAGCAGAAGATCCTCGACACGCCCTTCGAGAACTTCAAGACCGGCGCCTTCCTGAACTCCGGGGAGTGCGACCTGGCCGCCGCCGGCATGACCATCACCGACGAGCGCAAGAAGAACGTCGACTTCTCCGACCCGTACTTCGAGGCCACCCAGGCCGTCCTCGTCGACAAGGACAGCGGGCTCACCTCGCTCGCCGACGTCAAGGCCAAGGGCAAGAAGCTCGGCGCCCAGGCGCAGACCACGGGCGAGGACTACGTGAAGGGCAAGGGCTACGACCCGATCTCCTTCGAGTCCTCCGACGCCGTCCTCAACGGCCTGCGCACCGGCCAGGTCAAGGCCGTCGTCATCGACTACCCGGTCGTCCAGGGCTGGCTGAAGGACAAGGCCAACGCGGACGAGTTCAAGGTCGTCGACAACCTCAAGACCGGCGAGCAGTACGGCTTCACCGTGAAGAAGGGCAACACGGCGCTGCGCGACGCCATCGACAAGGCGCTGGCGCAGGCCAAGGCCGACGGCACCTACAAGAAGATCTACGAGAAGTGGATCGGCCCGTACGAGGCATCCGTCGCCTCTCCCGCCGCCTCATGACCGACACGGACACACCCCTCCAGCCGAAGAAGAAGGGACTGACCCGGCGGCAGAAGCGCACCCTGTCGCGGGGCGCGCAGTACGCCGTCTTCGCCGCGGCCGTGATCGCCTTCGCGGCCACGGCGGACTGGGGCCGGCTGAAGAACCAGTTCGCCCAGGCCGACATCGCGCGGCAGATGTTCCCGGACGTCATCACGCTGGCGCTGAAGAACACCGTGCTGTACACGCTGTCCGGCTTCGTCGTCGGGCTGGTCCTCGGCATGGTCATCGCGCTGATGCGGCTGTCCTCCGTGGGTCCCTACCGCTGGCTGGCCGGCGTCTACATCGAGATCTTCCGCGGCCTGCCCGCCCTGCTGATCTTCATCTTCGTCGGCGTGGCCGTCCCGCTCGCGTTCCCGGGCACGGAGATCCCCGGCGGCACCTACGGCAAGGTCGCCCTCGCGCTCGGCCTGGTCTCGGCCGCGTACATGGCCGAGACGATCCGCGCCGGCATCCAGGCCGTGCCCAAGGGACAGATGGAGGCGGCCCGTTCGCTCGGCTTCTCGCCGGCGAAGGCCATGGTCTCGATCATCGTCCCGCAGGCGTTCCGGATCATCCTGCCGCCGCTCACCAACGAACTCGTCCTGCTGTTCAAGGACTCCTCGCTGGTGCTGTTCCTCGGCGTCACCCTGGAGGAACGGGAACTGTCCAAGTTCGGCCGGGACCTGGCCAGTACGACCGCCAACTCCACGCCGATCCTGGTCGCGGGCCTGTGCTACCTGCTGGTCACCATCCCGCTCAGCTTCGTCGTCCGCCGCATGGAGACCAAGGCCCAGGAGGCGATCCGATGAGCCGCCCGGAGATCGAGGTCCGCGGGCTGCACAAGTCCTTCGGCGACAACGAGGTGCTGCGCGGCATCGACCTGGAGATCGGCCAGGGCGAGGTCGTCTGCGTCATCGGTCCCTCCGGCTCCGGCAAGTCGACGCTGCTGCGCTGCGTGAACCTGCTGGAGGAGCCCACCAAGGGCCAGGTGTTCGTCGGCGGCACCGAGGTGACCGACCCCGACGTCGACATCGACGCCGTACGCCGCCGTATCGGCATGGTCTTCCAGCAGTTCAACCTCTTCCCGCACCTGAGCGTCACCGAGAACCTCACGCTGCCCCAGCGCCGGGTCCTCCGGCGGGACAAGGCGACCGCCGCGCGGATCGCCGCCGAGAACCTGGCCCGGGTCGGCCTCGCCGAGAAGGCGGACGCCTACCCGTCCTCCCTCTCCGGCGGCCAGCAGCAGCGCGTCGCCATCGCCCGCGCGCTCGCCATGGGTCCCGAGGTGATGCTCTTCGACGAGCCGACCTCCGCGCTCGACCCCGAGCTGGTCGGCGACGTCCTCGCCGTCATGCGCATGCTCGCCCGGGAGGGCATGACGATGATGGTCGTCACCCACGAGATGACCTTCGCCCGCGAGGTCGCCGACCGGGTCGTCTTCATGGACGGCGGAGTGATCGTCGAGGACGGCAGCCCGGACCAGGTCATCGGAGACCCGCGGCACGAGCGCACCCGGCACTTCCTGTCCCGCCTGCTCGACCCGGCGATGGCCGACGTGGAGGAGGAGACCTCCGACCAGGTGGGGAAGTCCGAGCCGTAGGCCGTTAGGGTGCGGTGCATGAGCGATGGCGCTGTGCTGCACGTGAAGGGGCGCGTCCTGGCCGGTCCGGACGACGTCCGGGACGAGCTGTGGGTGGTCGGGGGCCGGATCTCCTACGACCGCCCCGCCGGAGCCCGGGACCTGCGGACCGTCACCGGCTGGGCCCTGCCCGGCCTGGTCGACGCGCACTGCCATGTGGGCCTGGACGCGCACGGCCCCGTCGACGCCGAGACCGCCGAGAAGCAGGCGCTCACCGACCGGGACGCGGGCGCCCTGCTGCTCCGGGACGCCGGCTCGCCCTCCGACACCCGCTGGATCGACGACCGCGCCGACCTGCCGAAGATCATCCGGGCGGGCCGGCACATCGCCCGCACCCGCCGCTACATCCGCAACTACGCCTGGGAGATCGAACCGGACGACCTCGTCGCCCACGTCGCCCGGGAGGCCCGGCGCGGCGACGGCTGGGTCAAGCTGGTCGGCGACTGGATCGACCGCGACCTCGGCGACCTCGCGCCCTGCTGGCCCCGCGAGGCGGTGACGGCGGCCATCGCCGAGGCCCACCGGCTCGGCGCCCGCGTCACCGCGCACTGCTTCGCCGAGAGCTCGCTGCGCGACCTGGTCGAGGCGGGCATCGACTGCGTCGAGCACGCCACCGGGCTGAGCGAGGACCTGATCCCGCTGTTCGCCGAGCGGGGCGTCGCCATCGTGCCCACCCTCGTCAACATCGCCACCTTCCCGAAGCTGGCGGAGGGCGGCGAGCGGAAGTTCCCCCGCTGGTCCGCCCATATGCGCCGGCTGTACGAGCGGCGCTACGACACCGTGCGCGGCGCCTACGACGCCGGCGTCCCGGTCTACGTCGGCACGGACGCCGGCGGCTCACTGGCCCACGGCCTGGTCGCCGAGGAGGTCGCCGAGCTGGTCGGCGCCGGCATCCCGCCCGTCGAGGCCCTCTCGGCGACGGCCTGGGGTGCCCGCGCCTGGCTCGGCCGGCCCGGACTGGAGGAGGGCGCCCCCGCCGACCTGGTGGTGTACGAGACCGATCCCCGGGCCGACGTACGGGTGCTGGCGGCGCCGCGCCGGGTGGTGCTGAACGGGCGGGTCATCGAGTAGACGCACCCCCGATTCGAACCACCGTGCGGGGTATTCACGTTCGGGTGAAGTGACCCCGGAACGCTGACCGTTCACCCACACCGGGGACAAGGTTGACGGGTCCCAAGCACTTCCTTCTGGGGGGCCCACCGCCTTGAACAGCACCAACTTCCGCATGTCCGCACGCCGTCCGCTCGCCCTCGCGACGGCCGCCGTCCTCACCGCGGCGCCCGTGGTCCTGGGCGCGGGCACCGCGCACGCGGCCGGCGGCCACGGCCGCGCCTCCGCCGTCGTGCTGCGCACCGCGCTCGACGTGTCCCTGCTGAACAAGACCGTGCACGTCCCGCTCGCGGTCTCCCTCGACGAGGTCCGGGCACCGCGCAGCGCGGACCGCACGGCGCTGTCCGCCCGGCTCGACGGCGTCGACGGCGGCAAACCGTTCACCGTGCTCGGCGCGGACGTCGCCGAGTCGAAGGCCACGGTCACCGCCCGGCGCGCCGAGGGCTCGGTCCGCGTCGCCCACGCCCGGCTGCACGTCCCCGGGCTGCCGCTGCTGTCCCTGATCGAGGCCGACGCGGTCACCGCGAAGGCCACCTGCGCGGTCGGCGAGGCGCCCACCGCCGACGCGAACGTCCTCGGCACCGTCACCGTCCTCGGCAAGCGCGTCACCCTGACCGCCGGCGCCCCCGTCGAGGTGAAGGTGCCCGGCGTCGGCGAGGTCCGCCTCGGCCTGTCCCGGCGCACCACGACGACCCGGACGGCCGCCGCGACCGCCCTGGAACTCGAAGTCGCCGTCAACCCGCTGCACCTCGACGTCGCCGAGGTCGAGGGCACCCTCACCCTGGCCGAGGCCACCTGCGCGTCCCCGATGACCCCGCCCACCGCCAAGCCGGTCCCGAGCCACGACCCGGCCGCCGGCACCCGCCCCCAGGGCGCCCCCGCGGAAGCCAACCTTGCGGAAACCGGCGGCAACTCCACGACCCCGTACATCGCCGGCGGCGCCCTGGCACTCCTCCTCGCAGGCGCCGGAGCCCTGACTCTGTCTCGCCGCAGGAAGCACTGACGGCTCGGGCGAGTCAAGGGCAACGACCCGGTTCCCTTTTACGGATGGGGGACCGGGCCGTTCTGCTTGGTGCCGGTCAGGCGGTGAAACACCGCTCGGCGGCACGGCCCGGCTTGGCGGCTCCGGCCTCTGCTCCCCGTCGGAGACCGGGGCCGCCCACCCTCACGCAGTCGATCCCCGCAGAGGCCACCACGAGCCTGAACTCCATCGCCACCCCCGCCCCCCACCTGTCACGCTCGCACCATGGCCGCACCCCAGCCATAAACGGCCCCACCGTAACCGGCCCCACAATCACGCCCGGCCGCTGACCGGCGTGATGACCGACCCCATGACGGCTTCCGCGATCGAGCCGCAGCAGTACAGCGACGGCTACACCGCCGACCACTCCGCGCCCTCCCGCGCCCGTCAGGAGCTCCGCCTGTACCTGCAGAGCTGGCAGTTGGAGGACTTGGTCGACAGCGCCGAGCTGATTGTGTCCGAGTTGGTCACGAACGCGGTCACGCACACCACCACGGGACGCGTCGGTTTGTCCGTGACTCGGTTCGCCGACCGGGTAAGGATCACTGTCACCGACACCAGCCGCACCAAGCCCACTGTGCGCACCGAGACACCCTCGGACAGCGACGAGCACGGCCGTGGCCTCTTGCTCGTGAAAGCCATGGCGATGCGCTGCGGCGCTGAACGAGTCACCACCGGCAAACGCGTATGGGCCGAGATCGCCGTGCCCTCAGAGGATGCAACAACCACGTGATCACCACGGCCATCCGCCATCCGTCCGCCAGTGGCCGGCGCTGGAATCCGCACCCCGGCTCTTCCGCTGGTTGCGCCCCGTAGACCGGTGGGGCAACACGTGCCAATCTCGGCATCCCGTTTCCGAGTCTGGTATCCCCTCGTATTTCCACCCGGCCGGCCATCCGGCGGGCCAGGCCGCAGAACAGGTGAAGGGATCACCGATGAGCCAGCACTCCGTCGTACTGGACTGCTACACCGTCGAGCCCAGCGGGCTGGGAGTCCCGCCTTACCTCTCCACATACGTGCGCACCGCGTACTCGGCGTTGCGGCAGGCACGCCCCGACCACGACGTCCGGTATCTGACGATCGACGACATCCGCTGGTGCCTCAACGGCGGGCAACCGCACGTGGCCGCACCCCTCAGCGACCCGCTCACCTACTCCACGACCGTCAACCGGGACGAGGCGATCCGGCTGTTGCGCGACGCCCGGGAAGTCGTCGTCATCGGCGGGGACAAGGTGCCCTCCGTCCACCTGCACGCGGTCAACGGTGGACTCCAGGACATCGCACGCGCGCTGTCCTGCGTGCGCGGCAATCGGTATCTCCTGGGCCCGATGACCACATTCATGCTCTCGGAACCCGCCGAGTACGCCGGGCTGTTCGACGCCGCCCACACGCACACCATTACCTCGCACGACATCGCGCTCGGCAGTCGCACGCCCGCGCCCTACGACCGGCTCCGCGCCGACCGGGATTCCTTCGCCGGCCTGGTCGACCAGATGCCCTGGACCCCCATCGCCGAGCTGGAGATGTACCGCGGCTGCACCCGCCGCCATTTCTGCGACTTCTGCAACGAACCCGGCAAGTCCCCCATCGTCGCGTTCCGGGACGTGGACGACATCGTGGACGAAGCCGCCCGGCTCCACTCCGCCGGCGTCAGGCACTTCCGCCTTGGTCAGCAGACCTGCTTCTTCTCGTACCACAACCGTGACCTCGGCAAGATCAAGGCGCTGCTGGCCGGCATCCGTGAGCGTTGCCCCGACCTGGAAGTCCTGCACATCGACAATGCCGATCCGCTGGCAGTGGCCGCCCCGGTCGGCAAGAAGATCGCCCGGCTCGTCGCCGAGTACTGCACCGAGGGCAACTGCGCTCCCATGGGCATCGAGTCCTTCGACCCGGTGGTGATCGAGCGCAATACCCTCACCTGCACGCCGGAGATCCTCATGCGCGCGGTGCGGCACGTCAACGAGGCAGGTGCCGAACGCGGCCCCGATGGACTGCCGCTACTGCTGCCCGGTCTGAACCTGATCTATGGCCTGCCCGGTGAGACCCACGCCACGCACATCGCCAATCTGACCTGGCTGACCAGGATCCTCGACGCCGGACTGATGTGCCACCGCACCAACGTGCGCCAGGTGCGCGCCTTTCCCGGCACCCCGCTCGCCGCCCTGCCCGGTCTGCCCCCGGCCCCGTCGGTCAAGCACTTCGACACGTGGAAGGCCGACATCGACCATGGATGGGACCAGCCCATGAAGGAGCGGGTCTATCCCACCGGCCTGCACGTGCCGGGTCTGCACTCGTATTTCGTCAACGACAAGGGCACGTGGTGGCGGCGCCTGGGCTCGTACTCCATCCAGATCATCGAGCCCGACACCGCGACCCCCGTCGGCACCGGCGCAGGCCTGTCCGTCACCGGCCATGCCCCCCGTGTCATCTTCGGACAGCGCCTTGTCGCCGGCGCGGCCTGACCGGCCACCGGCCGTTCCTTCGCCCGGGGGCGGCCGGCGGTACCGGGTCGGCGTTCTGTTGCCGTGGGCCAACGTCGCCATCGAGGAGGAACTGCCTCTCCTGGCACCCGACTGGGTCATCTTCCACTACGCCCGTCTCGTGCCGGCTTCGCGCACCACCGCCATCGACAACAGGTTCTGGGAGGGCTTGCGGGGCGCGGCCTCCATCGCCGTCGACTCCATGCGGCACATCCCGCTGGACGTCACGCTCCTTGGGTGCACGTCCGCCGGCTTCACCGAGGGAGCAACTCCCCTCCCCGAAGGGCTGGTCACCGCGTTCGACGCGCTGCTCACCGAACTCGCCCGCATTGAGGCCCGCCGAGTCGTTCTGGCCACACCGTACCCGGATGACGTCACCCGAACAGAAGCCGCCGCGCTGGCCAGTCATGGCGTCGAAGTGCTGGCATCGGCCGCCCTGGGCCTCACCGACGGCTATCCGCAGGTAGACCCGCGGCAGGCCAGAGCCCTGGTGCTGAACATGCCCGAACGCGCGCTTCGGGAGGCGGACGCCGTGGTCCTGTCCTGCACCGGCTGGCGAACTGCGCCGATTTTGGCCGAAGTCGCCCAGTGTACGGGCCGTCCCGTCGTGTCGTCCGTCTCCGCCATGGCCGGCTACTCCGCTCACCTCGTGCAAGGAGCGATCCCGTGACCCACTCCACCGCGATCCAGCGCAAGCGGATCACTCGTCTTGCCGAGATCGCTGCCTCCCTTCCCGACGTGCGTGCGGAAGTCGAGGCCAATCACGACGACAATCGCTGGTGGCCGACCCGTATCGCCGATCCGCGCATGCGGATGCTGGCCGCAGGGTGGTCCACCCGCGTCAGCTACCGCATGGTCGGGTCGTACGCCGACGTGATCGGCAAGGCCGACGCCCTCGGCTTCGACGCGCTCACTGCCCCCGGCCTGCTCGCCGCTGTCCGGTCCAGCGGCCACCCCGCACGCGCCTCGCGTCGGTTCACCGCCTGTGATCCCCTCAGCGCCGCCGTGGAGGACTGGGACCTGGCCGCCACCTCGTGGGCACTCGTCGCGGACGTATCCGGCCCCGAAACCCCGCCTGGTGCAGCCATTCTGATCGGGGCCGCAGCGGCCCGCCGCCAACGCGTCATCGCCTACCAGCCGCGCCCCACCTACACCCATGCCCCTGGTCGGGAACCCAACTGGCGCAACCTGATGATCCAGTACGCGAGCGACCTGCACGCGACCACCCTGTCCGACGTGACCACCGGCCTGGCGCCATGAACGCCGGCGCCCTGGCCGCCGTCCGGTACGACACCGTGATCCTGGAGGGCGGCGACGGAGCGGGAAAGAGCACCTTCGCCAGACACTTGGCCGACAGGCATGGTTTCACCATCGTCCACTCGCCCCTGACCCCGCACACCGTCAGCCTCGTCGACCGCTACACCGACCTCCTGAACAAGCCGGGCCGGCTCGTTCTGGACAGGTGCTTCATCAGCGAACTCGTCTACGGCCCGCTGTACCGAGGACGCTCCCGGATCACCTGGTCGGAGGTGCTGGAACTGGTCGATCTGGTCATCACCCGCAAGGGCGTGCTCGTTCACCTCACCGCATCCCCTGCCGTGATCCGTGACCGCCTCCTCCAGCGTGACGGGATCGCGCCGCCGCTCTCGGAGCTGGAGGATCTGATCGCCGCCTATCAAACGGTCTTCAACAGCCTGAGCACTTGCATCGACATCATCACCATCAGACCAGAACCGGACACCGCACGCTCGACTGGCTGACAATCGCCGTACGGGCACTCTGGACCATTCCGCCCCGCTAGGCTCCTCCGGCATCAGTTCCCCCCCCCACGCCGGAGGCAGCCATGGAGATCCGCGAGGCGCAGAAGCTTGCCTGGGCCAACAAGGTCGCGAAGGGGTTCAACACCACCGACGTGCCGCTGGAGTTCGGGCTGCTGACGGCGGAGGTGGGGGAGGCCTTCACGGCCTGGCGCAAGGGGCTGCCGGACTTCGGGGAGGAGTTGGCCGACGTCCTGCTGTACCTGGTGGGCGTCGCCGAGATGGCCGGTGTCGATCTGGCCGGCGAGGTGGAGCGGAAGATCCGTAAGAACGAGGCGCGGGTCTATGCCCGTGACCGGCGGGGGGTGCCGGTGCGGGTCGCCGAGGGCGGGGCCTCGTAGGTGTGTACGAGGTCCCGTCCCGGGTGTCAGCCCAGCGCGGTCGACAGGGCTTCCAGGAAGGCGTCCGTCGTCTGCCGGTCGCGTACGGCCAGGCGGATCCAGTTCTCGTCCAGGCCCGGGAACGTGTCGCCCCGGCGGACCGCGTAGCCGAGGTCGCGCAGGCGGCGGCGGACCGTGGCCGCGTCCGGGACGCGGGCCAGCACGAAGGGGCCTCGCGCCGGCTGCACCACCCGTACCCCGTGGGCGGCGAGCGCGGTCAGGCCGCCCACCAGGTGCGCCCGGTCGCCCGCGACGCGGTGGGCCGCGTGGCCCGCCTCGGCCAGGGCCCGGGGGGTCACGCACGCCCGCGCCGCGGCCAGGGCCGGGGTGGACACCGGCCACAGGGGCTGGGCCCGCTCCAGTTCGGCGATGATCTCCGGGGGAGCCAGGACGTAGCCGATGCGCAGACCGGCCAGGCCCCAGGTCTTGGTCAGGCTGCGCAGCACGACGAGCCCGGGCACGTCCGTGCGGCCGGCCAGCGCCTCGTGCTCGCCGGGCACCGCGTCCATGAACGCCTCGTCCACCACCAGCGTCCGGCCGGGGCGCGCGAGCCGTGTGACCGTCCCGGCCGGATGCAGGACCGACGTCGGGTTGGTGGGGTTGCCGATCACCACCAGGTCGGCGTCCTCGGGGACGGCCGCCGGGTCCAGCCGGAACCCGTCCCGCTCGCGCAGCAGCACCCGGTCCACGCGGTGCCCCGCGTCCCGCAGCGCCGCCTCCGGCTCCGTGAACTGCGGATGCACGACCACCGGCCGGCGCACCTCCAGCGCGCGGGCCAGCAGCACGAACGCCTCCGCGGCCCCCGCCGTCAGCAGCACCCGCTCCACCGGCAGCCCGTGCCGCTCCGCCACCGCCGCCCGCGCGGCCCGCCCGTCCGGGTAGGCCGCGAGGGAGGACAGCGAGCCGGCGATCTCCTCCCGCAGCCACGGCGGGGGCGTGTCCGCCCGGACATTGACGGCGAGGTCCACCAACGCGGCCCCGCCGTCCCGGACCTCGGCGTCCCCGTGGTGCCGCAGATCGTGCCCGGACCCGCCGCCCGGCTCAGTGCGCATGGCTGTGCGAGTGGCCCCCGTGATGGTGGTGCCCGTGGTGGTGACCGTCGTCGTCCGGGTGGAAGTGCGGCTGCTGCGGCAGCCCCACCTTGTCCTCGAACCCCGGCAGCGCGATCCGGTACACGCACGAGTCGCAGTTCATCCGCAGATCGCCCTGCACGGCCTCCTCGTACCGCTCCATCACCAGGTCCAGCAGCTCCGGCTCGGGCCCGATGACATCGGCCGACCGCACGTCCAGCTCCGGGTGCGCGGCGGCCCATTCCCCGGTCTGCCGCCGCACCCGGTCCGGCAGGATGCCGGTGAACAGGAAGTACGGCAGGACGACGATCCGCCGCGCGCCCAGCGCCGCGCACCGCTCCAGCCCGCTCGGCACGTCCGGCGCCGCCAGCGACACGAACGCCGTCTCCACCCCGGCGTACCCCCGGCCCTCCCACAGCAGCCGCGCCGCCTTGAACACCTCGGCGTTCGCGTCGGGGTCGGTGGAGCCGCGCCCCACCAGCAGCACCGTCACGTCCGCGCGGTCGGCGCCGTCCAGCACCTCCTCCAGCCGCCGCTCCAGCACGTTCAGCAGCGCCGGGTGCGGGCCCAGCGGGCGGCCGTACGTGTACGAGATGCCCGGGTGCCGCTCCTTCTCGCGGGCCAGCGCGGCCGGGATGTCGCCCTTGGCGTGCCCGGCGGACACCAGCATCAGCGGCACCGCGGCGAACCGGCGCACCCCCTGCCCCACCAGTTCGGCGACGGCCTCGCCGAGCGGCGGCGGGGACAGTTCGATGAAGCCGCCCGCGACGGGCAGGCCGGGGTGGCGGCGTCCCAGTTCCCGGACGAAGTCGCGGAACGCCTCGGCACCGGCGTCGTCACGGGTGCCGTGTCCGGCGATGAGCAGGGCGGGCGGGGTGGTCACGAGGTCTCCTCGGAGTACGGAACGGGGTGGTACAGCAGGGCGTTGAGCGCGGCGGACGCGACCGCCGACCCGCCCTTCTCGGACACGTTGCTCACGGCCGGCAGTCCGCTCTCGCGCAACGCGGCCTTGGACTCGACCGCGCCGACGAAGCCGACGGGCAGCCCGATGACGAGCGCCGGGGCGGCGTCCAGGGTCAGCAGCTCCTCCAGCGCGGTCGGCGCGTTGCCGATCACCCAGAGGGCACCGGGACCGACCTGCTCGTACGCGAGCCGGATCGCGTGCGCCGACCGGGTCAGCCCCGGCCCGGCCACGGCGTCCCTGAGCCGGCAGACGGTCTCCCGCCGGGTGATCCCGGCGGCCACCATCTCGACGTCCACGACCACCGGCGCCCCGGCGTGCAGCGCGGCGTGCGCCCGCACCAGGTCGTCCTCGGCCATGACGAGATCGGTCGCGTACTGCAGGTCGGCGGCGGAGTGGACGACCCGCTCCACCACCGCCCGGGTCAGCGGCGGGAAGTGCGAGGTGTCCAGGCGGGCGCGCAGCCGCCGGTAGGACTCCTCCTCGATCGGGTGGACGACGCGGTTCACTTCGGCTCCTCCTGCCAGCGGTAGCCGCGCGGGGTCACCATGCGGCCCGCGATGATCCGGGTGGCCGTGTTGCCGACGGTGACGACCGTCATCATGTCGACCGTCGCCGGATCCAGCGCGGCCAGCGTGGTGACCCGGCTCGACTCGTCCGGCCGGGACGCGTTGCGCACGACACCGACGGGCGTCGCCGGCTCCCGGTGCGCGGCGAGGATCGCCAGCGCCTTGGGCAGCTGCCAGTCCCGGCCCCGGGAGCGCGGGTTGTAGAAGGTGACGACGAGGTCCGCCTCGGCCGCCGCCCGCACCCGCCGCTCGATGACCTCCCACGGCGTGTGCAGGTCGGACAGGCTGATGGACACGTGGTCGTGGCCCAGCGGCGCGCCCAGGATCGCCCCGGCGGCCAGCGCCGCCGTCACCCCGGGCACCCCGACCACGTCGATGTCGTCCGACGCCTCCGCGAGCGCCGGGGAGGCCATGGCGTACACGCCCGCGTCCCCGCTGCCGATCAGCGCCACCGCGTGCCCCTCGCGGGCCTGGGCGACCGCCGTCCGCGCCCGCTCCTCCTCCGCGCCGAGCCCCGACTCCAGCACCCGGGTGCCGGGCCGCAGCAGATCGCGGATCTGGTCGACGTACTGGTCCAGCCCGACCAGCACGGACGCCCGCCGCAGCTCGGCCGCCGCGCGCGGGGTGAGCAGGTCCCGGGCGCCCGGCCCAAGCCCGATCACCGCGAGCCGCCCGCGCGCCGGCCGCCGCACCACCGCACAGGTCGCCATCGCGGGGCGCGCGTCCGACTTCCGCTTGGGCACGAGGAGTTCACCGCCGCGCAGCAGGGCGGCGGCCTCCGCCACCGACGGCGTGCCGACGGCGGCGAGCGGGGCGGCGGACGGGTTCGGCACCTCCACCCGCGCCAACTCCTCGGCGGAGTACGTCACCAGGGGCACCCCGAACCGCTCGGCGGCGGCCACGATGCCCGGCTCCCCGGCCTTGGCGTCCACGGTGGCCAGCTCGGCGACCGACCCCGGCGAGAGTCCCGCCTCCCGCAGCGCCCCCTCGACCAGGGCGACGACCTCCTCGGCGGGCGCGTCCTTCGACGCCCCGACCCCGACCACCAGCGACGGCGGACGCAGCAGCACCTCCCGCTCGCCCGGTACGACATCCCGGTCGGTGACCCGGACCGTGTACGCCCCCTCGGGCGCGAGGGGCAGCGGCGGCAGCGGCCACGCCACCTCCGCCGCCAGCGCGACCGGCTCCCCGTCCAGCAGCGCCCGGGACACCGCCGCCACCGCACCCTCGTACGGCAGCCCCAGCGTGTCCAGACCCGGCAGCCCGACGGCGTCCGTCGCGGTCGTCACCACCGGCTCGGCGCCCAGCAACGCGCCCACCTCGCGGGCGAGTGCGTTGGCGCCGCCACCGTGCCCGCCGAGCAGCGACACCGCGAACCGTCCGCCCTCGTCCACGCACACCACACCCGGGTCGGCCGCCTTGCCGGCCAGCAGCGGCGCCAGCAGCCGCACCACCGCGCCCGTCGCCAGGAAGCACACCAGCTGCTCGCACTCGGCGAACGCGGCCCGCACCGCCTCCTTGACGGGACCCTCGTACACCCGCGTGCGGTCCGGCCAGGCCGCGGCCAGCCGGTCCCGCGCCGCCGCCCCCGCCGCGGTGGCGGAAATCAGGCCGATCACTGGTCAACTCCTTCACTAGACACCGGGGTTCTCACGCCCCACAGCAAAAACACCGGATTGGTGGCCGCCAGCCGGGTCACGTCCCCCGGCAGCGGCGCGAGACGCGAGGACTGCAACAGCACCCCGTCGCAGGCGAACCCGGCCTCGGTCAGCGCCGCGCGCGCCGCCGGCACCCGGTCCAGCGCGGCCATCGCGACGACGACCGTCCGCCGCGCCCGCCGCGCGCACGCGGCGACCACGTCCGGCAGCTCCCGGCCCCCGCCGCCGACGAACACCGCGTCCGGATCGTCCGCCAGCCCCGCCAGCGCCCCGGGCGCCGCACCGTGCACCACGTCCACCCGCACGCCGTGGGCGTGCGCGTTGGCCCGGATCCGCCCGGCCCCGTCGGCCGTCTTCTCCACGGCGACGACCGCCGCGCCGAGCCGCGCGCACTCCACCGCGACCGACCCCGACCCGGCGCCCACGTCCCACACCAGGTCGCCCAGGCGCGGCCCCAGCCGGGCCAGTGCCAGCGCCCGGACCTCGAACTTGGTGATCATCGAGTCCCGGTGCGCGAACGCGTCCTCCTCCAGCGCCCACCGGTCCGGCGCCCCCGGCACCCCCGCGACCGTCCGCACCGCGCCGAGCGCCCGCGCCTCGTCCAGGCACAGCACCACGCTCACCGCCGTACCCCAGTCCCGGGCCGCCGCCTCGGCCGCCGTCACCCGCTCCACGCGCTCGCGCCCCGGGTCGCCGAGGGCGCTCGCCACGACCAGCACCCGGTCCCCGGGCAGCGCCGCGCCCAGCTCGGCCGGCCCGGCCCCCGGACCGGTCAGCACCGCCACCTTCGGCCGCGCCCGGCACACGTTCACCGCCGTCCGCAGCTCCCGGCCGTGCGCGCTCACCACGACCGCGTCGTCCCAGGGCAGCCCGATCCGGGCGAACGCCGTCGCCACCGAGGACACCCCCGGCCGCACGTCCAGCAGCCCGGCACCGAACCGCTCCGCCAGCGCCCGCACGATCCCGAAGAACCCCGGGTCCCCGGAGGCCAGCACCACGACCGGCAGTTCCTTGCCGACGTACTCCGCGACGGTGTCCAGCGCGGGCGCCAGCGGCCCGAGCACCACCCGGTGGGCGCCCTCGGGCAGCCCCGCGGCGTCCAGGTGCCGCCGCCCGCCGACCACCAGCGCGGCCCCGGCGAGCACGTCCGGGGGGACCGGCGCCCCGGTCCCCGTGCCGACGACCGTGATCAACTCTTCGCCCTCTGCTCCCGCAGGGCCCGCCGGGCCTCGGGGTCCGCCTTGCGGTAGCCGTGGAAGTGCCCCGGGTGGTACAGGTGCGAGCGGGTGCCGTGCGCGTCCAGCGCCGGACCGACCAGGAACAGCGTGTGCTTCCAGAGCCTGTGCTCCTTGACCGTCTCCTCCAGCGTGCCGATCGTGCACTTCACGACCAGCTCCTCCGGCCAGGTCGCCTGGTAGGCGATCACCACCGGGGTGGACGTGGGGTAGCCGCCCTCCAGCAGCTCCCGCACCAGCTGCCCGCTGCGCGCCGCCGACAGGAAGACGGCCATGGTGGTGCCGTGCCGGGCGAACTCGCGCACCTCCTCGCCGGGCGGCATCGGCGTCTTGCCGCCGCCCAGCCGGGTCAGCACCACGGACTGCGCGACCTCCGGGATCGTCAGCTCCCGCTGCGCGAGCGCGGCCACCGCCGAGAACGAGGACACGCCGGGCACGACCTCGGTCGCGATGCCGATCTCCCGGCAGCGGTCCAGCTGCTCCTGCGTGCCGCCCCACAGCGCCGGGTCGCCGGAGTGGATCCGGGCCACCCTCAGCCCCTCCTCGAACGCACGTCGGTACACCGCGACGACGTCCTCCAGCGACATGGCCGCCGAGTCCAGGATCTCGGCGCCCTCGCGCGCGTGGTCCAGGACCTCCGCCTGGACCAGGCTCGCGGCCCAGATCACGACGTCGGCCTCGGCGATGGCCCGCGCGGCACGGAACGTCAGCAGATCGGCGGCGCCGGGGCCGGCACCGACGAAGGTCACCTTGCCGGTGGTGGCATCGGCCATGGGAATCGGTCCTCTCCTACGAGTACTGCGGTGATTGCCGTCGGACGTGCGGGAACACGGGTGGATCCGATAGCAAGGGCGTATGGCGGTCTTCGTCGCGCTCGGCGCGTTCCTGATGACGCTGGCCGGCGGCTGGACGGCACAGCGCGTGACCGACCGCCGCCATCTGGTGCTGGGCCTGGCCGGCGGGCTGATGCTCGGCGTGGTCGGCCTCGACCTGCTGCCCGAGGCGCTGAGGGCGGCGGACGACGAGATCCACGGCGTCCCGGCCGCGCTCCTGCTGTTCGTGGCCGGCTTCCTCCTCGCCCATCTGGTGGAACGCCTGCTGGCGGCCCGCAGCGCCGCGCACGGGGGTGTCGAGCACGCGGGCGCCGCGCACGGAGGTGGGGAACACCCCCACCGCAGCCCCGAGGTGGGACTGACCGCGGCGGCGGCGATGGTGGGGCACAGCCTCATGGACGGCGTGGCGATCGGCGCGTCCTTCCAGGTGGGCGGCGGCATGGGCACCGCGGTCGCGCTCGCCGTCATCGCCCACGACTTCGCGGACGGCTTCAACACCTTCACCCTCACCCGCCTGTACGGCAACGCCCGCCGCAAGGCCCTCGCCATGCTCTTCGCGGACGCGGTCGCACCCGTCGCCGGGGCCGCCGCGTCCTCGTTCCTGACCATCCCGGAGAACGTCCTCGGCGGCTATCTCGGCCTGTTCGGCGGTGCCCTGCTCTACCTCGCCGCCGCCGAGATCCTCCCCGAGGCCCACCACGAGCACCCCGCCCGCTCCACCCTGCTGTGCACGGTCGCGGGCGTCGCGTTCATCTGGCTGGTGGTGGGCGTCACCGGATGACCCGGACGGTCTCACAGCTTCCCGCCCCGCCCGCCGTCCCGCCGCGGCGGCGCGATCAGCGTCGACAGATACGGCAGCGCGGACCCGTCCAGCTCGGCGGCCGGCCGCACCGACTCCTCCGGCAGCCCGAGCGCCGACCCCCACACGGCGTCCGCGAGCCGCCCCGTCCGCGCCAGCGCCTCGGCGACCTCGCCGGCCTGCCGGCCGAACTTGTACGCCACCACCGTGCCCGGCCCGGCCAGCGCCTCCCTCAGCACCGCCGCACCGGCCGTCACCGGCACCAGGGTCAGCGGCTCGGTGCCCTCCGTCAGCACCGCTCCGGACCGCGCCGCGAGATCCTGCATCGCGGTGATCCCGGGCACCGTCTCCACGGCCACCCCGGGCACCAGCTCCACGATGGTCTGCGCCAGATAGGTGAACGTCGAGTACACGTTCGGGTCGCCGATGGTGGCGAACGCCACGGACGCGTGCGCCCGGAGCAGCTCCGCGACCCGCTGCCCGGCCGCGTCCCAGGCCGCCTCCCGGCGCCCCCGGTCGGTCCGCTCGTTCAGCGCGAACACCACCCGCACGATCTTCTCCGCGGGCACGTAGTGCGCCGCGGTCGCCTCCGCCCGGCCCCGCTCCCCGGTGTCCATGACGGGTACGACGACGACGTCGGCCTCCCGCAGCGCGTTGACCCCCTTGACGGTCACCAGCTCCGGGTCACCGGGGCCGACCCCCACTCCGACCAGCCTGCTGCTCATGACGTCCGGCACCTCTCCACGAACCGACGGGCCACACCGGGCGCGGACGCCCAGTGCGTGTGCAGATAACTCGCGTGCACGCCCTGCTGTACGAAACCCTCGACCCGCCGGACCGGGGCCGTGACCCCCCAGGCGGGGGCGGCACCGGCGCCCGGCTCCACGACCGTGCGGTGGAACTCGTGCCCCCGCATCCGCGTCCCGGCCGCCGCCAGCGCGCTGTCGCCGACGGCCACGGCGTCCCGGTAGCCGAGGGTCAGCCGCTCACTCATGCGCGCGGTGGCGTCCAGCACGCCGCACAGGGGCTTCCCGTCCAGCTCGCGGCACAGGTAGAGCAGCCCGGCGCACTCGGCGGCCACGGGGGCGCCGGAGCGCGCGAGCCGGGCCACGGCCTCGCGCAGCGGCTCGTTGGCGGACAGCTCGGCGGCGTACACCTCGGGGAAGCCGCCGCCGATGACCAGACCGGCGGTGCCTTCCGGGAGCCGCTCGTCCCGCAGGGGATCGAAGGTGACGACCTCGGCCCCGGCGGCGGTGAGCAGCTCGGCGTGCTCGGCGTAGGAGAAGGTGAACGCGGGCCCGCCGGCCACGGCGACCACCGCACGCCTGCCCGCCGCGCCGACGGGGGCTTCCCAGGGCGCGTCCGGCAGCGGCCCCGCACCGCTCGCCAGCCGCGACAGGGCGTCGAGATCACATCCCCGCTCGACCTGCGCGGCCATCGCCGCGACCGCCTCCAGCGCCCCGGCCCGCCGCTCCGCGACCGGCACCAGCCCCAGGTGCCGGGACGGGGTGTCCACCTGCGGAACCCGCCGCAGCACACCCAGGACCGGCACCCCGGCCGCGTCCAGTGCCTCCCGCAGCAGCGCCTCGTGCCGGTCGGAACCCACCTTGTTCAGGATCACGCCCCCGACGCGCACCCGAGGGTCCCAGGAGGCGAACCCGTGCACCAGCGCCGCCACCGACCGCGACTGCGAGGACGCGTCGACCACCAGCACCACCGGTGCCCGCAGCAGCTTGGCCACGTGCGCGGTGGACGCCAGCTCGCCCTGCCCGGCCGCCCCGTCGTACAGCCCCATCACGCCCTCGACCACGGCCAGGTCGCACCCCCGCGCCCCGTGCAGGAACAGCGGGGCGATCAGCTCCGGTCCGCACAGGTACGCGTCCAGGTTGCGCCCCGTACGCCCGGTCGCCAGGGCGTGGTACCCCGGGTCGATGTAGTCCGGCCCGACCTTGTGCGGGGACACGGCGAGCCCCCGCGCGGCGAACGCGGCCATCAGCCCCGTGGCGACGGTGGTCTTGCCGCTGCCCGAGGAGGGCGCGGCGACGACCAGCCGAGGCACCGACGATGTCACCACTCGATGCCCTTCTGGCCCTTCTGCCCCACGTCCATGGGGTGCTTGACCTTGGACATGTCGGTGACGAGATCGGCGAGGTCCACCAGCTTCTCCGGCGCGTTGCGCCCGGTGATCACCACGTGCTGGGTGCCGGGCCGCCCGCGCAGCACCTCGATCACCTCGTCGGTGTCCACCCAGCCCCAGTGCATCGGGTACGCGAACTCGTCCAGCACGTACAGCCGGTACGTCTCGGCGGCCAGGTCCCGCTTGACCTGCTCCCAGCCCTCCCGGGCCTTCTCCTCGTTGTCCATCTGAGCGTCGCGCTGGACCCACGACCAGCCCTCGCCCATCTTGTGCCAGGCGACCGTGCCGCCCTCACCGGAGGCGCCGAGCACGCGCAGCGCGTTCTCCTCGCCGACCTTCCACTTCGCCGACTTGACGAACTGGAACACCCCGATGGGCCACCCCTGGTTCCAGGCGCGCAGCGCGAGCCCGAACGCGGCGGTGGACTTGCCCTTGCCGACGCCCGTGTGCACGACGACCAGCGGCCGGTTGCGCCGCTGACGCGTCGTCAGCCCGTCGTCCGGTACGACACTCGGCTGTCCCTGCGGCATTACGCGGCCCTCCTGCCCTGAATTCCCTTCACCAGCCCGGCGATCGAGTCCGCCCGCAACTCGTCCAGCGTCACCGCCGTACCGCCCAGCTCGCCCGCGAGCCGTCCCGCGAGCCCCAGCCGTACCGGCCCCGACTCGCAGTCCACGACCACCGAGGCGACCTGCTCGCCCGCCAGCAGCCGCGCCGCCCGCTCCGCCAGCGCCACCGGCTCCGGACCTCCCGTGGCCCGCCCGTCGGTCACCACGACCGCCAGCGGCCGCCGCGCCGGGTCCCGCAGCCGTTCCACCCGCAGCACCTCGTGCGCCTTCAGCAGCCCGGCGGCGAGCGGCGTGCGCCCGCCGGTCGGCAGCGACTCAAGCCGCGCGGCGGCGGCGTCCACGGAGGACGTCGGCGGCAGCGCGACCTCGGCCGCCGATCCCCGGAAGGTCACCAGCCCCACCTTGTCCCGCCGCTGGTAGGCGTCCAGCAGCAGCGACAGCACGGCCCCCTTCACGGCGCTCATCCGCTGCCGCGCGGCCATCGAACCGGAGGCGTCCACGACGAACAGCACGAGGTTTCCCTCACGCCCTTCGCGCGTCGCCTGCCGCAGATCGTCCCGGCGCACGACCAGCCCCGGCCCCGACCGCCCCCGCGCCCGCTGATGCGGCGCGGCAGCCAGCACGGTGGCCGCCAGGTGCAGCTTGGTCAGCGTGCCCCGGGGCCGGCGGGCCCCGGTGGTCCGGCCGTGCTCGGTCCGCGCCCGGGACCGCCGCCCGGCGGCGCCCTCCCCGATGCCGGGGACGGTCAGCGCCCTGGTGCGGAAGGGTTCGGCGGCCCGCGCGGCCGGCTGCTCGCCGGCGCCGGACGCCTGCGGCTGCCCCTCCTCACCGGCTTCCGGCCGCGCGGCCCCGCCCCCGTCGCCCTGCGGAGGGCCGTCCGGCGCCGGCTGCCCGCCGCCACCGGGGCCGTCGGGGTCGGGCTCGTCGTCGCCGCCGTCCCCGGAGTACTGCTCCAGAGTCTCGTCCAGCTTGTCCTCGTCCAGGCCCGGCGCGTCGAACGGGTTGCGCCGCCGCCGGTGCGGCAGCGCCAGCAGCGCGGCCTGCCGCACGTCCTCGGCGAGGACGTCGGTCCGCCCGGCCCACGCGGCCAGGGCGGTCGCGGTCCGCGCCATCACGATGTCGGCGCGCATGCCGTCCACCTCGAACGCGGCGCAGGTCGCCGCGATCTGTCGCAGCGCGCCGTCACCCAGCCGCACCTGCGGCAGCAGCTCCCGCGCGGCGACGATCCGCTGCCTTACGGCGGCCTCTTCCTCCGCCCACTTCGCGGCGAAGGCGGCGGGGTCGTCGTCGTAGGCGAGCCGGCGCCGCACGACCTCCACCCGCTGGTCCGGCTCCCGCGAGGCGGCGACCTCCACGGTGAGCCCGAACCGGTCCAGCAGCTGCGGCCGCAGCTCGCCCTCTTCCGGGTTCATGGTGCCGACGAGCAGGAACTTCGCGGCATGCCGCACGGACACACCCTCGCGCTCCACGTACGAGGCGCCCATCGCCGCCGCGTCCAGCAGCAGGTCGACCAGGTGGTCGTGCAGCAGGTTCACTTCGTCGACGTAGAGGATGCCCCGGTGGGCGTCGGCCAGCAGCCCCGGCTCGAACGCCTTCACGCCCTCCGCGAGCGCCCGCTCGATGTCCAGCGCGCCGACCAGCCGGTCCTCGGAGGCGCCGACGGGCAGCTCGACCATCCGCGCGGCCCGCTCGGTCCCGCCCTGTGCCTCGTGCGGCCCGTCCGGGCACCCCGGGTCCGGGGCGGCCGGATCACAGGAGAACCGGCACCCGGGGACCACGGCCACCGCGGGCAGCAACGCCGCGAGCGCCCGCACGGCCGTCGACTTGGCGGTGCCCTTCTCGCCGCGCACCAGCACACCGCCGACCGCCGGCGACACGGCGTTCAGCAGCAGCGCGAGCCGCAGATCGTCCTGGCCGACAACGGCCGTAAAAGGAAAGGGGGCAGTCACGCCGCGATCACTCCTTCGAGCGCCTTGTGCGATGGCAGGGTGCCGCGAGCTGTACAGGCTGTCAGGCTGCTGCTCTGCTCCCCGCCACTGCGGGGGTGGTCCCAAGTCGAACCCGTGGGCGTTGCGGGGGATGACGTGCTCCCCGCCACCGCGGGGGTTTCCGGGTACATCACTCTTCTCCCTCCAGATCGCCCTCAAGTTCGAGGTAGGTCGCCCGGAGCCGGTCCAGGGTCTCCTGGTCCGGTTCCGCCCACAGACCACGGTCCGCCGCCTCCAGCAAGCGTTCGGTGATGCCTCTCAAGGCCCATGGGTTCGAGCGCTTCATGAACTCCCGGTTCTCCGGGTCGAAGACGTACTCCGCGCTGAGCTTCTCGTACATCCAGTCGTCGACCACGCCCGCCGTGGCGTCGTAGCCGAACAGGTAGTCCACGGTCGCCGCCATCTCGAAGGCGCCCTTGTAGCCGTGCCGGCGCATGGCCGCCATCCAGCGCGGGTTGACCACCCGCGCGCGGAAGACCCGGTGCGTCTCCTCGCCCAGCGTGCGCGTCTTCACCTGGTCCGGCGTCGCCGAATCGCCCACGTAGGCCTCGGGGTTGGCGCCCGTCAGGTGCCGGACCATGGCGACCATGCCGCCGTGGTACTGGAAGTAGTCGTCGGCGTCGACGAGGTCGTGCTCACGCGTGTCGACGTTCTTCGCCGCCACCGCGATCCGCCGGAACGCCGTCTCCATGTCCCCGCGTGCCGCCCGGCCGTCGAGACCGCGGCCGTAGGCGTAACCGCCCCAGACGGCGTACACCTCGGCCAGGTCCGCGTCGCTGCGCCAGTTGCGGGCGTCGATCAGCGGCAGCAGGCCGGCGCCGTAGGCACCCGGCTTGGAGCCGAAGACGCGGGCCGTGGCGCGGCGCCGGTCGCCGTGTCCGGCGGTGTCCTCGTCCACGTGCGCCCGCACGTAGTTGGATTCGGCCGGCTCCTCCAGCTCCGCCACCGCCCGGACCGCGTCGTCGATCAGCCCGACCACGTGCGGGAAGGCGTCCCGGAAGAACCCGGAGATGCGGACCGTGACGTCGATGCGGGGCCGCCCCAGCTCCGCCAGGGGGATCACCTCGAAGCCGGTCACCCGGCGCGAGGCCTCGTCCCACACCGGGCGGCAGCCCAGCAGCGCCAGGATCTCGGCGATGTCGTCGCCCTGGGTGCGCATCGCGGAGGTGCCCCACACCGTGAGGCCCACGGACTTCGGGTACTCGCCGGTGTCGCTCAGGTACCGCTGCACCAGCGAGTCCGCCAGCGACTGCCCGACCTCCCAGCTCAGCCGGGACGGGATGGCCTTGGGGTCGACCGAGTAGAAGTTGCGGCCCGTCGGCAGGACGTTCACCAGGCCGCGCGTCGGCGACCCGGACGGGCCCGCCGGGACGTAACCGCCGTCCAGGGCCCGCAGGATGTGCCCGATCTCGTCGCTGGTCCGCGCCAGCCGCGGTACGACCTCGTCGCACGCGAACTCCAGCACGGCGACCGCCTCGGTCGGCTCGGCACCGAGCACGCCCCGCAGGAGGGCCGGGACCACCGCACGGTCCCACGCCCGGGCCTCCATGCCCTCCGCGATCCGCCGGCACAGCTGCTCCAGCAGGTCGATGGCGTCGGCGGCGGACCGGGCCGGGCCCTCCACCAGGTCCGTCAGCTCCACCGGCACCTTCACCGGGGCACCCGGCTCGGCCAGCAACTCCTTCTCCACCAGCCCGAAGTGGGCCGCCAGCGAGGCCCGCAGCCCGGGCAGGGCGTCGGCCTGCCCGCCCCACACCTGCGAGGCGCGCAGCACGGCCAGCACGAGGTTCACCCGCGGTTCGCCGACCGGGCCGCCGCCCAGGATGTGCAGGCCGTCGCGGATCTGCACGTCCTTGATCTCGCACAGATAGCCGTCGATGTGCATGACGAACTCGTCGAACGCGTCGTCGTCGGGCTGCTCGTCCACGTGCAGGTCGTGGTGCAGCTCCGCCGCCTTGACCAGCGTCCAGATCTGCGCGCGGACGGCCGGGGCCTTCGCCGGGTCCAGGTCGCTCACCAGCGCGTACTCGTCGAGGAGCTGCTCCAGCTTGGCCAGGTCGCCGTAGGTGTCCGCGCGGGCCATCGGCGGCACCAGGTGGTCGACCACGGTGGCGTGGCCACGCCGCTTGGCCTGGGTGCCCTCGCCGGGGTCGTTGACGATGAACGGGTAGATCAGCGGCAGTTCGCCGAGGACGGCGTCCGGGGCGCAGCCGCGCGACAGCCCGAGGCCCTTGCCCGGCAGCCACTCCATCGTGCCGTGCTTGCCCATGTGCACGATCGCGTCGGCGCCGAAGCTGTTCTCCAGCCAGCGGTAGGCCGCCAGGTAGTGGTGGGAGGGCGGCATGTCGGGGTCGTGGTAGATCGCGATCGGGTTCTCCCCGAAGCCGCGCGGCGGCTGGATCATGACGACGACGTTCCCGTACCGCAGACAGGCCAGCACGATGTCGTCGCCGTCCACGTAGAGGCTGCCCGGCGGCTCGCCCCACGCCTCGGTCATGGCGTCCCGCAGCTCCGGGTCGAGCGTGCCGAACCATGCCCGGTAGTCGGCCAGCGGCACCCGCGCGGGCGCGGCGGCCAGCTGTTCCTCGGTCAGCCATTCCACGTCGTGGCCGCCGGCCTCGATGAGCCGGTGGATCAGCTCGTCGCCGCCGTCCGGGTACGCGGTCAGCGAGTAGCCGGCGTCCCGGAGCGCGTCGAGCACCCGGACGGCCGACACGGGGGTGTCCAGGCCGACCGCGTTGCCGACCCGGGAGTGCTTGGTCGGGTAGGCGGTGAAGACGAGCGCGACCTTCTTCTCGGCGTTCGGCTTGTGCCTCAGCCGGGCGTGCCGGACGGCGATGCCGGCGACCCGGGCGGCCCGCTCGGGGTCGGCGGTGTACACCGGGACGTCGTCGGGGCCCTGCTCCTTGAAGGAGAAGGGGACGGTGATCAGCCGGCCGTCGAACTCGGGGATGGCGACCTGCATCGCCGCGTCCATGGGGGACAGGGCCGCGTCGGACTCCTCCCACGCGGCGCGCGAGGAGGTGAGGCACAGCCCTTGCAGCACGGGGACGTTCAGGTCGGCGAGCGCGCCGATGTCCCACGCTTCGTCGTCGCCGCCCGCCGACGCCTGGGAGGCGTGCGTGCCGCCGGCCGCGAGCACGGTGGCCACCAGCGCGTCGGCCCGCCCCAGCAGTCCGTACAGCGCGGGATCCGCGCCGCGCAGCGAACCGCAGTACACCGGCAGGGCGTTGGCGCCGGCCGCCTCGATCGCCTCGCACAGGGTGTCCACGAAGGCGGTGTTCCCGCTCAGTTCGTGCGCCCGGTAGAACAGCACACCCACGGTCGGGCGGCCGTCCCGGATGTCGTAGGCGCCGTGCACGCCGAACTCGGGCATGCGGTGCGGCTCCGCGAAGCCCTCGCCGGTCAGCAGCACGGTGTCCGACAGGAACCGGGACAGCTCCAGCAGGTTCGCGGGGCCGCCCTCGACCAGGTACTTCAGCGCCTCCGCGACCACACCGGCGGGCACCGACGACTCGGCCATCAGCTCGGCGTCCGGTACGGCCTCGCCGCCCAGCAGGACGGTGGGGATGCCGGACGCCTTCAGCGCGGCCAGCCCGTCCTCCCAGGCCCGCTTGCCGCCCAGCAGCCGTACGACGGCGAGGTCCGCGCCCTCGATCAGGGCCGGCAGTTCCCCGGCGACGTCGACCCGGGTGGGGTTGCCGATGCGGTAGCCGGCGCCCGAGGCCCGGGCCGCCAGCAAATCCGTGTCGGCGGTCGACAACAACAACACTGTGCTCATGCGGGCGCTCCCGGTGGGATGAAGGGCAGTCCTTGCGGCGCGCCGGACTCGATGAGCCGCCACAGCGCGTCCGTGTCCGCGTGCTGTTCGATCAGGTCGCCGAGCCGGTCGAGCTGCTCCTCGCGCAGCGCGGCGAAGGAGGTGTCCGGCGCGGGCACGAAGCGGCGGCCCGCGGCGGCGGCCACCTCGCGCAGGAAGGCCCGCCGGAAGCCGTCCGACTCCAGCGAGCCGTGCCAGTGGGTGCCCCAGGTCTGGCCGACGCGGCAGCCGTCGAGGAAGGGCTCGCCGCCCTCGACCGTGGCCACGCCGTGGTGGATCTCGTAGCCGTCGACCCGCTCGCCGAGAGCCTCTCCGCTGGGCCGGGTGAGGGTCTTCTCGCGGGCGAAGCGCACGCGCACGGGCAGGATCCCGAGCCCGTCGACGTGGCCCTGGCGGCTCTCGACCTCGTCCTCGATGTGCTCGCCGAGGATCTGGAAGCCGCCGCAGACGCCGAGCACGGGCCGTTGTTCGGCGGCCCGGCGCACGAGGGCGTCCGCCAGCCCGCGTTCCCGCAGCCACCGCAGCGCCCGTACGGTGCCGCGGGTGCCGGGGATCACCACGAGGTCGGCGTCGGCCAGTTCCTCCGGCCGGTCCACGAACCGCACGACGACGCCCGGTTCGGCGGCCAGCGCGTCCACGTCGGTGAAGTTGGACATCAGCGGGATCGCGCACACGGCGACCCGGAGCACGTCCGCGCCGACCGGGGGAGTGACGGCGGACTCCCGTACGGTGCCCCGCAACGAGACCCGCAGTCCGTCCTCCTCGTCGATGCCGAGTCCGTGCCGGAAGGGCAGCACGCCGTAGGTCCGCCGCCCGGTGAGGCCGTGCAGCATGTCCAGGCCGGGTTCCAGCAGGCCGACGTCGCCGCGGAACTTGTTCACGAGGAAACCGGCGACGAGTTCCTGGTCCTCGGGCGAGAGCAGGGCGACGGTGCCGAAGAAGGACGCGAAGACGCCCCCGCGGTCGATGTCGCCGACCACCAGCACCGGCAGCCGCGCGCCCCGCGCGATGCCCATGTTGACGATGTCGGTCCGGCGCAGGTTGATCTCGGCCGGGCTGCCCGCCCCCTCGCAGATCACCGCGTCATACGTGCCCCGCAGTTCGGCCAGGCAGTCCAGCACCGTGCCCAGCAGCCGCTGCTGGCGCCCGCCGTGGTAGCCGCGTGCGCTCAGCTCGCCCACCGGCTTGCCGAGCAGCACGACCTGGCTGCTCTGCTCGCCGCCGGGCTTGAGCAGCACCGGGTTCATCAGCGCGGTCGGCTCGATCCGGCAGGCCTGGGCCTGCATGGCCTGGGCCCGGCCGATCTCCGCGCCCTCCCGGGTCACGAACGAGTTCAGGGACATGTTCTGCGCCTTGAACGGCGCCACTTTCACGCCCTGGCGGACCAGCCACCGGCAGATCCCGGCCGTCACGACGCTCTTGCCGGCGTCCGAGGTGGTGCCGGCCACGAGGAGGCCACCGTTCACTTCCCACGTCCTTTCAGGAGTGTGCGCGCGGCGAGTGTGGTGCCGAGGGCGAGCAGGCCGACGCGGCGGGAGAGCCGTACGGCCCGGTCGATGTCGGTGACCTCGACCGGGCGTCCGGTGCCGCCGTTGAGCACGGGCCGGTGCTCGACCCGGCCGCCGTAGGAGAGCGTCCCGCCCAGGCGCACGCCGAGGGCACCCGCGAAGGCGGCCTCCACGGGACCGGCGTTGGGGCTCGGGTGCTTGCCCGCGTCGGCCTTCCAGGCGCGCAGGGCGCCGCGCGGGTCGGGTCCGGCGACGGCGGCGAGGGCGGCGGTCAGCCGGGCCCCCGGCCAGCCGGCGACGTCGTCGAGGCGGGCGGAGGCCCAGCCGTAGCGGCGGTGGCGGGGCGACTTGTGGCCCACCATGGCGTCCAGCGTGTTGACGGCCCGGAACCCGAGCAGACCCGGCACCCCGGCCACCGCTCCCCACACCAGGGCGCCGACCACGGCGTCGGAGGTGTTCTCGGCGACCGACTCGACCACGGCCCGGGCCATCCCGTCGGCGTCCAGCGCCTGCGGGTCCCGGCCGCACAGATGGGGCAGCCGGGCGCGGGCGGCCTCGATGTCCCCCGCCGCCAGGGCACGCCCGACGGTGCGGGCCTCGCGGCCGAGCGAGGTGCCGCCGACGACGGCCCAGGTGGCGGCGGCGGTCAGCGCGACGGAGGCGGTACGGGAGGGGCGTACGGCGCGTGTGGCCAGCGCCCCGAGGGCGACGACGCCACCGGCGCACACGGCGGTGTGCAGGGCGCCCCAGCCGCGGTGGTCGTGCCACAAGGCGCCTTCCACGGCCGTGGCCGCGCGGCCGAACGCGGCGACCGGGTGCCCGCGGCGGGGATCGCCGAGAAGCAGGTCGCCGAGGACGCCGGCGGCGGCGCCGTACGCGTAAGTGCGATCGGCACCCATCGGCTCAGCCGGCCGTGGGCACAGGGGCGTTCCCGGTACGGGTCCTACGGCAGCCGAGCATGGCGATTCGTGTCCTCACTCAGGGTGTCCACGCCCTGGGTCGACGGATTCCGGCGGCGAGAGTTCCTGGCTCCCGGGGAGTTCTTCCCCGGTGACAGTGGCGGGACCGCGCCGGATTCGCACCGGCTTCCTCTTCTGCCGCCGTACATGGCCTGGGCAGTCCACCACGTGCCCGGAAGGGCCGTCAACTCGCCTTTGACCTGGGATGCCCGACTGTGCCGAGGCCCACATCGCCGGGACGCCGGGCGGGCTGACGGGGACCGCCCCGGCATGCGTCCGCCCCGCCGGCTCCGGCGGGCGGGCCGGTCGGCGGGGCGGTCGCGGGGATCGGGGGCGGGCGGTCAGCCCTTGCCCACGATCAGGTAGATGCCGTAGGCGACGGCCGCCGCGCAGGCCGCGAAGCAGACGTAGGCACCGGTGACGGCGAGCGCGGCGGAGCCGCCCTGGGCCGCGGCCCGCTCGCGGCGGGACAGGCCGTTGACGCCGAGGGTGAACAGGGCCACCAGGCCCACCGTGAACACGACGCTGGTGCCGAGAACGGAGCCGAGGGCCGCCCAGTCGATCTTCATGGGGATGCTTCCTTCAGTAACCGTGCGGGCGGGGTCAGACCGTGGCGGCCGGCGGGACGGCGGCGGGCGCCGGCTCGGTGGCCGGGGCGGGGATCGTGGCCGTCAGGCCGGCGGTCGCCAGGTCCGCGGTCGTCAGTTCCCCGGCGATCTGGCCGGCGGGCGGCGGGGTCACCGCGGCGATGGCGGTGGTGACGACACCGGCCGGCTCGCCGGTCTCCCCGACCACGTTGGTGTGGTCGACGACCTCGCGGCGGGAGATCTTCCAGATCGCGGCGCTCGCGGCGACCAGGAAGACGGCCACGGCGGCGGTGCCCCAGTCACCCAGGTCGGTGACGGACTCGGCGCCCGCGCCGACCAGCGCGGCGGCCGGCAGGGTGAGGACCCAGGCGACGGCCATGCGGGTCGCGGTGGACCAGCGGACCACGCCGCCCTTGCGGCCGAGACCCGCGCCCATCACCGAGCCGGAGACGACATGGGTGGTGGACAGGGAGAAGCCGAGGTGGGAGGAGGCCAGGATAGCGGTCGCGGCACCGGTCTGGGCGGCGAAGCCCTGGCGCGGCTCCAGGTCGGTCAGGCCCTTGCCCATGGTGCGGATGATGCGCCAGCCGCCGATGTAGGTGCCGAGCGCGATGGCCAGGCCGGCGGAGAGGATCACCCAGGTGGGAGGGTTGGAGCCGGGGGCGAGGGAGCCGCCCGCGATCAGGGCCAGGGTGATGATGCCCATCGTCTTCTGGGCGTCGTTGGTGCCGTGCGCGAGGGAGACCAGGCCGGCGGAGGCGATCTGGCCGGCCCGGTAGCCCTTGCGGCTGGCCTCGGTCTCGGCGGTGCCGCCGACGCCGTAGGAGAGCCGGGTGGCCAGGAACGAGGCGAGGCCCGCCACGACCGGCGCCGCGACGGCCGGCAGCAGCACCTTGGTGACCAGGACGCCGCCGTGGACGGCGTCGAAGCCGGCGGAGGCGACGGTGGCGCCGACCAGGCCGCCCATCAGGGCGTGCGAGGAACTGGAGGGCAGGCCCACCAGCCAGGTCAGCAGGTTCCAGAGGATCGCGCCGACCAGGGCGGCGAAGATGACCTCGGGGCGGATGCCGGTCTCGTCGACGAGACCCTTGGAGATCGTGTTCGCGACCTCCACGGAGAGGAAGGCGCCCGCGAGATTGAGGGCGGCGGACATGGTCACCGCGATCTTGGGCTTCAGGGCGCCTGTGGAGATGGTGGTGGCCATCGCGTTCGCGGTGTCGTGGAAACCGTTCGTGAAATCGAACGCGAGAGCGGTTATTACCACAATCGCGAGGATCAGCGAGAAGCTTTCCATTTACCCAGGCAATCGTTCGAGGTCATTGGCTGGATGAACGTAGGCAAGCTGGGTGAACGGAAGATGAACTGGGACGGGCGTGGTGGTGTCGGTAACGCCATGCCGAAGTCGTGTTCCGCGCCGTCGGGCCGGGCGCCCCTTGGCTACCGGGTCCGCGCGAAGATCCGCAACCGGTCCAGGGTGCCGTTGAAGAGATCCTGGTCACCCGGCAGCGCGCCCTTCACGCGGTACTGCCAGAACGTCCAGTACCGCCAGCCGCCGGGCAGCGTCCCCGGCCGCGCCGTGCCGTGCCGGGCGATCCACAGCGGGTGGTCCTTGGAGAACGCGCGGCTGTTGCCGGTGCACAGCTTCCACCACTGGGTCGTCGTGTAGATCACCGGGCGACGGCCCGTCCGGCGCCGGGTCTCGTCGCTGAACGAACGGATCCAGCCGACCATGCCCTTCTTGCTCAGCCCGTAGCACTTGCGCCGCGCGTTGTACGGGTTGTACTCGATGTCGAGCGCCGGCGGCAGCGTCCAGCCGTCCGCCCGCCAGCCGCCGCCGTGCCGCACGAAGTACGAGGCCTGCTTGGCGCCGGAGGACCGGTCCGGGAGGGCGAAGTGGTACGCGCCCCGGATCAGCCCCGCCTTGCGGGCGCCGGAGTACTGCCCGGCGAAGTAGGGGTTGCGGTAGCCCGTGGACTCGGTCGCCTTGACGAAGACGAACCGCGCGCCCTTCTTCCGGGCGGCCGGCCAGTCCACGCGCCCCTGGTGGGACGACACGTCGTGGCCCTGGGGCGGCTTGGCCGCGGCGGTCGCGGGGCCGGTGAGGGCGAGGACCGCCGCCACGGCCGCCGCGAGGAAGCTCGCGCGGCGACGGGCAAGGGTGGGTACACGGGCCATGCGACTCCCCCGGGGGATGGCGGTCGGCGGGCGCGCCGGGCCTCGGGGCGGCGGCGGCCGTGGGGTGGGCAGGAAGCAGCCATTCAAGGTCCGCCGATCACGAAAGCGAGGGTGATTTCAGGCGTTTCAGCCCGAATTCCGCCCGTTCGGCTCCACGGCCCCCGGCCCGGAACCACCGGCCCGCGCGCTCCCCGCCCCGCCCGCCGGCTGGCAGGATCACCGCATGGCTGAACCGCGACGGAACGTGGAAGACGGGCGACGGGACGAACGGCCGGACGCGGGACCGGCGGCGCGCCGGGCCGGCCGGGGGAGCGAGACACCGGACGGGACCGGGGACGGGAACGGGGGCGCACGCCGGGGCGCGGGGGAGGGGAGGGCCGAACCGGGCGCCGCGGCGCCGGAGGGGGGACACGCCGGCGATACGGCGTCGGAGGCGGGGCGGAGCGCACCGGGCGGCGGGATGCCCGAGGCGGGGGAGGTCGCGTGGGGCGGTGGGGTGGCCGGGGTGGGGCAGGACGTGGCGCTGCTCTGGGACGAGGTCGTCGCCACGGCGCGGCGGACCGTCGTCGACGGGCTGGTGGTCGGCACCTCCGGCAACGTCTCCGCCCGCCTCGGCGACCTCGTGCTGGTCACCCCCTCGGGCGTCCCCTACGACCGGCTCACCCCGGCCGATCTCACCGGCGTCGACCTCACCGGCCGCCAGGTGCTCGGCCGCCTCGTGCCGACCAGCGAGCTGCCCATGCACCTCGCCGTCTACCGCACCACCGACGCCCGCGCGGTCGTCCACACCCACGCCGTGCACGCCACCGCGGTCTCCACGCTCGTCCCCGAGCTGCCGCTGGTCCACTACATGGCGGCGGCGCTCGGCGGTCCCGTACGGGTCGCCCCCTACGCCGCCTACGGCACCGACGAGCTGGCCGGGAACATGCTCCGCGCCCTCGCCGGCCGCTCCGGCTGCCTGCTGCAGAACCACGGCACGGTCACCTACGGCGCCACCCTCGACCAGGCCTACGACCGCACCGCCCAGCTGGAGTGGATGTGCCGCCTGTGGCTGACGGCGTCGGCGGTGCCGGGCCTGAGCCCGTCCCTGCTGACCGAGGCACAACTCGCCGAGGTCGGGGAACGCTTGAAGGGATACGGCCAACGGAGGTGATCCCCTTGCCGAGCGGCAACCCGTCCCGCGCCCCGCGGACCCCGCCCGCCCCGCCGGTCCCCCACGGCCGGGCCCGGCCGCCCTTGGTCACCGCCCTGCGCCAGGCCCCGCCGCCCCGGCCCGCCGTGCGCGGGGGAGTCGGCCTGGCACCGGCCGCCCCCGCGTGGGCGGTGTTCGCCGGTCTCGGCCGCGCCCTGCCGGTCCGCCTCCGCCGGGCCCGGCCGCCCTTGCTCACCGCCCTGCGCCAGGCCCCGCCGCCCCGGCCCGCCGTGCGCGGGGGAGTCGGCCCGGCACCGGCCGCCCCCGCGTGGGCGGTGTTCGCCGGGCTCGGCCGCGCCCTGCCGGTCCGCCTCCGCCGGGTCCGGCCGCTCTTGCTCACCGCCCTGCGCCAGGCCCCGCCGCCCCGGCCCGCCGTGCGCGGGGGAGTCGGCCTGGTACCGGCCGCCCCCGCGTGGGCGGTGTTCGCCGGGCTCGGCCGCGCCCTGCCGGTCCGCCTCCGCCGGACCCGGCCGCCCCTGCTCACCGCCCTGCCGGACCGGTCCGCCCCGGTGCTCCCGGGGTCCTCGGCCCGCCCGTCACCCCTCCCGTGGTCCTCACCCCGCCCCGCGGTTCGGCTGGCCGCCGTCCGCCCTCCCCGTGACACTGGAGCCGTGCGTACCGTCACCGCGACCGCCAGTGCGGTCACCGCCGTTCTGGCCGCCGGCACGGCCTCCGTGGTCGCCGGCCGGCTCGCCAGCGACGCCGCGCTGAAGGCGTCCGCGGGCCGTCCGCTACCCACCGAGCCCCGGCTCACCGTGCACGGCACGGCCGCCGGCCGGATCACCCTCACCCGCGACCTGGCCGCCCTGCGCCCCGGCGTCTACGGCCTCGCCGGCGACGGCTCGCACGCGGTCGTCGGCCCCGTCCTGGAGGGCACCCCGCACGCCGCCGACACCGTCGTACGGCGCCTGGAACGCGTCACCCACGGCACCCTCGCGCCCCGCGACGCGGCCTGGCTCACCCCCAACCTGTACGTCGGCAACCCCCGTACCGCCCTCGGCCTGGACCACGCCGACGTCGACGTGCCCGGCGAACTCGGCCCCCTGCCCGCCTGGTTCGTCCCCGGCGCCCGGGACACCTGGGTGATCGCCGTGCACGGCCTCGGCACCACCCGGGAGCACGCCCTGAACGTCATGGGCTTCCTGCACGCCCGCCGGCTGCCCGTCCTCGCCCTCGCCTACCGCGGCGACCCCGGCGCCCCCCGCCCGCCGGACCGGCTGAACCACCTCGGCGAGACGGAGTGGCGGGACGTCGAGGCGGCGATCCGGCACGCCGTGGACCAGGGCGCCCGCCGGGTCGTCCTCCTCGGCTGGTCCACCGGCGCCACCATGGCCCTGCGCGCCGCCGAGCACTCCGCGGTCCGCGACCGCATCGCCGGGCTCGTCCTCGACTCCCCGGTACTCAGCTGGCAGGCCACGCTGCGCGCGCTGGCCCGCGCCCGCCACGTCCCGGAGCCGCTGCTGCCGCTCGCGGTACGGGCCGCGCAGGGCCGGGCCGGACTGCACACCGACGGGCTCGCCGAGGCCGCCGGCCGGCTCCAGGTCCCCGCCCTGCTCGTGCACGGCCCGGACGACCGGGTCGCCCCCTGGGAGTACTCCCGCCGGCTCGCCCGGCGCCTGCCCGGCCTCGTCACCCTGCACACCGTCCCGGACGCCCCGCACGCGGCGATGTGGAACGCGGACCCCGAGGAGTACGAGGAGCGGCTGCGCCGGTTCCTCACCCCGCTGCTGTGACACCCCGGCGCCGGGCCCGCCGGCGCCGGTGGCGGACATTCCGGTTACGGCCGTGGCGCCGGTCCGGCCACGGCCGTACGACTGGCTCGATCCCGCCCGTCCCCCGCGTCCCGCGCCCCGTGCGTTGGCCAGTCCCGTCGCCCGCCGTGACATTCCGTTTGGGTTTTCGGACCGTCAACCGGAAGACTGCACCCGTGACGTCCCGTATCCCGCGCGACTCCAGGCTCCGACTCGTCCGACCTCGACCCCTGGCCGCCGCCCCCAGAGCTGTGAACCAGCGGCGCCCCCGCCGCGCCGCGCCCCGGCCGCCCGAGGGCACACCCGCCCCCGCCGAACTGGCCGGAATGGCCCGTGCCGGTCTGGCCGGCGCGGTCCGCGTCGCCCGCTGGGCCGACGCCGCCCTCGGCCCCGGCCGGGACGGTGCCACCGCCGACGGCAAGGCCACCCTCTCCGACGCCACCGCCGAACGCGCCGCCGCCGACCTCGGCCTGAGCGCCGCTCAGGTCCGCGCCGACTGGGACACCGCCCGCCTCGCCGGACTCGTCGAGGTGCACGGCGACCGCGCCCGCCCCGGCTGGCGGCTGCGCGCCTGGGACCGCGACGACAGCGCCGTGCTGCGCGGCTGGGTCGCCCTCTTCGACGCCTGGTCGCTGGCCTCCGCCGAGCCCGGGGGGTACGAGCCGGCCGCCGTCGCCGAGGTCGTCTCGGCCATGCCCCAGGTGCTCTCCTTCCTCCAGCTGTCCGCCGGCCCGGTCCCGGTCGAGCAGCTGCTCGACCTGCTCCAGCAGCGGGTCACCGAGCTGCGCACCGAACGCTGCGAGGTCGCCTACGAGCCCGGCACCGGACGGCCCGCCGGATCCCCCGCCCCGGCCCAGGTCACCCCCGCCGACGCCCCGCTCGCCCCGCTGCTCGACTGGGCGCTCCGGGCCCTCGCCGCGGTCGGCGCCCTCACCTACGGCGGCGGCCAGGCCACCCTCACCCCGCTGGGCAGCTGGGCGGTGTGGGTCAAGCTGGAGCAGATCTGCGTGGCCGCGCAGAGCCCCGCCGGCAACATCGAGCAGTCCGCCGAGGACATGCTGCGCGGCTGCGCCCAGCTGCGCCCCAACGCGGCCCGCGCCGAGTACCGAGCCTGGCTCGCCGCCCGCCCCGTCGGCGGCGCCGTCACCGAGCTGATCGCCGCCGCCCGCGGCGACGACGCGCTGCTGCGCGGACTGGCCTTCGAGGCGCTGCGCGTCGTCGGCGCGCCCGCCGAGCCCGACGTACGGGCCGTGGTGGACGAGCCGGCCCTGCGGCCGTACGCCCTGCTGTGGCTCGCCGAGCACGACGGCGTCGACCCGGAGGACGCCCACGAGGTGCTCACCCGCGAGGAGGCCACCTGGCTGTGGGTGGACACCGCCGCGGCCGTCGCCGACCACGGTGAGGCGCCGATGCTGGTCCGGCACCTGGAGTCCGCGGTGCAGCCCACGGTGCCCCAGCTGCTCGACGAGGTACGCGCCGTGGGCCATCCGCGCACCGTGCAGGTGCTGGTCGCGCTCGCCGCGGCGCACCCCGACCCGGCGCTGGCCAAGGCCGTGCGCCGGGCCGCGTTCCAGGTGCACACCGGGGGATGAGGTACGGCCGGGGCGGCTCAGGCCCCGGTCTCCGGGGCGTACGTCCCGAAGCTCCAGACGTTCCCCCCGGCGTCCCGGGCCAGGTACTCCCGGGCGCCGTAGTCCTGGTCCGCCGGGGGCATCAGGATCTCCACGCCGTGCGCCACGGCCCGCTCGTGGTGGGCGTCCACGTCGTCCACCACGACGTACACGCCGGAGGGTCCGGCGTCCTTCAGGACGGTGTCGAGCGGGCCGCCGCGGCCCTTGGAGCCGATCATCACCACGCCGCCGGCCTGGATCAGCTCGGCGTGCAGGACCGTGCCGTCCGCCTTCTCGTACACCGACAGCTCGGTGAAGCCGAGGCCCTCGGTGAGCTGCCTGATCGCCGCCTTCGCGTCCGCGTACAGCAGCGTGGGGCAGACGCCCGGCCGCCCGCCGCCCGTACCCGTCATGCCGACCACTCCTTCGCCTACCGGTTCCGTCGTCCCCCGGCGGCCCTCGCACCGCACGCGTCTTCGCTTCCCACCGCACACAACACCCGAAACCGCCACATCCCCACCGGCCATCACCTGCCCGGGCGACTTTCCCCGCCCGCCCCGTCCCGCCACCCCGCCGCACCCGCCGCCGGTCACTAGGCTGCGCCCCCAGCCACGCCCAGGGGACAGCGAAGGGGGAAAAGGTGCCCACCCCGCCCCACCACCCGGCTCCGCCGTCCCCCCGCCCCCGCTCCCGTAACGCGTGCCTGTGCCGGGTGCTGGGGGTGGTGGCGGGGCTCTGCCTCCTCGTCGTGCTCCACCAGGCGCGGCCGCCGGCCTACGGAGACCGGCTCGTGGGCTCCGCGCAGGGGGAGCGGACGTGGGTGCCCCGGGTGCGGGGAGCCGTCGTGGCCGGGTACGGCACCCGCACCGGCGCCCCGAGCTGGCGCTACGCGCGCGCGGGGCACCGGCCCGTCGCCACGCTCCCCGCGCGCGGGCAGGCGATCACGCTCTGGGACGACGGGCTGCTCACCGCCACCGACGGCCGCACCGTGCGCTGGCACCGGGCCCTGCCCGACGCCGCCGAGTGGCTCCCCGCCCACGGCGGCACCGGCGTCCTGCGCCCCCTCGGCCACGGCATCCTCGTCGTCGTCACCCCGCACCGCGTCACCGCGTACCGCACCACCGACGGCGACCTGCGCTGGACACTGCCCGCCCGCGGCGGCTGCGCGTTCCGCCCCGAGGGCGCGGTCCGGCGCGGTACGGCCCTGCTGCTCGCCCAGCCCTGCGCGGACACCGCCTGGACCGGCCAGCTCGTCGCCCTGGACGATCTGGGCCGCATCGCCCCCGGCCGGACCCCGCTCGGCAACGATCCGCCCGGTCCGCGCCCCGGGCACCGGGACACAGGAAAACAGCTTGCCCCGCCCCGTTAGACTGGGACCCATGGCCATTCTCCTCGCGCATTAGACGGCGGGAACGTCCTCAGCCGCCCACCCGCCAACCTCTGTACGCCCTGGAGTCTGTCCGTGATCTCCGCCTCCGGTATCGAGCTGCGCGCCGGTGCGCGCGTCCTCATCGAGAACGCCACCTTCCGTGTCGCCAAGGGCGACCGCATCGGCCTCGTCGGCCGCAACGGCGCAGGCAAGACCACTCTCACCAAGTGCCTGGCCGGCGAGGGCATCCCCGCCTCCGGCACGATCACCCGCTCCGGCGAGGTCGGCTACCTCCCGCAGGACCCCCGCACCGGCGACCTCGACGTCCTCGCCCGCGACCGCATCCTGTCCGCGCGCGGCCTCGACGTACTGATCCGCAAGATGCGCGACAACGAGGAGCGGATCGCCAACGGCAAGGGCTCCACGCGCGAGAAGGCCATGAAGCAGTACGAGCGCCAGGAGACGGAGTTCCTCACCAAGGGCGGGTACGCCGCCGAGGCCGAGGCCGCCACCATCGCCGCCGCGCTGAACCTGCCCGACCGGGTGCTCGGCCAGCCGCTGCACACGCTCTCCGGCGGTCAGCGCCGCCGTATCGAGCTGGCCCGGATCCTGTTCTCCGACGCCGACACCCTGCTGCTGGACGAGCCCACCAACCACCTCGACGCGGACTCGATCATCTGGCTGCGGGACTACCTGAAGTCCTACCGCGGCGGTTTCATCGTCATCTCCCACGACGTCGACCTGGTCGAGACGGTCGTGAACAAGGTGTTCTACCTGGACGCCAACCGCGCCCAGATCGACGTCTACAACATGGGCTGGAAGCTCTACCAGCAGCAGCGCGAGGCCGACGAGAAGCGCCGCAAGCGCGAGCGCGCCAACGCCGAGAAGAAGGCCGCCGCCCTGCATTCGCAGGCCGACAAGATGCGCGCCAAGGCCACCAAGACGGTCGCCGCGCAGAACATGGCCCGCCGCGCGGACAAGCTGCTCTCCGGCCTGGAGGCGGTCCGCCAGTCCGACAAGGTCGCCAAGCTCCGCTTCCCCGAGCCCGCGCCCTGCGGCAAGACCCCGCTGATGGCCGAGGGCCTGTCGAAGTCGTACGGCTCCCTGGAGATCTTCACCGACGTCGACCTGGCCATCGACAAGGGCTCCCGGGTCGTCATCCTCGGCCTCAACGGCGCCGGCAAGACCACCCTGCTGCGTCTGCTCGGCGGCGTGGAGCAGCCCGACACCGGCCAGGTCGTCCCGGGCCACGGCCTCAAGCTGGGCTACTACGCCCAGGAGCACGAGACCCTCGACCCCGACCGCACCGTCCTGGAGAACATGCGCTCGGCCGCCCCCGACATGGACCTGGTCGAGGTCCGCAAGGTGCTCGGCTCGTTCCTGTTCTCCGGCGACGACGTCGACAAGCCGGCCGGCGTCCTCTCCGGCGGCGAGAAGACCCGGCTCGCCCTCGCCACGCTCGTCGTCTCCTCGGCGAACGTGCTGCTCCTGGACGAGCCGACGAACAACCTCGACCCGGCCAGCCGTGAGGAGATCCTCGGCGCCCTGCGCACCTACAAGGGCGCGGTCGTCCTCGTCACCCACGACGAGGGCGCCGTCGAGGCGCTCCAGCCGGAGCGGATCATCCTGCTCCCCGACGGCGTCGAGGACCTGTGGGGCTCCGGCTACGCGGACCTGGTCGCCCTGGCGTGATCGACGGGCCGGATCCCCCGGGCATGGATCATTCGGCCTATCCGTGATCCATCATCTGTGTGAGATCTCCTCGTATCGAGGTGTGTCGTACACGGATTTCGCGGCCGACCCCCCGGTAGCCGGAGGGCCGGCCGCTCGGCATTCCTGACCTGGTACTTCGCGAATCCACCCGTACGGACCCCCGGACGCCACCCACTGGAATTCCGCATTCCGCTTGTGGGGATCGCCTCCTGTCGTCACAACGATGTCTCACCGACCTTGCCGAATGGGTGGCCATCACGCCCGGGAGGGGTGATCATGAGGAGACCAGAGCGCACTTCCCATGAGGAGGCACGGGTGGCCGAGACTCTGAAGAAGGGCAGCCGGGTGACCGGCGCCGCGCGCGACAAGCTCGCGGCAGACCTGAAGAAGAAGTACGACTCCGGTGCGAGCATCCGGGCACTGGCCGAGGAGACCGGCCGCTCGTATGGCTTCGTGCACCGGATGCTCAGCGAGTCGGGCGTCACGCTCCGTGGGCGTGGCGGAGCGACCCGGGGTAAGAAGGCCGCTTCGTCCTGACTCCGGGCGGCCCATCGGCTTCGATGGTGGCCACCCGGTCGGCGGTCCGACCGGCCGGGTGGTTACTGTGCAGTCACTTAGCTCCGCTCTGCTGACCGCACCCATCGGAGGCACCCCATGGCTTCACCCGACCAGGACCTCGCTCCCGCACTCGACAAGGACGGGGTACGGCTCACCGTCGAGGACACCCTCGCCACGGTGACGCTGGCCAACCCGGCCAAGCGCAACGCGCAGACCCCCGCCCTGTGGCGGGCGCTCGCCGAGGCCGGGCGGCTGCTGCCGGGCTCCGTCCGCGTGGTCGTGCTGCGCGGCGAGGGCCAGTCGTTCTCCGCCGGGCTGGACCGCCGGATGTTCACTCCGGAGGGGATCCCGGGCGAGCCGACCTTCATCGAACTCGCGCGCCGTGACGACGCCGGGCTCGACGCCACCATCGCCGGATACCAGGAGGCGTTCACCTGGTGGCGGCGGACCGACCTCGTGTCCATCGCCGCCGTCCAGGGCCATGCCATCGGCGCCGGCTTCCAGCTCGCGCTGGGCTGCGACCTCAGGGTCGTCGCCGACGACGTCCAGTTCGCCATGCGCGAGACCAGCCTCGGCCTCGTCCCCGACCTGACCGGCACCCACCCGCTGGTCGGCCTCGTCGGGTACGCCCGCGCGCTGGAGATCTGCGCGACCGGGCGGTTCGTCGGGGCCGAGGAGGCCGTGGCGAGCGGGCTGGCCAACCTCGCCGTGCCCGCGACCGAACTGGACGCGACGGTGCGCGACCTGGCGGCGGCGCTGCTGGCCGCGCCCCGGGACGCCGTGGTGGAGACCAAGGCACTGCTGCGCGGCGCCGTCGACCGGACGTACGACGAGCAGCGCGCGGCCGAGCGCGCCGCCCAGGCCCGCCGCCTGCGCGACCTGGCCGGCCTCGGCGAGTAGGCCCCGAGCGCACGCGGCCGCCGGGCCCGCTCCACGGCCCGGCGGCCGCGCGCCGCGACGTCCCGGCACGCCCGCGCGCACCGGAGCGCCGTCAGAATCCGTGCCGCATGCCGCCGTCGACGGGCACCATGACCCCGGTCAGGTACGACGCGGCCGGAGACAGCAGGAACGCGGCCGTCCGGCCGAACTCCTCCGGCCGCCCGTAGCGGCGCAGCGGGATGCGCGAGGCGTTCGCGGTCCGGGTGGCCTCGGGGTCGGCGGACCGCCCGTCCAGCTCGCGGACGCGATCGGTGTCGATCCGGCCCGGCAGCACCCCCACCACCCGGATGCCGCGCGGCCCCAGCTCGTCGGCGATCGACTTGGCGAACCCGGCGAGCCCCGGCCGCAGCCCGTTGGAGACCGTCAGCCCCGGGATCGGCTCGTACACCGACCCGGACAGCACGAACGCGATCACCCCGCCCTCCGGCAGCTCGGCCGCCGCCGCGCGGGCCAGCCGTACCGCGCCGAGGAAGACGGACTCGAACGCGTCCCGCCACTGCTCGTCGGTGTTGTCGGCGACGAAGCCGGGCGCCGGCCCGCCCACGCTCACCAGCACCCCGTGGAAGCCCCCGAAGTTCTCCCGGGCCGCCCCGATCAGCCGCTCCGGAGCGCTCGGGTCGGCGTTGTCCACGGCCACGCCCACCGCGTTCGGGCCGAGGGCGGCGGCGGCCTCGGCGACCCGCTGCCCGTCCCGGCCGCTGACGACCACCTTCGCCCCGTCCGCGACGAGTTCCCGCGCGGTGGCGTTGCCCAGTCCCCGGGTGGCTCCGGTGACGACGTACACCCGGTCCTTCAGTCCAAGATCCATGGCCCTATCCTGCCCCGTCCTCCCCGAAGAGCGTGAGTGCGGTGTTCACCAGTCCGATGTGGCTGAACGCCTGCGGGAAGTTGCCGAGCTGGCAGCCGCCGACGGGGTCGTACTCCTCGGCCAGCAGGCCCACGTCGTTGCACAGGCCCACCAGCCGGTCGAACAGCTCGCGGGCCTCCCGTGTCCGGCCGGTCACGTGCAGCGCGTCGGCCAGCCAGAAGGAACAGGCGAGGAAGGCTCCCTCGCCGCTCGGCAGCCCGTCGATCACCGAGTCGTCGGTGTCGTAGCGGCGCAGGAAGCCGCCGTGCCCGAGGTCGTCGCGGATGGCGTCGACCGTGCCGACCACCCGGGGATCGTCCGGCGGCAGGAAGCCCACGCGCGGGATGAGCAGCAGCGCGGCGTCCAGTTCCCGGGAGCCGTAGGACTGGGTGAAGGTGTTCCGCTCCGGGTCGAAGCCCTTCTCGCACACCTCCCGGTGCACCTCGTCGCGCAGCCGGCGCCAGCCCTCCAGGTCGCCGCTCAGCTCCGGGTGCCGCTCCAGCGTCCGCACGGCCCGGTCGGCGGCCACCCACACCATCACCTTGGAGTGCACGAACTGCCGCCGGCCGCCGCGCACCTCCCACAGGCCCTCGTCCGGCTGCCGCCACGCCGACTCCAGGAAGCCCATCAGCGACCGCTGCATGGCCCACATGTGCGGCTTGGGGGACAGCCCCGAGGTGCGGGCCAGCGACAGCGAGTCCATCACCTCGCCGTACACGTCCAGCTGGAGCTGGTCGACGGCGCCGTTGCCGACGCGCACGGGGGCGGAGCCGGCGAAACCGGGCAGCCACGGCAGTTCCGTCTCCGGCAGCCGCCGCTCGCCCGCCACGCCGTACATGATCTGGAGGTCGGCCGGGTTGCCGGCGACCGCGCGCAGCAGCCAGTCCCGCCACGCCCCGGCCTCCTCCTGGTAGCCCGCGGTGAGCAGCGCGCCGAGGGTGAGGGTGGAGTCGCGCAGCCAGCAGTACCGGTAGTCCCAGTTGCGCACGCCGCCCGGCTTCTCGGGCAGCGAGGTGGTCGCCGCGGCGACGATCCCGCCGGTCGGGGCGTAGGTGAGGGCCTTGAGGGTGATGAGGGAGCGCACCACCGCCTCCCGGTACGGCCCGTCGTAACGGCACCGCCCGGTCCAGGCCCGCCAGTCGGCGACGCTGCTCTCCAGCGCTTCGTACGGGTCGATCAGCGGCGGGCGCTTCTCGTGCGAGGGGTGCCAGGTGAGCACGAACGCGACCCGCTCGCCCTCGGCGACGGTGAACTCCGAGTGGGTGCCGTACCGCTCGCCCCAGGTGCGCACGTCCGGCTCGGTGCGCAGCCAGGCGGAGTCCGGGCCGGCGACGGCCACCCGGTGGCCGTCCGCGCGGCGCACCCACGGCATGATCGAGCCGTAGTCGAAGCGCAGCCGCAGCGTGCTGCGGACGGTGACCCGGCCGCGGACGCCCTCCACGATCCGTACGACGTCGGGGGCGCGCTCGCGCTGCGGCATCAGGTCGGTGACGCGCACCGCGCCGTCCGCCGTCTCCCACTCGGTGTCCAGGACGAGGGTGTCGGGCCGGTAGGCGCGGCGGGCGCAGACGTCCGCTCCCTCGGGCGCGATCCGCCAGTGGCCGTGGTCCTCGTCGCCCAGCAGCCGGGCGAAGCAGGCACCGGAGTCGAAGCGTGGCAGGCACAGCCAGTCGATCGAGCCGTCCTTGCCGACCAGGGCCGCGGTCTGTTCGTCCCCGATGAGGGCGTAGTCGTCGATGCGCGCGTTCACGGGATCCGGTTTCCCGGCAGCCCAGAGGGCCAACCAGGTGGTCGGCCGGGGGAGTGAGACGTGAGGGGGACGGGCGGGGTCCGGCCGGTGGCCGGGGCGGGCGTGGGGGGAGGGCGGACCGGGGTCAGACCGGGGCCGGTTCGTTCTCCTCGGTGCGGCTCTCCGCCGCGGCCTCCGCCCGGTCGCGCAGCTCGCGCCGGACCAGGAACCACCAGCCGACCGGGACGGCCGCCGCGAACAGCCACCACTGGATCATGTACGCGTAGTTCAGCGGGGCGTCCTCGCTGCCCGGGTCGGAGATCTGCTCCGGGGAGCCGTTCTCGGCGCGGGGCGCGGTCTGCTGGATGTAGCCGCCGAGCACCCGCGCGTCCAGCCGCCGGGCCTCCTCGGCGCTGTTGATCAGCATGATCTGCCGGTCGGGCAGGCCCTTGACGTTCTTGATGCCGCTCGCGGCGGTCGTCTCGTCGGCCATCAGCCGTCCGGTGACGGTGGTCCGCCCGGCCGGCGGCGCCGGCACCTTGGGATAGTCGGTCTGCGCCCCGTTCGCGGGGATCCAGCCCCGGTTGACGAGCAATACCTTGCCGTCGTCGAGGACGAGGGGGGTGAGGACGTGGAAGCCGACCTCGCCGTCGGAGTTGACACGGCGGCGGACCACGACCTCCTTCGAGGTGTCGAAGGTGCCGGTCGCGGTGACCGTGCGGTACTTCTCGGTGCGGGACACCGCGTGCCCGGGGGAGGTCAGCCGCTCGACCGGGACGGGGTCGGCGTGCAGCGCGGCGGAGACCAGGTCGTTGCGGGCCGTGCGCTCCTCGTAGCGGTGCTGCTGCCAGAAGCCCAGCCTGATCATCGTCGGGATCAGCGCGATCGCGACGAGGGTGAGGATCACCCACTGGCGGGACAGCAGGAAGCGGTAGCGGTGCACCCCACGACGGTACCTCCGCGTCATGGGGTGCGTTCAGGCGGGTACCGGGTCAGACCCGGTCGACGATGCCGGCCCTCCCCTCGGCCCGGGCGCAGTGCGCGCCGCAGTACCAGTGGCCCTCCACCTCCACGCCCTGGCCGATGATCTGCACCCGGCAGTGCTCGCAGAGCGGGGCCATGCGGTGGATCGCACAGGAGAAGCAGTCGAAGACGTGCACGGCGCCCTGCGCGTGCACCTCGAAGGTCATTCCGTAGTCATTGCCGCAGACTTCGCATGTCGCCATGCGCCACAGGGTGAGCCGTCGCCGTTTCCCCGGCGAGCCGGTGCCGGGTGAGTCGTGGGGCAATCACCCGTTCGTACGATGAACCGCGCGCGTCCTCGGCTACTCGTCGGCGGGCTCCACGTCCCTCAGCAGCTGCCCGAACGCGGCCTCGTCCAGGATCGGCGTGCCGTACTGCCGGGCCTTGACCGTCTTCGACGTGCCCGAGTCCGGGTCGTTGGTCACCAGCAGGCTGGTCAGCCGGGAGATGCTGCCGGCCACGTGCAGCCCGGCCTCGGTGGCGCGGTCCTCCAGCAGCTCGCGCTCCGTCGACGTGTCACCCGAGAAGGCGACCCGCATGCCCTGTTTGAGCCTTTTGCCGTCTTCATAGCGACCGGGGTTGGGATAGGGGCATGCGGGCCTTTTGCGGGAGGGGCGCCAACCGCCCTGCCGATAGCCGCCGTAGCCGCCGGACGCCTGCCGGGGCACCGGCCGGTCCGACCACTCCGTCAGCGGCCGGCACTCCAGCAGCGGCAGCCGGACGCCGCCCGCCGCCGCGGCCCGCAGGCTGGGCCGGAACGCCTCCGCCAGCACCCGCGCGTCGTCCAGCGCGTGGTGCGCCCGCTGCTGGACGACCCCGAAGTGGGCCGCCAGCGACTCCAGCTTGAAGTTGGGCAGCGGCAGCCCCAGCTCCTTCGACAGCGCGATGGTGCACAGCCGCTGGCGCACCGGCGCCTCGCGCCGCACGCGCGCGTACTCCCGCGCGATCATCTGCCAGTCGAAGACGGCGTTGTGCGCCACCAGCACCCGGCCGTCCAGGCGGGCCGCGAACTCCTCGGCCACGTCCGCGAACAGCGGCGCGCCGTCGAGCATCTCGCTCGTCAGGCCGTGTATCCACACGGGTCCCGGATCGCGCTGCGGGTTGACGAGCGTGTACCAGTGGTCCTCGACCTCGCCGAGCGCGTCCAGCCGGTACACGGCCGCCGAGATGATCCGGTCGTCGCGGGCCAGTCCGGTGGTCTCCACGTCAACGACCGCGTATCCCTTCGGATACGCGGCCGGCCACGGGGTGGCGGAGGGCGCGGCGGTCGCACGGTCTTCGAGCATGGTCACTGAGGATACGGGCCGCCACCGACAGCGCCGTCCCCCAGGTCGGGCACCCGCACCCCGGACCCGCCCGCGCACTCGGCCACCGCACATACGCGCGCGTGCCCGCGCACTCCGTCCTCGTACGCGCGTGCCCGCTCACCCGGCACCGGCCACCGCCGCGTCCGCCACTGGCTGCCGTCCATCGACTCCCTTCCCGGGCAGGCCGCTCCCCGCCCCGGACCGTCGTGCCGGTGTCGCGGGTGACGGTTCGTCACAGGGGCCCGGTGAAGGGCGGTGCGATACGGCCCGGTGGCCGGGGCGGAGTTCACCGGTCCGGCGTTCGCCCGGGGCAGCGGTCCGGGCGTGGTGGCAGCGGTCCTCCGGCACCCTGCCCGCGCCCCCTCCGCCGCGGTGTCCCGCTCCGCCGGCCGGCCCCGCGTCGGTGCGGCGCCCGGGGCGCTGCCGGTGGGATCCTCCCTGCTGTGACGGAACCCACCCACGACGAGCTCCACGGCGGCGCGCTCGGCTCCCGGCTGAACTGGCTGCGGGCCGCCGTACTGGGCGCGAACGACGGCATCGTCTCCACCGCCGGCCTGGTCGTCGGTGTGGCCGGCGCCACCGGGAGCCGCTCCGCGCTGCTCACCGCCGGACTGGCGGGACTGCTCGCCGGCTCGATGTCCATGGCGGCCGGCGAGTACGTCTCCGTCTCCACCCAGCGCGACTCCGAGATGGCCGCGCTGGCCGCGGAGCGCCGGGAGCTGCGCGACCGGCCGGAGGCCGAACTGCGGGAGCTGACCGAGCTGCTGGCCCGGCGCGGCCTGTCCCGGGACGTGGCCCGCGAGGCCGCCGAACAGCTCACCGCGCGGGACGCGCTGCGGGCCCACGCGCGCGTGGAGCTGGGCATCGACCCGGACGAGCTGACCAACCCCTGGCACGCGGCCTGGGCGAGCTTCCTGGCCTTCACCGTGGGCGCGCTGCTCCCGCTGCTGGCCATCGTGCTGCCCCCGGCCGGCGCCCGGCTCCCCGTCACCGTGTGCTGCGTCCTCGCCGCCCTGGTCCTCACCGGCTGGAGCAGCGCCCGCCTCGGCGCGGCCCGCCCCCCGCGCGCGGTGGTGCGCAACGTGGCCGGCGGGGCGCTGGCGATGGGCGTGACCTACGCGGCGGGCAGCCTGCTGGGGGCGGCCGGGGTGTGAGCGCGCGGACACCGGTGCCGCGGCCGGGACGGCGGCACCCGCGCCGGCTCGGCCAGGGCCCGTACGGACGTCTCGTCCGCTCTTCGACGGCGAGCCCGGCACCGGCCCGGAAACCGGCCGCGACGGCCGGCCGCGCGGGACGCCGCGGGCACGACGTACGGTGAAGTGCGCCCGCCGCTCGCGGGCACGCCGCACCGCCCCGCACGAGCCCCGCACGAGAAGGACCCCGTCATGCGCGCCACCACCATCCACGCCCCGTACGAGATGCGCGTGGAGGACGTCCCCGACCCCGTGGTGCGGTTGCCCACCGACGCCGTCGTCCGGGTGCTGCGCGCCTGCATCTGCGGCAGCGACCTGTGGGCCTACCGGGGCGAGGCGGCCCGGCAGCCGGGCCAGCGGATCGGGCACGAGTTCCTCGGCGTCGTGGAGGAGACCGGCTCCGAGGTGGGCAGCGTCCGCCGCGGTGACCTGGTGGTCGCGCCCTTCATGTGGTCCGACGGCGTCTGCGACTACTGCCGCGAGGGCCTGACCACCTCCTGCGAGCACGGCGGCTTCTGGGGCTCGGTCGGCTACGACGGCGGCCAGGGCGAGGCCGTCCGCGTGCCGTTCGCCGACGGCACCCTCGTCCGGCTGCCCAAGGAGGCGGCCACGGACGACCACCTGCTGTCCGCCCTGCTGACCCTGTCCGACGTGCTCGGCACCGGCCACCACGCGGCCCTCGGCGCGGGCGCCCGGCCCGGGGCCACGGTCGCCGTCGTCGGGGACGGCGCGGTCGGCCTGTGCGCCGTCCTGGCCGCCAAGCGGCTCGGCGCCGAGCGGATCATCGCCCTGGGCCGGCACCGGGTGCGGACCGACATCGCGCGCCGGTTCGGCGCCACCGACGTGGTCGCCGAGCGCGGGGAGGCCGCCGTCGAGGCCGTCCGCGAGCTGACCCGCGGCCAGGGCGCGCACGCCGTCGTGGAGGCGGTCGGCACCGAGCAGTCCATGCGGACGGCCGTCGGCATCACCCGGGACGGCGGCGCCATCGGCTTCGTGGGCGTGCCCCACGGCAGCGGCACCGGCCTGGACCTCGGCGTGATGTTCGACCGGAACATCGCGCTGCGCGGCGGGGTCGCCCCGGTCCGCGCCTACATCCCCGACCTGCTGCCCGACGTCCTCGACGGCACGATCGACCCCTCCCCGGTGTTCGACCTGACCGTCGACATCGAGGGCGTCCCGGCCGGTTACCGGGCGATGGACGAGCGCACGGCCCTGAAGGTGCTGGTCACCAACGACCGGTGACCGCGTGTGTCACCCGCCGCCGGCCGGGGCGGCGGTCCAGCGGGCCGGGTCCGAACCCCAGGGCGCCGGGGGCCGGGCCCAGCCGGCGGGTCCGCCCGTGAAGGACACGGCCGGGCGGGCGTGCCGCAGCCGGCCCAGCGCGCCGCCGGTCTCGGCCAGCCAGGCGTCCGGACCCGGGTACGGCTCCCCCTCGGCCGGTTCCGGGCGGATGCCGTGGGCCAGCCAGTGCGCGGTCCGGGCCAGCGCGAGCCGCACCAGCCGGCTCCCGCCGTCGTACGACTGCTCGGTCAGCGCCCGCAGCACGGCCGCCGCCAGCAGATAGCCGGTGCCGTGGTCCAGGGCCTGCGCGGGCAGCGCGCCCGGCTCCCCGGCCGTGCCCTCGGTGACCGCGATGCCGGTGGCGACCTGCACCAGGCTGTCGAAGCCGCGCCGCGCGTGCCACGGCCCGTACGCGCCCCACGCCGACACCTGCGCCACGACCAGCCCGGGGTGGCGCCCGGCCAGCGCCTCGGGGGAGAGCCCGAACCGGTCCAGGGCGCCCGGCCGGTAGCCGGTGACCACGACGTCCGCCGTGCTCAGCAGGTCTTCGAGGACATCGCGGCCGGTGTCCAGGTCCAGCGTGGCGGACCGCTTGCCGAAGCCGGTGTCGGCGTGCTGGTCGGGCAGTTCCGGCAGCCACGGGGCGTCCAGGCGCAGCACGTCCGCGCCGAGCAGGGCGAGGGTGCGGGTGGCGACCGGACCCGCCAGGACCCGGGTCAGGTCCAGGACGCGCAGTCCGGATGCCGGCAGCAGGGCGGCGGCACCGGGAACGGGCGGCGGGAACACGCGCGGGGGCGCCGTGTCCGGCCAGGAGCGCTCGACCAGCGGGCGCGCGGCCACCTCGGCCGCCTGCGGGTGTGCCGCCCACTCCCCGGGGGTGCGCAGGGCCACGGCGAGACCGCCCGCGCCGCCGACGGTCTCCTCCACCTCCAGGGCGGGGCGCCCGGCCAGGTGTCCGGCGACGCGGTCCGCCGAGGCGTCCGCGGGCAGCCCCAGCGCGCCGAGCAACCGGGCTTGGTGGTGCGGGTAGTTGGCGTGGGTGCGCACCCAGCCGTCGGCCGTGCGCCAGAACCGGGACAGGGGCGCGAAGGAGACCGGTGCCCGGCCGTCGATCCGCAGCAGCCGCTCGCTGTGGAAGGCCGCAGCGACCGCGCCGTCGTCGACCCGGACGCCCGGGACCTCGGGGAGGGCGGCCCGGCGGGCCGCCAGCTCCGCCGCGGCCAGCGCGCAGGCGCCCACGCAGGCCCGGGCCAGCTCCCGCACGGGAAGGCGCGCCGCGAGCACGCCCTCCCGCGGGACGAGGGTGAGCCGGGACAGCCGGGCGGGGTCGCCGCCCAGCGCGGACCACGCGTACGTGAGTGCAGTCATGACTGCACTATGCATGATTGATTGAATCAACCCAGCGAGGGGCGCGCCCGCGCAGCCGCCCCCCGTGATGCCTACCTGGTCACCGCGGCCAGCGCGTCCGTCACTCCCCAGCCGTAGAAGCCGTTGTGGTTCTTCGTTCCCTCGCACACCGCGTCCACCTTGCCGTCGCCGTCGATGTCGTACGGGTCCGTGCAGGGGGTGGCGGTGGCCTCCGCGTACAGCAGCGCCTTCACGGCCGCCGCCGGGGCGTGCGGATGGGTTGACTTGATCAATGCGGCGACACCGGCGACGTGCGGGGCGGCCATGGACGTCCCGGCCATGTAGCCGTACTTGCCGCCCGGCAGCGTGCCCAGGACCAGGCCGCTGACCGCGGGGGGCTGCGGCGCCTGGAGGCGGTCGCCGCCGGGCGCGGCGATGTCCACCACGCCGAGACCGTGGTTGGAGAACGACGACTTCAGGCCCTTCGCGCCGGTCGCCGCGACCGTGACGACGCCCGGCAGCTGGGTCGGTATGTCGAAGCACTCGTGCGGGTCGACCACCCGGTCCGAGGGGGTGCCGTCGTTCGGCGAGTCCTCGTCGGTGATCGCGTCGGAGGCGAGGTCGTAGTTCTCGTTGCCCGCCGCCGCGACGTTGACCGCGCCCTTGCGCTCCGCGTAGCGCGAGGCCCGGGTGACGGCGTCCACCAGTGCCTTCTGGTCGGGGTCGGAGGTGCAGTTGAAGTACCACGGGTCGGTGTAATAGCTGTTGTTGGTCACGTCGACGTGGTGCTCGGCCGCCCACACGAAGCCGCAGACCACGGCCTCGGTGTAGAAGAAGCCGTCCGGGTTGCCCACCTTGATGCCCGCGACCTTCACCCCCGGCGCCACGCCCGTCATGCCCACGCCGTTCTTCGCCGCCGCGATCTCGCCCGCCACGTGCGTGCCGTGCGGGCTCTCCGCCGCGCCCGGCCGCCAGGCGCCGTCCGTGGTGTCCGGCTTGCCCGACACGCAGTTGACGGAGGCCGCGCGGTCGAAGTTGGGCGCGATGTCCGGGTGGGTGTCGTCGACGCCCGTGTCGATGACGGCGACCGTGACGTCCGGGCTGCCCAGGGTCTTCTCGTGCGCCTTGTCCGCCTTGATGGCCGGCAAGTCCCACTGCAACGGCTCCAGCGGGTCCTGTCCGGCGGCGGCCCGGACGCCGGCGGCCTCGGCCGCGCTCAGCGCCTTCGGTGTGCCCACGTCGGTGGTGGACTGGGCGGGCAGCGGGCGGTTGCGCGTCGCGCCCGCCGACTCGACCCCGCGCACGGCGCGGATCCGCTGGGCGAAGCCGGGGTCCGCGGAGTGGACGACGATCACCCCGATCCGGTCGTAACTCGTCACCACCGTCCCGCCGTTGCGGGTGATCGCCCGCCGCACCGACTCGATCGTGGAGCGGCCCGTACCGGTGTTCACCACGTACGACAGGGCGGGGCCGTCCGCCGCCCGCGCCACCGGGGCCTCCGCGGCCGCCGAGGGGGCCGCCGAGGCCGCCGACGGCAGGAAACCGAGCGTGGCGGTCAGCGACAGCGCGGCCGGTACGGCGAGCGCCAGTCGGCGTCTGGAGCGCAGATGAGCCATGGGATCTCCACATCATCCGGATACGGAACCGCCCGGAACGCAGGTGGCTGTCCGGGCAGGTGCGTGACGAGGCGGTGCAGGGCCGAAGCTATCCGCCCGCGCTGATCTCCGAAAGGCCCAGGCGTACTTGAACCGGCGCCCGGGCGGCGCCGTGACCGTGGACGGGAGGCCCGAAAGGATCAGGTCCCCTACGGGAATCACCGGATGGAGTCGACTGATGACTCATTGTAATGTGTTCCCGTCCCTGCGAGATCAGCAAGCGCACGTTCGTGACGCGAGGAGACTCCGTGGCCACCGAGACACCGCCACCCACTCAATCCCCAGCCCGCCTTCCCTCCACCGAGGAGTTCACCGAGGTGCAGCAGAGCGCGGAGTTCGGTGAACTGCGCCGCGCGCACCGCTCCTTCGCCTTCCCGCTGACGATCGCCTTCGCCGCCTGGTACCTGCTGTACGTCCTGCTGTCCAACTACGCGGGCGACTTCATGGGCACCAAGGTGGCCGGCCATGTCAACGTCGCCCTCGTCCTGGGCCTCGCCCAGTTCCTCACCACGTTCCTCATCGCCTGGTGGTACGCCCGCCGCGCCGCCACCAGGCTCGACCCGCGGGCCGAGGCCATCAAGTCCCGGATGGAGGGCGGAGCATGAGCGCCATGCCCCACACGCTGCTGGCCGCCGGCGAGGCGAGCGAGCACCGGACGCTGATCATCACCCTGTTCGCGGTGTTCGTCGCCGCGACCCTCGTCATCACCGTCTGGGCGGGCCGGCAGACCAAGGACGCCGCCGACTTCTACGCGGGCGGACGCCAGTTCACCGGATTCCAGAACGGCCTCGCCGTCTCCGGTGACTACATGTCGGCCGCGTCCTTCCTCGGCATCGCCGGCGCCATCGCCCTCTTCGGCTACGACGGCTTCCTGTACTCCATCGGCTTCCTCGTCGCCTGGCTCGTCGCCCTCCTCCTGGTCGCCGAACCCCTGCGCAACTCGGGCCGCTACACGATGGGCGACGTGCTGGCCTACCGGATGCGCCAGCGCCCCGTGCGCACCGCGGCCGGCACCTCCACCATCGTCGTGTCGATCTTCTACCTGCTGGCCCAGATGGCGGGCGCCGGCGTGCTGGTCTCCCTGCTCCTCGGCATCACCAGCGACGGCGGCAAGATCGGCATCGTCGCCCTGGTCGGCCTGCTCATGATCGTGTACGTCACCATCGGCGGCATGAAGGGCACCACCTGGGTCCAGATGGTCAAGGCGGTGCTGCTGATCGCCGGCGCCCTGCTGCTGACCTTCCTCGTCCTGCTGAAGTTCGACTTCAACATCTCCGAACTGCTCGGCAGGGCCGCCGACAACAGCGGCAAGGGCAGCGCCTTCCTGGAGCCCGGCCTGAAGTACGGCGCCACCGGCACCACCAAGCTGGACTTCCTCTCCCTCGGCATCGCCCTGGTCCTGGGCACCGCCGGCCTGCCGCACATCCTGATCCGCTTCTACACCGTCCCCACCGCCAAGGCCGCCCGCAAGTCCGTCCTCTGGGCGATCGGCCTGATCGGCGTCTTCTACCTGATGACCCTCGCCCTCGGCTTCGGCGCCGCCGCGCTGATCAAACCGGACGAGATCATCGCCTCCAACAAGGCGGGCAACACGGCGGCCCCCCTGCTGGCGCTCCATCTGGGCGGCGTCGACTCCAACTGGGGAGCCATCCTGCTCGCCAGCATCTCCGCGGTCGCCTTCGCCACGATCCTCGCGGTCGTCGCCGGCCTGACCCTGGCCTCCTCGTCCTCGTTCTCGCACGACATCTACGCCAACGTGATCAAGAGGGGCCAGGCCACCGAGGAGCAGGAGGTGCGCGCGGCCCGCTGGGCGACCGTCGGCATCGGCGCGGTCTCCATCGTCCTCGGCGCCCTGGCCCGCGACCTGAACGTGGCCGGCCTGGTCGCCCTCGCCTTCGCGGTCGCCGCCTCCGCCAACCTGCCGACCATCCTCTACAGCCTGTTCTGGAAGCGGTTCACCACCGCGGGCGCCCTGTGGTCGATCTACGGCGGCCTGGTCACCGCGGTCGGCCTGGTGCTGTTCTCCCCGGTGGTCTCCGGCAAGCCGACCTCGATGTTCCCGAGCGTCGACTTCCACTGGTTCCCGCTGGAGAACCCCGGCCTCATCTCCATCCCGGTCGGCTTCCTGCTCGGCGTGGTGGGCACCCTGCTGTCGAAGGAGACCCCGGACGCCGGGAAGTACGCGGAACTGGAGGTCCGGTCCCTGACCGGCACCGGAGCCCACTGACGGCGGCACGCGGGACGACCGCGTCGTCCGGGACTGTACGGTCCTACGACGCGGTCGCGCCGTTCCTCATGGGATCGGGCCGCTGTCGATGTCGGCGCGGTCGCGTACGCTCGCAGGTGACGGACGACGCATGGGCGGCCGAGAACGAGTGACCGGGAGAGGGAGGGGGCCCACGTGCTCATCGACACCTACGGCCGGGTGGCCACCGATCTGAGGGTCTCGCTGACCGACCGGTGCAATCTGCGCTGCACCTACTGCATGCCCGAGGAGGGCCTGCGGTGGCTGGCCAAGCCGGACCTGCTCACGGACGACGAGATCGTCCGCCTCATCGACGTCGCGGTCCGCGCGCTCGGCATCGAGGAGGTCCGCTTCACCGGCGGCGAGCCCCTGCTGCGCCCGGGCCTGGTCGGCATCGTGGAGCGCGTCGCGGCCCTCGCCCCGCGCCCCCGGATGTCCCTGACCACCAACGGCATCGGCCTGGTCCGCACCGCGGCCGCCCTGAAGTCGGCGGGCCTGGACCGGGTCAACGTCTCCCTGGACACCCTGCGCCCGGACGTCTTCAAGACCCTCACCCGCCGCGACCGCCACCAGGACGTCCTGGACGGCCTCGCCGCGGCCCGCGAGGCCGGCCTGACCCCGGTCAAGGTCAACTCGGTCCTGATGCCGGGCCTGAACGACGACGAGGCCCCGGACCTGCTCGCCTGGGCGGTCGAGCACGACTACGAACTGCGGTTCATCGAGCAGATGCCGCTGGACGCCCAGCACGGCTGGAAGCGCGAGGGCATGGTCACCGCCGGGGACATCCTCACCTCCCTGCGCACCCGCTTCGACCTCACCCCCGAGGGCGCCGACGCGCGCGGCTCGGCACCCGCGGAGCGCTGGCTGGTGGACGGCGGACCGCACCGCGTCGGCGTGATCGCCTCGGTGACCCGGCCGTTCTGCGCGGCCTGCGACCGCACCCGCCTCACCGCCGACGGTCAGATACGCACCTGTCTGTTCGCCACCGAGGAGACCGACCTCCGCGCGGCCCTGCGCTCCGGCGCCCCCGACGAGGAGATCGCCCGTATCTGGAAGCTGGCGATGTGGGGCAAGAAGGCCGGCGCGGGCCTGGACGACCCCTCCTTCATCCAGCCCGACCGCCCCATGTCGGCCATCGGCGGCTAGGCCCCGTCGTCCCAGCCCGCCGCCCCGTCCCCGGACCGGCCGGTCAGGCACCGGGCGCCGACCGCGAGCCAGGCCGACAGGGCGAGCCATGCCAGCGGCCGGTGGGGCACGGCCACGGCGTCGATCCGGTGTTCCCCGGCGAGCTGGGCGGTCGCGGTGGCGTACATGCCGAGCGGGAAGACGACGCACCAGAGCGTGGGCTCGTGGCCGAACGGGACCCGGTGCCGCAGATGGCGCCAGACACCCGCGGCCACCAGCGGCGGGATCAGCACGGTCGCCCAGACCCACAGCGCGACGACCGTCCCCGCGAGAAGGCCCCGGACGGGTCCGGGCAGCAGCTCCTCGCGGAGCAGCAGCCGGGCGCCCGCCAGGGTGCTGATGGCGGCGGCGCCCATGGTGACCCAGTAGCTGGGCAGCGCCCGGGCCGGCCGGGGCGGGTGGTGCCGCAGCCGCCGCACGACGAGCGCGAGCGTGCCCGCGTACAGCGGCAGACCGGCGCCCCACAGCACGAGGGCGACGACGAGCACCGGACGCGGGGGAGCGAGGCTCGTCAGCGTGAGCACGATGGCCTGCAGGCCGACGGTGGCCAGGAACCAGATGCCGTCGGCCTGCCGCAGGAGCCGCTCCGGCCCGGTGTGCCGCAGCCGGGCGGTCGCGCGGGCGAGCCCCGCCCACACGACGACCGCGACCGCCAGCAGGGCGCAGCCGGCGATCCGGGCCGGGCCCTCGGTCAGCCGGGTGGCGAGCACCCCGCTGGCCGCGACGAGCGTGTAGTGCCCGAACAGGCGCCCGGGATCGCGCAGTTCGGCACGCAGGGCGCCCCGGTGGACGGCGGCCTTGACACCGGCCGCCGCCAGCAGCGGCAGGTACAGGGCCGCCGCGACGCCGAACAGCACCCCGGACACCGCGTGGGCGCCGGCCTGCCCGAGCGCCCGGGAGACGATGCCGGTGGCCATGACGGGAGCGAAACACGCCGGTGGCAGGTCCCGGCACCGGTCGGACAGCCGTGCCCCCATCAGCGCCGCGCGAGCGGTTCCCGGCCGGTGCGGCGGCGCGGCCGGCCCGGTCCCGGGCGCGCGGCGGACGGCCGCCGGGTCCCGTGGGAGCGGTAGACGATGTAGGGGCGGGTCAGATAGCCCAGCGGCGCGGTGAAGGCGTGCACGAGGCGGCTGAACGGCAGCAGCGCGAACAGGGCCAGCGCGAGCAGCGCGTGCACCTGGTAGGCGAGCGGGGCGTGGGCCATGGCGGACACGTCGGGGTCCAGGGTGAACAGGGAGCGGAACCACACCGAGACGCCCACCCGGTAGTCGTAGGGATGGGGCCGCAGGGTGGTGGCCGTGGCGGTCAGCCCGGCCAGCAGGACGCAGACCAGGAGCGGGTAGACCGCGCGGTCGCTGCGGCTGGTGGCGGCCCGCACGGCGGGCACCCGCAGGCGCCGGTGGAGCAGGACGGCCAGACCGGCGAGGGTGGCCAGGCCCGCCGTGCCGCCGACGAACAGGGCGTTGGCGTGGTACAGCCACTCGTGGACGCGCACCCGCTCGGTGAACGGCTCGGGAACGAGCAGGCCGATGACGTGCCCGGCCGCCACGAACAGCAGCCCGTAGTGGAACAGCGGGCCGCCGACCGCGAGCAGCCGGTGCTCGTGGAGCTGGCTGGAGCGCGTGGTGAAGCCGAACCGGTCGTAGCGGTAGCGCCAGGCGGTGCCGGTGACCAGCACGGCGAGGACGAGGTAGGGGAGGACGCCCCAGAGGGCGATGTGCAGGTGGTTCACCGGGAGGTCTCCTCCACGTGCGGGCTGTGGGGGGATCGTGGGGGGTAGGGCAGGAGGCCGACCGTCTCGGCGGGCGGACCGGTGCGGGCGAGCCGCAGGGCCGCCTCACGACTCGGCGGGCGGGGGCCGGGCAGGGTCCGGCAGACCGCCTCGACGACGTCCTCGTAGGGGCTGCGGTAGGCGGCCAGGGCGAAGCGGAGCAGTTCCAGGGCGGGCCGGTGCCCGGCCAGCAGCGGTGTCCCGGCCTCGGGCACGCGGGCGGCGAACTCCAGCAGCAGGGGCAGGAAGTCGGGCAGTTCGTCCTCGGTGGGCTGCCAGCCGTGCTCCCGGTAGAGGGCCTTCAGGCGGGCCAGGGCGCCGCCCCGCCTGCGGGTGTCCCCGTCGGTGTAGTACGTCAGGTACAGGCAGCGCCGGCGGCTGCGGTCGAAGGTGGCGACGTACCGGGCGGCCAGCTCCAGCGGATCGGTGTCCTCGACGCGGGCGCAGAACCGCAGCAGCAGTTCGGTGTCGGCACCGGGCAAGGGCTCCAGCGCCGCGCGTACGGTGCGCAGCCGCCCGGGCCAGTCCCGGTCCGGGTAGCCGAGCAGCAGGGAGGCGGCCTGGTGGACGGCGGGACGGCTCACCGGGCGCCGCCCCGGCCGCGCGGGAACAGACCCTCGGGGCGGCCCTTGCCGTTCCAGTTCAGCAGGTTGACCCTGTCGCGCAGTGACGTCCCGGCGTGTTCCGGCTCCGGCCCGGCGGCGAGCGGGGCGTGGAAGGCGTCGGCCGCGTACATGCCGACCCCGCCGTGGCCGTCCAGGCTGCACCCGGCGCCGAGGTCGCCGTCGTCGGGCAGGGTGCCGGTGTAGCCGGTGGGGATGACGTAGCGCTCGTCGTACTTGGCCAGCGCCAGCAGCCGGTACAGGGCCTCGATGCCGGCGGTGTCCAGGCCGACGGCGCGGGCGATGGCCGGGTCCCGCTCCTCACCGAGGTTCACGCGCCGCATGTGGGTGCGCATCGCGGCCAGCCGGCACAGCGCCGCCTCCACCGGCGCCGGATCGCCCGCGGTGAACAGTTCGGCGAGGTAGGCCACGGGGATGCGCAGCGAGTCGATGGCGGCGAACAGCTTGGCCGGGTCCTCCCCGTCGTGTCCGGTCGCGGTGAGCGACTCCACCACCGGTGACAGCGGCGGGACGTACCAGACCATGGGCAGGGTGCGGAACTCCGGATGCAGGGGCAGCGCCACCCGGTAGGTGCTGATCAGGGCGTGCACGGGGGAGCGGCGGGCGGCGGTGATCCAGTCGTGCGGGATCCCGGCCTCCTCGGCGGCGTGCGCGACAGCGGGGTCGTGCGGGTCGAGGAAGCAGCCCAACTGGGCCTCGTACAAGTCCTCTTCGCGTTCCGTGGCGGCGGCCTCGCCGACCTTGTCGGCGTCGTAGAGGAGCACGCCGAGATAGCGCAGCCGGCCCACACAGGTCTCCGAGCAGACCGTGGGCTGTCCCGCCTCGATGCGCGGGTAGCACAGGGTGCACTTCTCGGCCTTGCCGGTGGCGTGGTTGAAGTACACCTTCTTGTACGGGCAGCCGGACACGCACATGCGCCAGCCCCGGCAGCGGTCCTGGTCGACCAGGACGATGCCGTCCTCGACGCGCTTGTACAGGGCCCCGGACGGGCACACGGCCACGCAGGACGGGTTGAGGCAGTGCTCGCAGATGCGCGGCAGATAGAACATGAACGCCTGCTCGTACTCCAGGCGCACCTGCTCGTTCATCTTCCGCAGCACCGGGTCCCCGGCCAGGTGCGCGGGTCCGCCGCCCAGGTCGTCGTCCCAGTTCGGGCCCCAGGTCACCCGGGTGGGGCGGCCGTCGGCCAGCGAGCGGGGCGGCGCGGTGGGCACGTCGTCGCCGAGCGGTGCGGAGATCAGGTTCTCGTAGTCGTACGTCCACGGCTCGTAGTAGTCGGACAGGGACGGCAGTTCGGGGTTGGCGAACAGCCGGGCCAGCCGGCGGGCCCGGCCCCCGCCGCGCGGCACCAGCCGCCCGTGCTTGAGCCGCCAGCCGCCCTTCCACTTGTCCTGGTCCTCGTAGCCGCGCGGATAGCCCTGGCCGGGACGGGTCTCCACGTTGTTGAACCACACGTACTCGGTGCCCGACCGGTTGGTCCACGTCTGCTTGCAGGTGACCGAACAGGTGTGGCAGCCGATGCACTTGTCCAGGTTCATCACCATGGCGATCTGTGCCATGACGCGCATGTCAGTACTCCACGTTCTGTGTACGCCGCCGGATCACGGTGATCGCGTCACGCTGATTGCCGGTGGGGCCGTAGTAGTTGGGGGCGAACGAGAGCTGGGCGTGGCCGCCGATCAGATGCGTCGGCTTGATCAGCAGCCGGGTCAGGGCGTTGTGCACCCCGCCGCGGCGCCCGGTGGCCTCCGACTTGGGGACGTTCACCAGCCGTTCCTGGACGTGGTACATGAACACCGTGCCGGTGGGCATGCGGTGCGAGACGACCGCCCGGGCCACGACCACGCCGTTGGCGTTGTGGGCCTCGATCCAGTCGTTGTCCGCGGCACCGATCGCCTCGGCGTCGGCGACGCTCATCCAGACGACCGGGCCGCCGCGCGCGAGGGTCTGCATCAGCAGGTTCTCCTGGTACTCGGAGTGGATCGACCACTTCGAGTGCGGTGTGAGGTACCGGACCGTCACCGACCGCGCGCCGTCGCCGTCCGTCCGGGGCCCCTCGCCCAGCGCCGCCAGGTCCAGCGGCGGCCGGTAGACCGGGAGCTGTTCGCCGTACTCGGCGATCCACGGGTGGTCCAGGTAGAAGTGCTGGCGTCCGGTGAGGGTGTGCCAGGGCTTGAGGTGCTCGGTGTTGACGGTGAAGGGCGAGTAGCGGCGGTCCGGCCCCTCCTTGCCCGACCACTCGAAGCTCGCCCCGACCTGCACCGGCCGGGCCTGGGTGTCGGAGAACGTGATGCGCCGCTCGGCCACCGACGCGGCCTGCCCGGTCAGGCCCGACCCGGGCCCGCACCGCTCGGCGAGCCGCTCGAACCCCTCGGCGGCCAGCCGGCCGTTGGTCGTGCCGGACAGGGCGAGGATCGCCTCGCACAGCTTGACGTCGGTGTCCAGCAGGGGCCGCCCGCGCACCGCCCCCAAGGTGCCGGTGCCGCAGCGCGCGGCGAGCCAGGACACCTCGGGCCCGGGCCGCACGGTCACCCCCTTCACCGTCATCCCCTCCCGCTCGGCCAGCGGCCCCAGCGCGGCGATCTGTTCGCCGAGGGCGGTGTAGTCCCGCCGTACGAGCGTCAGGCGCGGGGCGGTGGGCCCGTCGGGCGGGGCCTCGCCGGGGGTGTCGTGCTGGAGGGGGGTGGCCACCAGGTCGTAGCCCACGTCCAGCCGGCCCGCGGCCAGCCGGGCGACCTCGGCGGCCAGGCCGTGGAAGATCTCGAAGTCGGTGCGGGCCTGCCAGGGCGGGCTGATCGCCGGGGAGAACGCGTGCACATAGGGGTGCATGTCCGTGCTGGACAGGTCGTGCTTCTCGTACCAGGTCGCCGCGGGCAGCACCAGATCCGCGAACAACGTCGTCGAGGTCATCCGGAAGTCGAGCGCGAGCAGCAGGTCGAGCTTGCCGCGCGGCGCCTGCTCCCGCCACGCCACGTCCCGGGGCCGGCACCCGGGCGGCGCCTCCTCGGCGCTCGCGTTGTCGGACGCCCCCAGCAGATGCCGCAGGAAGAACTCGTTGCCCTTGGCGGACGAACCGATCAGATTGGCCCGCCACACGGTGAGCACCCGGGGCCAGTTGGCCGGGTCGTCCGGGTCCTCGACGGCGTAGGAGAGCCGGCCGGCGTCGCGTTCGGCGGCCACCCACGCCGCCGGGTCGGCCCCCGCCTCGTGGACGCGCCGTCCGAGGTCCAGCGGATTGGCGCCGAAGGTGGGGTACGAGGGCATCCAGCCCTGGCGCGCGGAACGGGCCACGAGGTCCGCGGTGTGCAGCCCGCCGAGCGTCCCGGGCGCGGTCGGCGCGGCCAGGACGTCCGCGGTGAACCTCTCGTACCGCCACTGGTCGGTGTGCAGGTACCAGTACGGCGTTCCCGCCATCTGCCGGGACGGGCGCACCCAGTCCGAGGCCGTCGCCAGCTGCTGCCAGCCCGCGTACGGACGCACCTTCTCCTGGCCCACGTAGTGGGCCCATCCGCCGCCGTTGACGCCCTGGCAGCCGGTGAGCAGCAGCAGCGACAGGAACGACCGGTAGATCGTGTCCGAGTGGAACCAGTGGTTGGTGCCCGCGCCCATCACGATCATGCAGCGGCCCCGGGTCTGTTCGGCGGTCCGGGCGAACTCCCTCGCCGCCCGCACCACGGCGCCCGCCGGTACGGAGGTGATCGCCTCCTGCCAGGCCGGCGTGCAGGGCAGGGAGGCGTCCTCGTACGAGGCGGGCCACTGCCCGTCCAGGCCCTCGCGGCCCACCCCGTACCGGGCCAGCATCAGGTCGAAGACGGTGGTCACCAGGCGCCCGCCGACGCGCAGCGCCGGCACCGACCGGGTGAGCGTGGCGCCCGGCTCGTCGAAGCGCGGCAGCACCACCCGTGCCGTCGTGGCCCCGGGCCGGCCGTGGCAGGTCAGCAGGGGCTGGATGCCGTCGAGACCGAGGTGCCAGCGGCCCTTGCCCGCCTCGCGCCAGCGGTCGCCGAGGGTGCCGGGGGGCACGGCCGGCCGGCCGGTCGCCGTGTCGAACACGACCGGCATCCAGCGCCGCGCCGCCGCCTCCGCGTCCCCGGCCAGGTCCAGGTCCCGGGCGGTCACGAAGGCGCCCGGCGTACGGCCCTCGGGCGCGTCGCCGTCGAGGGCGACCAGGAAGGGCAGGTCGGTGAACCGCCGCACGTAGTCGGTGAAGTACGGCACCTGCCGGTCCACGAAGCACTCGCGCAGGATGACGTGGCCCATCGCCATGGCCAGTGCCCCGTCGGTGCCCGGGTGGGGGTGCAGCCACTCGTCGGCGAACTTCGTGGCGTCCGCGTAGTCCGGCGAGACCACCACCACCTTCTGCCCCCGGTAGCGGGCCTCCGCCATCCAGTGGGCGTCCGGCGTCCGGGTGACCGGGACGTTGGAGCCCCACAGCATCAGATAGGCCGCGTCCCACCAGTCACCCGACTCCGGTACGTCCGTCTGGTCGCCGAAGACCTGCGGCGAGGCGATCGGCAGGTCCGCGTACCAGTCGTAGAACGACAGCATCGGCGCCCCGATCAGCGCGTGGAAGCGCGCCCCGACCGCGTGCGACGCCATCGACATCGCCGGGATCGGGGAGAATCCCGCGATCCGGTCCGGCCCGTACTTTTCGAGCGTGTGCACATGGGCGGCGGCGGCGATCTCCAGCGCCTCCGCCCAGCCGATGCGCACCAGTCCGCCCTTGCCGCGGGCGGACTGGTAGCGGCGCCGCCTGTCCGGGTCGCCGGTGATCTCCGCCCACGCCGCCACCGGATCACCGCCCAGGCGGCGCTTTGCATCCCGGAACATCTCCACCAGCACCCCGCGGGCGTGCGGGTACTTCACCCGGGTCGGCGAGTACGTGTACCAGGAGAACGCCGCTCCGCGCGGACAGCCCCGCGGTTCGTAGTCGGGCCGGTCCGGGCCCGCCGAGGGATAGTCCGTCGCCTGGGTCTCCCAGGTGATCAGACCGTCCTTCACGTACACCTGCCAGGAACACGATCCCGTGCAGTTCACCCCGTGCGTGGAGCGCACCACCTTGTCGTGCGCCCAACGCTCCCGGTACGGCTGGTCGTTGACCTGCTGGTCCGTACGGAACACGGCCCGTCCTCCGGGCGTGGTCGGCGCCCGCCGCAACAACTGTCCGGCCGTCAGAAGTCGTTCGGCCGCATCCGAAGCAATCCGCTCCGCCTTCGCCCTGCCACGTCCCACGCCCTCGGGCTCCCCTCGGGATCGGGTTGCCGGAGGGGTCCGCTCCGGCACGCGCCTGTCGGTGAACGGGGCCAGAGTGCTCCCGGCACGCTCGCGCGGTGGCGCTCTTTTTCGCCACTTGAGGCTACCGAGAACTTGTTTTTCTTTTGCTTTGCAATGGTTCGTGACGAACGAAAGAGAGACGACCCGACGTTGGCGTCCGCGTTACGCGCCGTTGGGAGAGGGCGCATGACACGGTCCTATGACTGGCGCGGCGGCGCCGCACCGGTCCGGGTCCGGGGGACGGCGCACGGGACCGGAGCCGCCGGCTCCCTCCCGCTACGCCCCGGTCTCCTCGGCGGACCGCCACTCCTCGAAGGGGACCACGTCCTTCAGGAAACCCCGCACCCCGAGGAACTGCGCGAGATGCTCGCGGTGCTCCTCGCAGGCCAGCCAGGTCTTGCGCCGCTCGGGCGTATGGACCTTGGGGTTGTTCCAGGCCAGCACCCACTCGGCGGCGGCACGGCAGCCCTTGGCCGAGCAGATCGGGGTCTCGTCACTCACGGTTTTCGTCTCGGTTCGTCTCGTCGAGGGCGGAAAACGAAAGGGGAAAAGGGGCGGAAAACAAGGCGACGCCGGGCAGCCACGGGGGGAGCTGCCCGGCGTCGGTCCGTCGCTCCGACGGGGGATGCGGAGCGCCTACGCAGTATGTCACGGGTACCCCGTCGCCCGGGACCGGAACAGCTAGATTGATCTGAGGTTTTCTTGAGCTGCCGGGTGGCCGCGTGCGCGGGTCCCGCGTCCGCCGTGGTCAGACCGGTTCGGGACGCTCGCCGCCCGCCCCGGCCGCCTGGTTCGTCGGCATGTCGCGCGGTGCGGAATCCCGTACGGCGCCCGCCCGTTCGTCCTCGGCCGGCGTGGCGGCGATCATCGGACGCATCGGCGTGGTGACGAACGTGGAGGGGAGCGTGGGCGGCCGCTCGCGGCCCGCGTTGGCGATCACCACGGCGACATAGGGCAGCAGCGCGCCGAGCACGAGCGCCACGATCGCGACGTACCGCTCGACGTTCCACAGCGAGACCGCGAGGATCACCGACAGGGTACGGACCGCCATCGAGATCACATACCGCCGCTGGCGGCCCCGGACATCCTCGGCGAGTCCCGTCCGGGCGCCCGTGATCCGGAACACCTGGACGCCGCCGCCGTGCTGCTTCCGCATCGCCATTCACCATCCGCCCGCATCGGACCCGTCCCGGCCCGCACCCCCGTCCGCACACCCGGCCGGGCCACCCCCCACGTTACGCCGCCCCCGCGCCGCCTTCGAGGCCGGGTCGGCCCCTGCCTGCGGCGACGCCCCGGGCCGTGACGCGTACGGGGCAGGCCGACGTGCGCCGTACGGCGCAGCGCACCACACTGGCCGTAATGCTCACGTCGAGCCGTACAAGGAGGCAGCCATGGGCTGGTTGTGGGCGATCATCGTGGGATTCGTGCTCGGCGTCATCGCCAAGGCGGTCATCCCGGGCAAGCAGCACAGCCCCCTCTGGCTGACCACCATCTGCGGCATCCTGGGCGCCATCGTGGGCAACGCGATCGCCCGCGCGGTCGGCGTGTCGGAGACCCGGGGCATCGACTGGAGCCGTCACATCTTCCAGCTCGTGGCGGCGATCATCATCGTCGCGGCGGTCGACGCCCTCTACATGGCGACGCTCGGCAAGAGGAAGCACCGGGCCCGGGTGTAGGGGCGCGGGCCTCCCCGTCACGGGTCTCCCGCGCCCCTGCCGGCGCTACGGCGTCACCCGGCGACGATCTCCACCGCGGCCAGGTTCTTCTTCCCGCGCCGCAGCACCAGCCAGCGCCCGTGCAGCAGGTCCCCGGCCGCCGGGACGAAGTCCTCCGCGGTGACCTTCACGTTGTTGACGTAGGCCCCGCCCTCCTTCACCGTCCGCCGGGCCGCGGACTTGCTGGGGACCAGGCCGACCTCGGCGAGCAGGTCGACCACCGGCGCCGGCGCGGCGACCCGCGCGTGCGGCACCTCCGACAGCGCCGCGGCCAGCGTCCGCTCGTCCAGCTCCGCCAGCTCGCCCTGGCCGAACAGCGCCCTGGACGCGGCGATCACCGCGGCCGTCTGGTCGGCGCCGTGCACCAGCGTGGTCAGTTCCTCGGCGAGCGCCCGCTGCGCCGCCCGGGCCTGCGGACGCTCCTCGGTCTGCCGCTCCAGCTCCTCCAGCTCCTCGCGGGACTTGAAGGACAGGATGCGCAGGTAGCGGGAGATGTCCCGGTCGTCCACGTTCAGCCAGAACTGGTAGAACGCGTACGGCGTCGTCATCTCCGGGTCGAGCCAGACGGCGCCGCCCTCGGTCTTGCCGAACTTGGTGCCGTCCGCCTTGGTCATCAGCGGGGTGGCCAGGGCGTGCACCGAGGCCTCCGGCTCCAGCCGGTGGATCAGGTCCAGACCGGCCGTGAGGTTGCCCCACTGGTCGCTGCCGCCCTGCTGGAGCGTGCAGCCGTAGCGCCGGTACAGCTGCAGGAAGTCCATGCCCTGCAGGATCTGGTAACTGAACTCGGTGTAGCTGATGCCCTGGTCGGACTCCAGGCGGCGGGCCACGGAGTCCTTCGTCAGCATCTTGTTGACGCGGAAGTGCTTGCCGATGTCCCGCAGGAACTCGATCGCGGAGAGGCCGGCGGTCCAGTCCAGGTTGTTGACCATGACCGCCGCGTTCTCGCCCTCGAAGGACAGGAACGGTTCGATCTGGCCGCGCAGCCGGTCCACCCAGCCGGCCACCGTCTCCGGGTCGTTCAGCGTGCGCTCGGCCGTCGGGCGCGGGTCGCCGATCAGGCCCGTGGCGCCGCCGACGAGCGCCAGCGGCCGGTGCCCGGCCTGCTGGAGCCGGCGCACGGTGAGCACCTGCACCAGGTGCCCCACGTGCAGTGACGGCGCCGTCGGGTCGAAACCGCAATAGAACGTGACGGGACCGTCCGCGAGCGCCTTGCGCAATGCGTCCTCGTCGGTGGACAGGGCGAACAGCCCGCGCCACTTCAGCTCGTCGACGATGTCCGTCACGGTTCTCGTGTCTCCTCGATGATCTTCCGGCAGCCGGGTGACACCCGACCACGAACGCCTACGAGGTTATACGCCCTGGCTGACAGAGCTCATGTTGAAATCCGGGACCCGCAGCGCGGGCATCGCGGTGCGGGTGAACCAGTCGCTCCACTCGCGCGGCAGCGTCTTCTCCGTCCGCCCGGCCTCGGTGGCCCGGCCCAGCAGGTCCACCGGCGACTCGTTGAACCGGAAGTTGTTCACCTGCCCGGTCACCTCGCCGTTCTCCACCAGGTAGACGCCGTCCCGGGTCAGGCCCGTCAGCAGCAGGGTCGCCGGATCGACCTCGCGGATGTACCACAGGCAGGTCAGCAGCAGCCCGCGCTCGGTGTCCGCGACCATCTGCTCCAGCGAGCGGTCGCCGCCGCCGTCCAGGATCAGGTTGCCGAGCGCGGGGGCGACCGGGAGCCCGGTCAGGCCCGCGCCGTGCCGGGTCGTCGTCAGGTGCTTCAGCACGCCCCGGTCGACCCACTCGGTGGCGTGCGTGGGCAGCCCGTTGTCGAACACGGACAGGTCGCCGCCGGAGGAGTGGGCGATCACGAACGGCGGGCACTCCAGCCCCGGCTCGTCCGGGTCGCTGCGCAGGGTCAGCGGCAGCTCCGAGAGCCGCTCGCCGACCCGGGTGCCGCCGCCCGGCTTGGAGAACACCGTCCGCCCCTCGGCCGCGTCCCGGCCGGAGGCGGACCACAGCTGGTAGATCAGCAGGTCCGCGACCGCGGTCGGCGGCAGCAGCGTCTCGTACCGTCCCGCGGGCAGGTCTATGCGCCGCTCGGCCCAGCCGAGCCGTACGGCCAGTTCGGCGTCGAGCGCGCCGGGGTCGACGTCCTTGAAGTCCCGGGTGGACCGGCCGGCCCACGCCGAGCGGGCGCGGTCGGGGGACTTGGCGTTCAGCTCCAGCGTGCCGGTGGGCTGGTCGTGCCGCAGGCGCAGCCCGGTGGACGTGCCCACGTACGTCGACACCAGTTCGTGGTTGGCGAAGCCGTACAGCTCCCGGCCGCCCGCACGCGCGCGGGCGAAGGCCTCGCCGAGCGCCGGCGCGAAGTCGGCGAACACCGCGGAGGAGGTCTCGGCGGGCGCGTCCGTGAAGTCGGGGGACTGGGGCACCCCGCCCACCAGCGGCTGCGCGTCCTCGGCCGGGCCGGCGCCGCGCGCGGCGGCCTCGGCGGCCCGCACCAGGGGCTCCAGCTCCCCTGCGGTGACCGCCGACCGGGACACCACGCCCGAGGCGGTGCCCTCCTTGCCGTCCACGGTCGCGATCACGGTGAGCGTACGGCCCCGGGTCACCCCGTTGGTGGTGAGCGCGTTGCCCGCCCAGCGCAGGTTGGCGGTGGAGTGCTCGTCGGCGATGACGACGCAGCCGTCGGCGCGGGAGAGCGCCAGCGCCTGCTCGACGATCTCGTGCGGCTTGTGGGTACGGGCGCTCATCGGCCGGCCTCCTGCGTGGTGTTCAGAATGTTGACGCCCTTGAAGAGGGCCGACGGGCAGCCGTGGGACACGGCGGCGACCTGCCCCGGCTGGGCCTTGCCGCAGTTGAACGCGCCGCCGAGGACATAGGTCCCCGGTCCGCCGACGGCGGCCATGGACCCCCAGAAATCGGTGGTCGTGGCCTGGTAGGCGACGTCCTTCAGCTGGCCGGTGATCCGCCCGTTCTCGATCCTGAAGAAGCGCTGGCCGGTGAACTGGAAGTTGTACCGCTGCATGTCGATCGACCAGGACCGGTCGCCGACGACGTAGATGCCCCGGTCGACGCCCCCGATCAGGTCCTCCGTGGACAGCCCGGCGGGGTCCGGCCGCAGCGAGACGTTGGCCATGCGCTGCACCGGCACGTGGGCGGGGGAGTCGGCGTACGCGCACCCGTTGGACCGCTCGAACCCGGTCAGCCGCGCCGTCCGCCGGTCCAGCTGGTAGCCGACCAGCGTGCCGTCCTTCACCAGGTCCCAGGACTGCGCTCGGACGCCCTCGTCGTCGTAGCCGATGGTCGCGAGGCCGTGCTCGGCGGTGCGGTCGCCGGTGACGTTCATCAGCTCGGAGCCGTAGCGCAGGCTGCCGAGCCGGTCGAAGGTGGCGAAGGAGGTGCCGGCGTAGGCGGCCTCGTAACCGAGGGCGCGGTCGAGCTCCGTGGCGTGGCCGATGGACTCGTGGATGGTCAGCCACAGGTTGGACGGGTCGACCACCAGGTCGTACAGGCCCGGCTCCACGCTGGGCGCCCGCATCTTCTCGGCGAGCAGCTCGGGCATCCGCGCCAGCTCGTCCTCCCAGTCCCAGCCGGACCCGGTCAGGTACTCCCAGCCGCGCCCCACCGGCGGGGCGAGGGTGCGCATGGAGTCGAACTCGCCGCTCGCCTCGTCGACGCAGACGGCGGTCAGCTGCGGGTGCAGCCGTACCCGCTGCTGGGTGGTGACCGTCCCGGCCGTGTCCGCGTAGAACTTGTTCTCGTGCACGGTGAGCAGCGAGGCGTCGACGTGGTCGACACCGGGCGCGGCCAGCAGCCGGCCGCTCCACTCCGCGAGCAGCGCCGACTTCTCCTCGTCCGGCACCGAGAACGGGTCGATCTCGTACGAGGAGATCCACGTCTTGTCGGCGTGCACCGGCTCGTCGGCCAGCTCCACGCGTTCGTCGGAGCCGGCCGCCCTGATCACCTGCGCGGACAGCTTGGCCATGGCCACCGCCTGCGAGGCGACCCGGGCGGCGGCGTCCATGGTCAGGTCCACCCCGGACGCGAAGCCCCACGTACCGCCGTGCACCACCCGGACCGCGTACCCGAGGTCGGTGGTGTCCGACGATCCGGCGAGCCGTGCGTCCCGCAGCCGCCAGGAGGCGCTGCGCACCCGCTCGAACCGGAAGTCCGCGTGGTCGGCCCCCAGCGCACGCGCGCGTGCCAGCGCGGCGTCGGCGAGGGCCCGTAGGGGAAGCGCCGTGAAGGCTTCGTCGATGGAATGAGGCACGGAGGTCTCCCTGCTGTCGTGGCCTGTCGGGTCCGATCATGTCCCGGGACCGGTCCGGCGGACCACAGGTTTGGGTCCCCCGCGACCGCGTTCTGTAGGGATCCGACAGCGACACCCCCGAGCCACTGTCGGTGCCCGCTTGCCCTCGGGAGCGGCGGTACCGATAGGTTTCCGATGAAGCCGCCTGCCGCCCAGGAGCCCGGGCGGATGTGCAAGACCGCTATCGAAAGGGTGATCCGTTGAGCCGCTCGGTTCTCGTCACCGGAGGCAACCGGGGCATCGGCCTCGCCATCGCCCGCGCTTTCGCCGACGCCGGCGACAAGGTCGCGATCACGTACCGCTCGGGTGAGCCGCCGGCCGGTTTCCTGGCCGTCAAGTGCGACATCACCGACCCGGAGCAGGTGGAGCAGGCCTACAAGGAGATCGAGGACCGGCACGGTCCGGTCGAGGTCCTGGTCGCCAACGCCGGCGTCACCAAGGACCAGCTCCTGATGCGCATGTCCGAGGAGGACTTCACCTCGGTCATCGACACCAACCTCACCGGCACCTTCCGGGTCGTCAAGCGCGCCAACCGCGGCATGCTGCGGGCCAAGAAGGGCCGCGTCGTCCTGATCTCGTCCGTGGTCGGCCTGCTCGGCTCGGCGGGACAGGCGAACTACGCCGCCTCCAAGGCCGCGCTGGTCGGCTTCGCGCGTTCCCTCGCCCGGGAGCTGGGCTCGCGCAACATCACCTTCAACGTCGTCGCGCCCGGTTTCGTCGACACCGACATGACCAAGGTGCTCAGCGACGAGCAGCGCCAGGGCATCGTCGCGCAGGTACCGCTCGGCCGGTACGCGCAGCCGGAGGAGATCGCCGCGACGGTGCGGTTCCTCGCGTCCGACGACGCCTCGTACATCACTGGAGCCGTCATCCCGGTTGACGGCGGACTGGGAATGGGTCACTGATCACCATGAGCGGAATCCTCGAGGGCAAGCGCGTCCTGATCACCGGTGTGCTGATGGAGTCCTCCATCGCCTTCCACGCCGCCAAGCTGGCCCAGGAGCAGGGCGCCGAGATCATCCTGACCGCGTTCCCGCGGCCCACGCTGACCGAGCGCATCGCCAAGAAGCTGCCGAAGCCGACCAAGGTCATCGAGCTGGACGTCACCAACGAGGAGCACCTCGGGCGCCTCGCGGACGTCGTCGGCGAGGAGCTGGGCGGTCTGGACGGCGTCGTGCACTCCATCGGCTTCGCGCCGCAGGACGCGCTCGGCGGCAACTTCCTCAACACGCCGTTCGAGTCCGTCGCGACCGCCATGCACGTCTCGGCGTTCTCCCTGAAGTCGCTGACCATGGCCTGCCTGCCGCTGATGCAGAACGGCGGCTCGGTCGTCGGCCTCACCTTCGACGCGCAGTACGCCTGGCCGCAGTACGACTGGATGGGCCCGGCCAAGGCCGCCCTGGAGGCCACCAGCCGCTACATGGCGCGCGACCTGGGCAAGCAGAAGATCCGCTGCAACCTGATCTCGGCGGGCCCGATCGGCTCCATGGCCGCCAAGTCCATCCCGGGCTTCAGCGACCTGGCCTCCGTGTGGGACACCCGTTCCCCGCTGGAGTGGGACCTGAAGGACCCGGAGCCGGCCGGCCGCGGCATCGTCGCGCTGCTGAGCGACTGGTTCCCGAAGACCACGGGCGAGATCATCCACGTCGACGGCGGTCTGCACGCCATCGGCGCCTGAGGCACCGCCCGGGCCTTACGCGGCCCTGCCGACGCCCCGTTTCCCGCCGCGCCGCGGGGAGCGGGGCGTCGGTCGTTCGCCACCGGGTGCCGGGGGTGTCACCTGTCCGGCTCACCGGCCGGGCCGCCGCCGCGTCGGCGGCGCACCCTGTGAGTACGCCTTCGCGGACGCGCCGTGCCGAAACCTCCCAAGGACGCGTCCGCCCGCACGACCCTCCGCTGCCCGGCCGAGGAGGTCCCCTGGTGCGCCTGTTCCGCAGCATCGCCCCGGTGACCGTGGCCCTGGGCCTCGTCCTGTCGCTGCCGTGCGACGCGCTGCCGTACGACGGGCTGCCCCACGCGCGCGTGCGGGACGGCGAGTCACCCCCGCCGGCCCGGTTCGGCGCCTCCTGCCGTACGACCGTCCGCGGCTCCCAGGTGGTGGCCTACTGCCACAACCCCTATGTCGACATCGACCGCGTGCGGCTGCACATCGAGTGCGCCCGCTGGTGGGACATCGACACCGACAGCGCCCCGGCGGACGCCTGGCCGGCCATGACCGTACGGCTCACCGGCCGGTGCTGGAAGGAGGTCCGTTCGGTGTGGATCAGCCACCAGAAGGCGCGCTGAACCGGCCCGGATCGCACAGGAACGGATAGCTCGCCGCCTCCTCGGCCGCCGCCTCGGCGTCCCCCGTGCGGATCGCGTCCACCAGGCGCGCGTGGTCCATGTGGGTCTCCGGGGTCAGCTCCGCCCCGACGTCCGCGCGCAGCCAGTCGCGCAGCACCTCGCCCAGATCGGCGTACATCGCCACCATGACGTCGTTGTGGGACGCGGCCACCACCGCCAGGTGGAAGGTGGCGTCGGCCGCCACGAAGGCCTCCGTGTCGCCCGTCTCCCACACCTCCTCGCGCCGGACCAGCAGCGCGTCCAGCTGCTTGAGGTCCTTCTCGGTGCGCCGCTCGGCGGCGAGCTTCGCCGCGGCCGACTCCAGCGTGGAGCGCAGCTCGGCGATGTGCCGCGGATCGGCGCCGGCGAAGCGGCGGTGCATCACCCCGGCCAGCTCGCTCGTGGCCACGACGTACGTGCCCGAGCCCTGGCGGATGTCCAGCAGACCGTTGTGCGCGAGCGCGCGGACGGCCTCGCGGACGGTGTTGCGGGCGACACCGAGCTGCTCGACCAGTTCCGGCTCGGTCGGGATGCGCGAGCCGACCGGCCACTCGCCGGAGGTGATCTGGTGGCGCAGTTCGGCGATGACCTGCTCGGACAGGGCCGAACGACGCGGGTGGCTCAAGGGCATGGCACACCTTCGCACGGGAGGACGGGGCGCGGAGGCTCCGGGGATGGACAGGCAATCATCCTATGATTCTATGATGGGCCTCATGGCTAGTGAGGAAACCCGGACAGTGGAGACCCGTACGGCGATGTCAGCGACCGAACGCGGTACGGCCCCCGCGACCAACACCCCCGAGACCACCCCGCGCGCGGGCCGCACGCGCGCGTGGGCCACCCGGCTGGTCGTCGTGGGCATCATGCTCTCCGCCCTGAACCTCCGGCCGGCCATCACGAGCCTCGGCGCGCTCCTCGAAGAGGTCCGCGACGGGCTCGGCATGAGCGGCAGCGTGGCCGGACTGCTCACCTCCGTGCCCCCGCTGTGCTTCGCCGTCTTCGGAGTCATGGCGCCCCGGCTGGCCCGCCGCTTCGGACCGGCCGCCGTGGTGTGCGCCGGCATGGCCGCCATCGCCGCCGGCCTGGTCATACGGCCGTACGTCGGCAACACGGCCGGCTTCCTGGCCGCCAGCGCCCTCGCCCTGATGGGCATCGCCGTCAGCAACGTCCTAATGCCGGTCATCGTCAAGCGCTGGTTCCCCGACCGGGTCGGCTCCATGACCGGCCTGTACTCGATGGCCCTCGCCGCCGGCACCTCGCTCGCCGCCGCGCTGACCGTCCCGCTCACCGACGCCATGGGCGGCGACTGGCAGTCCGGCCTCGTCGTCTGGGCGACCATCGCCGCCGCCGCCGTCCTGCCCTGGCTGCCGCTGCTCCGCGAGCGCGACGCCACCACCGCCACCGCCCAGCCGGAGGAGCCGGCACGAAACGCGGACGAGCCGCAGGCCCCGCTGCGCATCACCCGCAGCCGCACCGCCTGGTCGCTCGCCGTCTTCTTCGGCCTCCAGGCCACGGCCGCCTACATCACGATGGGCTGGATGCCGCAGATCTTCCGGGACGCCGGTGTCTCGGCCGGCACCGCCGGTGTGCTGCTCGCCGTCACCATGGTGATGGGCGTGCCGCTGGCCTTCATCATTCCCCGGGTCGCCACGCGCCTGCCCCACCAGGGGCCGATCGTCCTGGTGCTGGGCGTCTGCGGGCTCGCCGGGTACGCCGGGCTCTACCTCGCGCCGGCGGGCGGCGCCTGGGCCTGGGCCCTGCTGCTCGGCGTCTCCAACTGCGCCTTCCCGCTCGCCCTGACCATGGTCGGGATGCGCGCCCGCAGTGGTCCGGGCGTGGCCCAGCTGTCCGCGTTCGCCCAGAGCACCGGCTATCTGATCTCCATCCCCGGCCCGCTGCTGGTCGGCGTGCTCTACCAGCAGAGCGGCGGCTGGGGGCTGCCGATCGCCCTGATGGCCGCGCTGATGGTGCCGCAGATGGCGGTGGGTTTCGTGGCCGGGCGCGACCGCACGGTCGAGGACGAGGCGACGCGCTGACCCGGCCGGGGGTGCCCCGGCGCCGTCCCGGGGGCGGCGGGGTGCGAGACTGGACGCATGCAGCCTGTGCTCGACCCGAACCCGCGAAACGGCCAGAAGAAGATGCTGCTCGTCTTCGGCGCGTTCCTCGCCATCTTCGTGATCATCGCCGTGGTGGCGACCATCGCGTCCCCGTGACGACGCCCCTCCCCGGCCCCCGCGGAGCACCCGGACGCCCCGTGTCTCTCCGGGCGGATGGTGGGGCTGGCCCCCCATCCCCTAGGGGGTCAGGGTCAGGGTCAATTGGGTGGGAATCCGGATGGGTTGGCGCCCCCGGAACCCGTAGCTTCGAGGTGTGACCGCGACGGGCGGTCGCGGAACCTCGAAGACGCACGCACGGAGGCGACCATGCCGGCCCGCACCCCTTCCCGGCCCCACCCGGCGACCACGGGCGGCGTCGGCACCCGGCTGCCCTGGTGGGCGCTCGCCCTGCCCGCCCTCGCGTTCGTCGCGCTGCTCACGCTGATACTCAACCCCACGGACGCCCAGGCGGCCGGCGGCGACCCGGCGATCGCGCGGCTGCTGGAGCGCGTCCAGCAGCTGGCCGCCCGCTGACGGCAAGCGTCCGCACACCATGAATCCGCATGTCAACTCCCTGCGCCGGGTGGTCCGTTTCATGCGAAGCTGGATCTCATGAGCGTCGCAGAACCCCGCAGGATCGTCCTCTTCCGGCACGCGAAAGCCGACTGGCCCCAGGTTCCCGACCACGAGCGCCCGCTCGCCGAGCGGGGCCGCATGGACGCCCCCGTCGCCGGACGCAAGCTGGCCGACACCGGCATCGCCTTCGACCTGGCCCTGTGCTCCACGGCGACCCGCACCCGCGAGACCTGGAAGCTCGCCGTCCACGAGCTGGCGCACCGGCCGAAGACCGTCTATGAGGAGCGGGTCTACGAGGCATCGCCCGGCGAGCTGATCGCCGTGCTCAACGAGGTGCCCGACGAGGTGCGCAACGTGATCCTCATCGGTCACAACCCGGGCGTGCACGGCCTGGCCGAGATCCTGGCGGGCTCGGCCGAGGGGGACGCCCGCGCCCGGATGAACCGCCGGGGTTTCCCCGCCGCCGCCTTCGCCCTGCTCTCCTTCGACGGCCACTGGAAGGGCGTCGAGCCCGGCGTCGCCACCCTCACGGACTACTGGGCGCCCTCCGAGTGATCCGGTGCCCCGCCCGGCCGAACGCGTGGGGCCCGGCACCCGGCGGGGTGCCGGGCCCTCCCGGCGCTGCGGACGGCCGGCGGGCGGCCCGTCACGGACGGACGCGGCCCGGCCCGGCCCGGTTCAGCTCTCGTCGTGCGTGTCGGCCGCCTCGACCTCTTCCCGGGTGATCCCGAGGAGGTAGAGGACCGTGTCGAGGAAGGGGAAGTTCACCGCCGTGTGCGCCGCCTCCCGCACCACGGGCTTGGCGTTGAAGGCCACGCCCAGGCCCGCCGCGTTCAGCATGTCCAGGTCGTTGGCGCCGTCACCGATCGCCACGGTCTGCGACAGGGGCACCCCGGCCTCCGCCGCGAACCGGCGCAGCAGCCGCGCCTTGCCCGCCCGGTCCACGATCTCGCCGACGACCCGGCCGGTCAGCTTGCCGTCGACGATCTCCAGCGTGTTGGCCTGCGCGAAGTCCAGCCCCAGCCGCTCCTTGAGATCGTCGGTGACCTGGGTGAAGCCACCGGAGACGACACCCACCTGGTAGCCCAGCCGCTTCAGGGTGCGGATCAGGGTGCGGGCACCCGGCGTCAGCCGGACCTGCCGGCGCACCTCCTCCACCACCGACGCGTCCAGCCCCTTCAGCAGCGCCACCCGCGCGTGCAGGGACTGCTCGAAGTCCAGCTCCCCGCGCATCGCCGCGGCGGTCACCTCGGCGACCTGGTCCTCGCAGCCGGCGTGCGCCGCGAACAGCTCGATGACCTCGTCCTGGATCAGGGTCGAGTCCACGTCCATCACCACCAGCCGCTGGGCCCGCCGGTGCAGGCCCGCCGAGACCACCGCGACATCGACACCCAGTGCCGCGGCGTCGGAGGCCAGGGCCGTGCGCAGCGGCTCGGTCTCCACCCCGGAGACGGCGAACTCCACCGCCGTCACCGGGTACTTCGCGAGCCGGAAGATACGGTCGATGTTGCCGCCGGCCTTCGCGATCCGGGCGGCGATCGCGGCCGTCGACTCGGCGGTCAGCGGATGGCCCAGCACGGTCACCAGGGAGCGTCCGAGGCCGCGCGGACGGTTGTCGCCGTGCCCGGAGATGATCTCGGCCTGCATCTTCATCGACTCGGCCCAGCTGTGCACGGTGGCCCGCAGGTCGCCCTCCAGACCGGCCGGCGGCTGGGTCACCAGGGCGCACAGCACCAGGCGGCCCCGGGTGACGACCTGCTCGATGTCGACGACGTCGACCAGGTAGGCGGCGAGGGTGTCGAAGAGGCCCGCCGTGATGCCCGGCTGGTCCTTGCCGAAGATCTTGACAAGGAGGGTGGGGACCTCGGGGGTCTGCGAAGCGGAGGTCTGCGAAGCGCTCATGGTGTCACCACCGTATCCGGCACCCAGTGCCTCCCGCCGCCGAGGTCCGCCTGACGGACACGGAACAATCGGCGGCGTCCCGGTGTCGGGGGCCTTACCGCCGGGAGCCGGCGCGGGCACGGAGCCCGGCACCGCCGCGCCCCACCACGAGCGTGCCACGCCCCCCGCGCCTCCGCCGCCCCGTCCCAGCCGTGCTCCACGTGCGTCCGCCGCCGTCCCAGCCGTGCTCCACGTGCGTCCGCCGCCGTCCCAGCCGTGCTCCACGTGCGTCCGCCGCCATCCCAGCCGTGCCCCGCGTGCATCCGCCGCTCCACCCCAGCCGTGCCCCCGCGCATCCGCCGCCCGAGGATCACGGGGCACCGGCCCCGCCCCGCCGCGCCGAGTGGCGCGATCTCGACGCCGGTGCCGGCCCCGGCATCCTGCACCGCCCCCACCGCACGCACCCCGCCGACTCCGCAGGCACGCACCCACCGAGCCGGCCGACGCACCGACCCCGCCGCCCGGCGACCCCGCTGCCCACAGACGCCGGTGGCCCCGCTCGCCCCCCTCGCCGAGCCGGCCACCCCCCGCCCCGCTCCATCCCCCTCCACCCCCGTCACCAGGGCCAGTTGGAGCGCCCGGGCAACCCCTAGGCAAGGCCCGGGTTTCGGTCAGGGGGCCGCGCCTGGAATAGTTCCCCACGATGTTCGACATCCCTAGACTCCCCGCGACGGGGGTAATTCGGGGGACAACTCAGTGGGGCATGGAGTGCCGGAACTCGTACTGGAAACAAACGGACGGACCTGGACGCTCGATCCGTCCAGGCATTACACCCTCGGCCGCGATCCGCAGGGTGACATCGTCTTCGACGACGCCAGGGTCTCCTGGCGGCACGCCACGGTCAGCTTCAACGGCCACGGTTGGGTCGTCGAGGACCACGGCAGCACCAACGGCACGTACGTGCAGGGACGGCGGGTCCAGTACACGGAGATCGTCCCCGGCTCGTCGCTGCACCTCGGCAACGCGACCGACGGCCCGCGGCTGAACCTCTCGGCGGCCACCGCACCGGTCGGCGGCCCGGCGCCGCAGCCGCAGTCGGCGGCCCCGTACGCCGCGCAGGCCGCCGGGGCACCCGACTGGACCCAGCAGGCCCCCGCCCACCAGGCCATACCCCAGCAGGCGCCGGCCCACCAGCAGGCCGTACCGCACCAGGCCCCGGCCCAGCACCAGGCCCCGGCCCAGCACCAGGCCCCGCACGCGGCCTGGCAGCAGTCCTCCCCGTTCCCGCAGCAGCAGCCCGGGCCCGCGGAGCAGCACGTCCAGAAGATCCCCGGTGGTGGCGCGGGGGCGCCGCCGGTCCACGGCGACCGCAGCCCGACCACGTTCCACCAGTTCGCGCTCGGCCGCGTGATGCGCATCGGCCGTGCCCTGGAGAACGACCTGGTCGTCTCCGACCTCCAGGTCTCCCGGAACCACGCCGAGTTCCACGCCACGCCCGACGGCCGCTTCGAGATCCGTGACCTCGGCTCGCACAACGGCACCTACGTCAACGGCCAGCCGATCCCGAAGGGCGGCTCGGCGCTGCTCGGCCCGAGCGACATCGTCGGCGTCGGCCACTCCACCTTCCGCATCGTCGGGGACCGCCTCGAGGAGTTCGTCGACACCGGTGAGGTCTCCTTCTCGGCCCGTCACCTGACCGTCACGGTCGACGGCGGCAAGCAGATCCTCAAGGACGTCTCCTTCGGGGTCCCCGAGAAGTCGCTGATCGCCGTCATCGGCCCGTCCGGATCCGGCAAGTCCACCCTGCTCAAGGCGCTCACCGGCTACCGGCCCGCCAACCAGGGCGAGGTGCTCTACGACAACCGGAACCTGTACAAGCAGTTCGCCGAGCTGCGCCAGCGCATCGGCCTGGTGCCGCAGGACGACATCCTGCACCGCGAGCTGACCGTGAAGAAGGCCCTGAAGTACGCGGCCAAGCTGCGCTTCCCCGCCGACACCACGGCCAAGGAGCGCGACGCCCGCATCGACGAGGTGCTGCGCGAGCTGAAGCTCGACATCCACAAGGACAAGAAGGTCACCTCGCTCTCCGGCGGCCAGCGCAAGCGCGTCTCGGTCGCCCTGGAGCTGCTCACCAAGCCGTCGCTGATCTTCCTGGACGAGCCGACCTCCGGCCTCGACCCGGGCATGGACCGGGACGTCATGCAGCTGCTGCGCGGCCTCGCCGACGACGGCCGTACGGTCCTCGTGGTCACCCACTCGGTGGCCGAGCTGGCGTTGTGCGACAAGCTGCTGGTGATGGCCCCGGGCGGCGCGGTCGCCTACTTCGGCCCGCCCGAGGAGGCACTGAACTTCTTCGGCTACGACAGCTGGGCCGATGTCTTCTCCGCCTTCGAGAACTACCGCGACTACGACTGGGCGGGGCGCTGGAAGGGCTCGCAGCACTACCAGATGTACGCGGCGGAGATCGACGCCGTCGCCCCGCAGACCGGCCCCGTGCCCGTGCCGCAGGCCCTGAGGCCGCCCAAGCCGCAGAGCTGGGGCTCGCAGCTGATGACCCTCGTCCGGCGTTATGTGGCGGTCATCGCCTCCGACAAGGGCTTCCTGGCGCTGACGGTGCTGCTGCCGGCGGTCATCGGCGCGGTCAGCCTGCTGATCCAGCACGACCGCGGACTGCTGCCGAACCCGGTCAACCCCAAGACCCACCTGCCCGCCCCGAACGGCACGGCCACCACCGTCCTGCTGATCCTCGCCGTCGGCGCGTGCTTCGCGGGCGCCGCGAACTCGGTCCGCGAGTTGATCAAGGAGCGGGTGATCTACGAGCGGGAGCGCGCGACCGGCCTGTCCCGCTCGGCGTATCTGATGTCCAAGGTGGTCGTGCTCGGCGCCGTCACCATGTTCCAGGGCCTGCTGGTCGGCCTGATCGGCTTCGCCAGCCGCGAGATCCCCGGCGAGGGGCTGGTGCTCGGCGGCTCCACGCTGATCGAGCTGTGCCTGCCGATCATGGCGCTGGGCTTCACCTCGATGATGGTCGGCCTGGTGATCTCCTCGCTGGTGAAGACCGCCGAGAAGACCATGCCGCTGCTCGTGATGTTCGCGATCGTCCAGGTCGTCTTCACCGGCTGCCTGTTCACGTTGCACGGCACGCTCGGCGTGAACGAGTTCTCGTACCTGATGCCGTCCCGCTGGGCGGTGGCCGCGGCCGGCACCACGCTGGACTTCAACGCCATCGCCCCGAACACCGACGACCCGGGCAGCACCGACCCGCTGTGGGACCACGCGGCCTCGGCCTGGGGCCTGGACATGCTCGTGCTGCTCGCGCTCGGCGCGGCCTGCGGTTTCTTCGTCTCCCGCTTCCTGCGCCGCCACGAGCCGGAGGTCATGCGCAAGTAACCGCGCCCGTACGACGCCGAAGGGCGGCACCCCGAGATCGGGGTGCCGCCCTTCGGCGCTCGCGTCGCTGAGGTCCGCGCCAGGCCTCAGTACGCGCTGTTGACGTTGTCGATCGAGCCGTACCGGTGGGCCGCGTAGTTCGCGGCGGCGGTGATGTTGGCGACCGGGTCGTAGATGTTCCAGGACGTGCCGGCCACGTGGTACGCGCTGAAGGTCGGCGGGATGACCTGGAGCAGGCCCTTGGACGGGATGCCGTTGACGGCGTTGATGTCCCAGTTGTTGATGGCGAGGGGGTTGCCGGAGGACTCCCGCATGATGTTGCGGTGCAGCCCGTTGTAGCTGCCCGGGATGCCCTTGGCCTTCATGATGGACAGGGCCTGCCGGATCCAGCCGTCGAGGCTGTTGGAGTACGTCTTGGCGGCGACCGGCCGCATGGGCAGACGCGCGGTGGAGCGGGTGGCGGCTTGCACGGCGGAGTGCTGCCGGGCGGCCTTCGCGGCGGCGTCCCGCTTCTGCGCGGCGGCCTTGTCGGCGGCGGAGTCGTCGGCCTTCTTCCGCGCCGCGAAGGTGTCGAGCTTGACGCTGGTGGCGGCGAGCCGGCCGGTGACGGTGCCCTTGACGTTCTCCAGGACGGTGTCGGAGGCGACCTGCGCGGTCGCGGCCGGGGCGCCCGTGGTGACGGTGTCCTCGTGGCCGGCGGTGGCCGACAGGGCGACGGCGGCGGTGCCGAACGCGGCGACACCGGCGACGGCGGCGATCTTTCGCTGCTTGGCCAGCGTACGACTATGAGCTCGGGCGAGGATGTTCTTGGGCATGGCTGATGGACCTCTTCGATAGCGCGGAGGTCGCTCCTGCGTCCGCCGGGGGAATCGGCTCCTCCCGCACGAACGCCGCGGTGCGAATCCGCGGCGCTGAGCGACGAGGCAATTCTTAGCGGGCGCGAAATGCCCAGGCAAAGGTGTGACATACGATCCGGGATAGTGGATCAGGGAAGAGCAAAATAGGACAGACGGGGCCGTCGATCCCGTTCATGTGGACGGGACCATCTCCTATGCGCTTTCGTACGTGATGTAGGCCCTATGCGCGGGCTCACATGGAATACCGAGGGCTCTCACGGCCGGTTGCCGTCGCGACGCACAGCGTGAGGACTCTCCTCCCCCAGGACGAGACGGCCCGCGCCGGCCTCGTCCCCTGGGCAGAGCCCGCTGCGCGCCCCCTCCCGCGCCCGGCGGAGCCCGGCCCCGCCACCTCTGTCCTCGCGGGCGCGGTACGCACGTGCGCGCGTACGCGTGTGCCCCCCTCTCCCACCCCGGCCCGCCCGGGTCCTCCGCCCGCCCTAGGACCAGCGGACCAGACTCCGCCGGCACCGGGCCGATCCGGGCTGTCGGACCCCGCCGGTACCGTGAGGCCATGAGTCAAGGCCCCCGGTCCGGCCTCGCCGCGGTGAGTTCCGCGCTGCTGGCCATGAGCAGGCATCTGGAGGTGCGCGACGTCCTCAAGACGATCGTCGCCTCCGCCCGCGAACTGCTCGACGCGCAGTACGCCGCCCTCGGCGTCCCCGACGACCACGGTGGCTTCGCCCAGTTCGTCGTGGACGGCGTCAGCGAGGAGCAGTGGCGTGCCATCGGCCCGCTCCCGCGCCAGCACGGCATCCTCGCCGCGATGCTGCACGAGGCGAAGGCCGAGCGCCTCGCGGACGTGCGCAAGGACCCCCGCTTCGAGGGCTGGCCGCAGGCCCACCCCGACCTGGCCGACTTCCTGGGCCTGCCGATCAGGGACGGCGAGGAGGTCATCGGGGCGCTCTTCCTCGCCAACAAGCGCTGCCCCAGGCCGGAGGGCGGCTGCGGCTTCACCCAGGAGGACGAGGAACTGCTCTCCATCCTCGCCCAGCACGCCGCCATCGCCCTCACCAACGCCCGCCTCTACGAACGCAGCCGCGAACTGACCATCGCCGAGGAACGCTCCCGCCTCGCCCACGAACTGCACGACGCGGTCAGCCAGAAACTGTTCTCGCTGCGCCTGACCGCCCAGGCCGCGGCGGCGCTCGTCGACCGCGACCCCGCCCGCGCCAAGGGAGAGCTGCACCAGGTGGCCTCGCTCGCCGCCGAGGCCGCCGACGAGCTGCGCGCCGCCGTCGTGGAGTTGCGGCCCGCGGCGTTGGAGGAGGACGGGCTGATCGCCACCCTGCGCACCCAGATACAGGTCCTCGACCGCGCCCACTCGGCCCGCGTGACCTTCGCCGGCAGCGGCTTCCGCGCCCTGCCCGCGGCCCAGGAGGAGGCCATGCTCCGGGTCGCCCAGGAGGCCCTGCACAACGCCCTGCGGCACTCCGGCGCGGCACATGTCCACGTCAGCGTGGGGCGGCACGGCAACGGCGCCGTCCTGCGCGTCACCGACGACGGCGGCGGCTTCGACCCCACGGCGGTCCGCCGCGCCGGCCGCCACCTCGGCCTGGTCTCCATGCGGGACCGGACCAGTGGCGTCGGCGGCTCGCTGACCGTGGAATCGGCGCCCGGCAAGGGCACCACGATCGAGATGGAGGTCCCCGGTGGATGAACCGATCAAGGTGCTGCTGGTCGACGACCACCAGGTCGTCCGCCGGGGCCTGCGCACCTTCCTGGAGGTCCAGGACGACATAGAGGTCGTCGGCGAGGCCGCCGACGGCGCCGAGGGAGTCGCCCGCGCCGAGGAGCTGCGGCCCGACGTCGTCCTCATGGACATCAAGATGCCGGGCACGGACGGCATCGAGGCGCTGCGCAGACTGCGCGGACTCGGCCACCCCGCGCGCGTGCTGATCGTCACGAGCTTCACCGAGCAGCGCACGGTCGTCCCCGCCCTGCGCGCGGGGGCCGCCGGGTACGTCTACAAGGACGTGGACCCCGACGCCCTCGCCGGCGCCATCCGCTCCGTGCACGCCGGGCACGTCCTGCTCCAGCCGGAGGTCGCCGACGCCCTGCTCTCCCACGAGGAGTCGGGTGGCGGGCAGGGCAGGGGAGGGGCGTTGACCGAACGGGAGCGCGAGGTGCTCGGCCTGATCGCGGACGGCCGCTCCAACCGGGAGATAGCCCGCGCCCTCGTCCTGTCCGAGAAGACCGTCAAGACGCACGTCTCCAACATCCTGATGAAACTGGACCTCGCCGACCGCACCCAGGCCGCGCTGTGGGCCGTACGCCACGGCGTGGCCGACTGACACGCCCCGGCCGGTCCTCGCCCACGGCTACACGGAGCGTCACCAACCGGGCTGAGATTCATACCGTCGTGGGAATGTCACCCGGATGGCGCATCCTCCGGTGATCGCCGCCGTTCTCCAGGGCGTGCCGCGGTGATCGCCGCGGGGAACACCACAGGAGGGGCAGACAGTGAAGAACCTGAAGAAGGCAGCGGCCGTGACGATGGTGGCGGGTGGCCTGGTGGCCGCCGGCGCGGGCCTCGCCTCCGCCCAGAGCGGCGCCGTCGGCGCGGCCGCCGGCTCCCCGGGCGTCGCCTCGGGCAACGTCGCCCAGGTGCCGGTGCACGTCCCGGTGAACGCGGTCGGCAACAGCGTGAACGTCATCGGCGTGCTGAACCCGGCCTTCGGCAACCTCGGCCTCAACCACTGAGCCGGACCGCGAAGCGACCCCAGGCCTCCCGGACCGCCGGGAGGCCTGCCGGCCCCTCCGCCGGACGCGGCTAGCGCGCCCCGCGCTCCCGCTCCTCCACATACGCGTTGTACGCCGCCACCTGCGCCCGCCGCGCCGTCCGCTCCACCGGCCTGAGCGCCTCGGCCCGCGCCCGCATCTCCGCGGAGCTGACCGCGGCCCCGTGCCCGTTGCCGTACGCCAGCGACACCAGCAGCCCCACCCGCTGCGCCAGCTCCAGCACCCGCACCGCCCGCGGCGGATACCCCGACGCCAGCACCTCCCGGCCCCGCTCGGCCCGCGCCCGGTACGCGTCGATCGCCGCCTCGGCCACCGGCCCCGACCCCGCGACGTCCAGCTTCGACAGCACCTCGGTCGCCTCCCGCAGTGCTTCGGCCAGCTCCCGCTCGGCCTCGCCCAGCGACGGCACGTCGGCCGGCGGCGCCTCGCGCACCGGCAGCACCCGCCAGACCACCTCCACGTGCACATCGCCCTCGGACCCGGCCTCGTGCACCTCCGGCACCAGCCCGAACGCGGCACCGTGACAGACCACCGCCTCCTCGGCCTCCAGCGCCCGCGCGTTGAACTCCGGCGGACCGCTCAGCCCCAGCGGATGCCCCGGCGCGGGCAACGCCACCCGCAGCCCGCCCACCCCCAGCGCGCGCAGCCGCCCCAGCGCGAGCGTCAGCCCGACCGGCGCCGGCTCACCGGGCAGCCCCTCCACCCGGTGCACCGCGTCCTCGCCCACGATGGCGAGGGCGGCGTCGTCCGGAGCGACAAGTCCGGCCAAAAGGGCATTGCCCCAAGCTGCGAGGCGTCCTGAACGCGGTTCCGAGAGCATGCCCCCACCCTAAGGACCGGACCGATGGAATGGAGCGGGGCACTCGTGGCGTAGATTTCATAAGGGCTGCGCCCACCGGCGCGGGACCCCAGCCACAGGCGTACGCGACAGCCGAGACCGGCCACACTGCAAGGGGAGACAACGCGCTCATGAGCGATGTTCTGGAGCTTCAGGACGTATCCGTGGTCCGCGAGGGCCGGGCTCTGGTGGACCAGGTCTCCTGGTCGGTGAAGGAGGGCGAGCGCTGGGTCATCCTCGGCCCCAACGGCGCCGGCAAGACCACCCTCCTGAACGTCGCCTCCAGCTACCTCTACCCCAGCACCGGCACCGCCACCATCCTCGGCGAGACCCTCGGCAAGCCCGGCACCGACGTCTTCGAGCTGCGCCCCCGCATCGGCATGGCCGGCATGGCCATGGCCGACAAGCTCCCCAAGCGCCAGACCGTCCTGCAGACCGTCCTCACCGCCGCCTACGGCATGACCGCCGGCTGGCAGGAGGAGTACGAGGACGTCGACGAGCAGCGCGCCCGCGCCTTCCTCGACCGCCTCGGCATGAGCGACTACCTGGACCGCAGGTTCGGCACCCTCTCCGAGGGCGAGCGCAAGCGCACCCTGATCGCCCGCGCCCTGATGACCGACCCCGAGCTGCTCCTGCTGGACGAGCCCGCCGCCGGCCTCGACCTCGGCGGCCGCGAGGACCTGGTCCGCCGCCTCGGCCGGCTCGCCCGCGACCCCATCGCCCCCTCGATGATCATGGTCACGCACCACGTCGAGGAGATCGCCCCCGGCTTCACCCACGTCCTCATGATCCGCCAGGGCAAGGTCCTCGCCGCCGGCCCCGTCGAGCTGGAACTGACCTCCCGCAACCTCTCCCTGTGCTTCGGCCTCCCGCTCGTGGTGGAGCGGGTCGGCGACCGCTGGACCGCCCAGGGCCTGCCCCTGTCCTGACCCCGCCGCTCCCCCCTGCGCGCCCTGTCCGCCGCCCGGCCACGGCCCTACCATGACCATGTGAACATCGACGCATGGGTGTGGTGGCTCGTCGGCGCGGCGGCACTCGGGATCCCGCTCGTGGTCACCGCCATGCCGGAGTTCGGCATGCTCGCGGTGGGAGCCGTCGCGGCGGCGGTCGTCTCCGCCCTCGGCTTGGACGCCGTCATCCAGGTCCTCGCGTTCGTCGTCGTCTCCGTCGCCCTCATCGCCGTCGTCCGGCCCATCGCCGCCCGGCACGGCCGGCAGCGCCCCCAACTCGCCACCGGCGTGGAGGCCCTGAAGGGCAGACAGGCCGTCGTCCTCGAACGGGTCGACGCCGCCGGCGGGCGGATCAAGCTCGCCGGAGAGGTCTGGTCGGCCCGTGCCCTCGACACCGGCCGCGCCTACGAAGTCGGCCAGGAGGTGGACGTCGTGGACATCGAGGGGGCCACCGCGATCGTCCTGTGAGGACAACTCACCGGGAACGGCTCACGAGTTGCCCCGCGGTCTGACAGACTCGACCAGCAAGATCCTCAACAGTCATGAGATCTGCCGAAGGCGCCGAGGCGGAGAAGGGTACGGGGAGCGACGATGGAACCGGTCATCATCGTCCTGATCATCCTGGTGGTGTTGGTCTTCATCGCCCTGATCAAGACGATCCAAGTCATCCCACAGGCCAGCGCCGCCATCGTCGAGCGCTTCGGCCGCTACACACGGACGCTGAACGCGGGCCTCAACATCGTCGTCCCGTTCATCGACACCATCCGCAACCGCATCGACCTGCGAGAACAGGTCGTACCATTCCCGCCGCAGCCGGTGATCACCCAGGACAACCTGGTCGTGAACATCGACACGGTCATCTACTACCAGGTCACCGACGCCCGGGCCGCCACCTACGAGGTCGCCAGCTACATCCAGGCGATCGAGCAGCTCACCGTCACCACGCTGCGCAACATCATCGGCGGCATGGACCTCGAACGGACCCTGACCTCCCGCGAGGAGATCAACGCCGCCCTGCGCGGCGTCCTGGACGAGGCCACCGGCAAGTGGGGCATCCGCGTCAACCGCGTCGAACTGAAGGCCATCGAGCCGCCCACCTCCATCCAGGACTCGATGGAGAAGCAGATGCGCGCCGACCGGGACAAGCGCGCCGCGATCCTCCAGGCCGAAGGTGTCCGGCAGTCCGAGATCCTGCGCGCCGAGGGCGAGAAGCAGTCCCAGATCCTGCGCGCCGAGGGCGAGGCCAAGGCCGCCGCCCTGCGCGCCGAGGGCGAGGCGCAGGCCGTCCGCACGGTCTTCGAGGCCATCCACGCCGGCGACCCGGACCAGAAGCTGCTGTCCTACCAGTACCTCCAGATGCTCCCCAAGATCGCCGAGGGCGACGCCAACAAGCTCTGGATCGTCCCCAGCGAAATCGGCGACGCCCTCAAGGGCCTCTCCGGAGCCATGGGCAACTTCGGCTCCCTGGGCGGCGGTTCGGGCGGCAGCGGCTCCAACGGCGGCACGGAACGCCGCGAGAAGCCCTCGATCGACTGAACCACGTCCACCCCGCGCCCCGAACCGGGCGCGGGGAACCGTGCTCCACCGGAACCAGCCCTCGGCCGCCGACGGACAGCACCCGGCGGACGCCTAGGCGGCATCCCGGGCGAGCCACTCGGGAAGCGCGGCGAAGTCCTCCTGCCCCAGCGAGAGCAACATGGCATCGGCCGGCGTGGGCTCGAACGGCTGCCGCAGCAGCGTCATCCCGGCCTCCTCCGGAGTCCGGTTCGCCTTGCGGTGATTGTCCTCCGCGCACGCGGCCACCGTGTTGAGCCACGTGTCCTGCCCGCCCTGCGCCCGCGGCACCACATGGTCCACGGTCGTGGCCCGGCGCCCGCAGTACGCGCACCGGTGCCGGTCCCGCACCAGCACCCCCCGCCGCGACCATGGCGCTCGTCTTCGGAACGGCACCCGTACATACCGGCACAGCCGGATCACCCGGGGCGCGGGTATGTCCACATCCGCGCCGCGCATGCGCAGTTCGGGGTGGGCCTGCTCGACCACGGCCTTGTCCTGGAGGACCAGGACCACGGCTCGGTTCAGGGACACCGTCGACAGCGGCTCGAAACTCGCGTTCAGGACCAACGTGTCACGCATCCAGCCCACCTCCCGTGTGCGCCTGCCCACCCCCCGGCGGGCTCGGATCAACTCTGGACGGGCGCGCCGAGATGGACAACGCAATAAAAAATGCCCGCCTCCGATCACTTCCAAGACAGGAGGCGGGCAAACGTTCAGTGAACGCCGAACCGGATCGCGGTACGGGGCTCAGCCCTCCGCGGGGTTCTCGTACTCACCGATCAGCTGGGCGCGCGCGATGGTGTGGAACCGGAGGTTGAAGCCGACGAAGGCCGGCGAGGCATCCGCGTCCGGACCCAGCTTCTCCTGGTCCACCGCGTACACCGTGAAGACGTACCGGTGCGGACCGTCCCCGGGCGGCGGAGCGGCACCGCCGAAATCCCTCGTCCCGTAGTCGTTCCGCGCGTGCACGGCACCCTCGGGCAGCCCCTCGAAGGACCCGCCGCCCGCACCCGCCGGCAGCTCGGTCACCGAGGCCGGGATGTCGAACAGGACCCAGTGCCAGAACCCGCTGCCGGTCGGCGCGTCCGGGTCGTAGCAGGTCACGGCGAAGCTCTTCGTCTCCGGCGGGAAGCCCTCCCAGCGCAGGTGCGGCGAGGTGTTGCCCTCCGCGTACACCTGGGCGCCCGCGAGCGTGGCCCCCTCCTCGACGTCCTCGCTCGTCACCGTGAACGACGGAACGGGCGGATGGAAGTCATGGGGGAGCGGCCGCCGCTTGAGCTCGGTCACCTCGGTACCTCCTGATCGATGATCTGCAACCAGCGGTTCCGAGCCTAGAACCAGTTGCGCTTGCTGCCGACCTCGGACAGCCACTGGTTGAGGTACGCCGCCCAGTCGGTCCCCTGCCAGTCGTTCAGGCCCACCTGGAAGGACCGGTAGGTGTCCGAGCCCTCGCTGAACAGACCCGGCTTCTTGTCCATCTCCAGCACGACGTCCATGGCGTGCTCGTCCGCCACGAAGCTCAGCTCCACCTGGTTCAGCCCCCGGTACTGCGCCGGCGGGAAGAACTCGATCTCCTGGTAGAACGGCAGCTTCTGCCGCGTACCCCGGATGAGGCCGCGCTCCATGTCCGCGCTCTTGAACCGGAAGCCCAGCTGGACGAAGCCGTCCAGGATCGCCTTCTGCGCCGGCAGCGGGTGCACGTTGATCGGGTCCAGGTCGCCGGAGTCCACGGCCCGCGCGATCGCCAGCTCGGTGGTCACACCGATGTGCATCCCGTGCAGCGCCTGCCCGTCGATCATGGTGATGGGCGTCTCCCAGGGGATCTCCAGTCCGAACGGCACCGCGTGCACCGCACCCGCCTGGAGCTCGAAGGCGCCACCGAGCCGCACCTTCGTGAACTCGATGTCCTGCTTGTACTCCTGGTCGCCGCTCTCCACCTCCACCTTGGCCTGCAGCCCGACGGACAGCCCCTCGATGGTCTGGTTCACCGACCCGCCCTGGATCCGCACCTCGCCCTGGACGACACCGCCCGGCACGACGTTGCCCTCGGTCAGCACCGTCTCGACCGACGCGCCGCCGGCCCCCAGGCTCGCGAGCAGCTTCTTGAACGCCATGGCACTCCCTTAACGAATGGACCCTCGACCGGTACGAACGCGATCCGCCCGGGACCGGTTCCGTCGGCCCCGTACGCCCTCTGGACTACCCTCGGAGGGCATGATCGCGCCCCCGGACCGTACGCCACTGCCCCGCACCTTCTTCGACCGCCCGGTTCTGGAGGTCGCCCCGGACCTCCTCGGCCGCATCCTGGTCCGGGCCACCCCCGACGGCCCGATCGCCGTCCGCCTCACCGAGGTGGAGGCCTACGACGGCCCGAACGACCCCGGCTCGCACGCCTACCGGGGCCGCACCGCCCGCAACGCCGTGATGTTCGGCGAGCCCGGACACGTGTACGTCTACTTCACCTACGGCATGTGGCACTGCATGAACCTGGTCTGCGGACCCGAGGGCCGGGCCAGCGCCGTCCTGCTGCGCGCCGGTGAGGTGGTGGAGGGCGCCGAGCTGGCCCGCAAGCGACGCCTTTCGGCCAGGAACGACAAGGAACTGGCCAAGGGACCCGCCCGCCTCGCGACGGCCCTCGGCGTCGACCGGGCCCTGGACGGCACGGACGCCTGCGCCCCGAACGAGACCCCGCTGCGGATACTGACCGGCACACCGGTCCCCTCCGACCAGGTACGCAGCGGCCCCCGCACCGGCGTCGCGGGCGAGGGCGGCGACGGCGACCTCCACCCCTGGCGCTACTGGGTGGCGGACGACCCCACCGTCAGTCCCTACCGGGCCCACGTGCCGAGGCGCCGCCGGGGTTGACGCGGCGGGCCGAGGTGCGTAATGTGGCCCGAGCCGCTGAACCGGGTACGGCGTATGCCTGCAGCCGGAGCGGCCAACCCACTACCTAGCTCCACCCCCTCAGACGGGGTCGTTTCCGGCGCGCTCGCGCGCCCGAATTCGAACTCGCGAGACTCGATTATGAGACTCCGAGGGAATCGGCTAACGTAGTGAATGTCGAAAGGGCGGACGGCGAAAGCCGAAAGCCCCGAGACAATCCCGCCGACAGGGAATCGGACGCCGAAAGGATCTGATAGAGTCGGAACCGCCGGAAAGGGAAACGCGAGAGCGAGAACCTGGAAAGCACCGAGGAAATCGGATCGAGAAAAGATCTGATAGAGTCGGAAACGCAAGACCGAAGGGAAGCGCCCGGAGGAAAGCCCGACAGGGTGAGTACAAAGGAAGCGACCGTTCCTTGAGAACTCAACAGCGTGCCAAAAGTCAACGCCAGATATGTTGATACCCCGTCTCCGGTCATCAC